>JBDNRM010000004.1:14947-60590 GCA_047718615.1 Bacillus sp. (in: firmicutes) | reverse complement strand
GTTTTTACTTCTTGAATTTCTTTTCTTAACTCTGTTTTTACTTCTTGAATTTCTTTTCTTAACTCTGTTTTTACTTCTTGAATTTCTTCTCTTAACTCTGTTTTCGTTTCTTGTAAGTCTGCTTTTACTCCTTGAATTTCTTTTCTTAACTCTGTTTCCATTTTATCCATTCTATTACTTATAGTTAGTAATAATTCATACATTTTATTTTCCACTTATCACACCTCCTCGTATCACTTATTATACCTTATTCTCTCTTCTTCTACTACTATCCTGAAGAATTCCTCACTTACCCAATATACTCACACCTTTTTAGATTAATTATTAATTATATTATACTTTATATTGCTTCTATACCTTAAAAAGCTAAAGATAGTTGGGGACAAACCAAAAAATATAATAGAACTTTTTGTTTCACTGTTTTTACCATACTCCCTATTAGCATAGTTCTGGGAAACATATCTTATGGCTTTTGTGCTATGTATAAAAGAAGCAGACAATTAATTTTGTCTGCTTCGATTTAAGGTTTTCTAATCCCATTAAAAAATACTAATTGCTTTACCTTATCTCCATTATTTAATTATTCTAGCGATTAGTTAGCTCTGTTAATGTTTTCTTAACTTGAATCATTAATTGCCCCATACCATGTACAGAAGATTCTTTAGATAGTTCAAAATCTCTTAATTCAACTTGATCTTTCTCTGCATCTCTTATTTGTTCTAAAAAGAAAGGCAATATGGATCCGTTAATGTTTTGTTCATATTCATTTCTAATTTCGAGGGCAACTTCTCGAAAATCCTTTCGTAAATCTGCCCTTGCTTCACGAAGTTTTTGCTCGTGTGAAACCTCATCGTATTCCTCTTTTGCTGCAAAGAAAATATCTAAAACCGTGCCTATTATAGATAATACAGGGCCAAGTTTATTTACAAATTTAGTTAACTTTGTTGCTCCCCAAGGTTTAAATTTCCCCCCAAAGAACTTCACAAAGTTATAAACAGCATCCTTTGAAACGTTAGTTGCAAATTGCCCCACTTTGTTTAATGCCTCCGGTCCTTTCTCTAAGATTGAATGACCACTTTTTTTCTCAGTAAAGTCTCTTTCCCCCAACGATTTTCTGCCTGTACTTGCTTCAAGCATTTTGGAAATGGACCTCCCGAGCGTTGAATCTTGAAGATTTTCAAGTTCTATTTGGAGTTGTTCTACTTGCTCAGTTAATCCATTTTGAATTCTTTCAAGCGTTTGTTCCGATTCGCTCTCTATCTGACTTTCTGCTTTTTTTAAAGCTGAATTTACCTCTTCAGAACTATGGTTTCCATCCGCCATACCAGCAACATTTTCACCTATCATTATCACTTTATGTTCTAATTTATTTAACTCACTTGTAGTTATATTTTTAAACCGAGTCATAGCATTTCTGACTAAAATACCTTTTCTACGCAAAATTTCAACCATATCTCGATGTAATTTTTCTTCTGTTGTAAGAAGATTATATGCCTTTTCTAATACCTCTGATGCTCTATGTAATGGTGTTAACAACCTTGCAGTTAGTTTATTTTTGTCTATCAACTGCTGTAAAGAATTTAGAAAGGCTTCAAAATTAGAGTCCTCCAATAGACATTCTCTTTCTTCATCGTCTTCTTCCAATCTTGCTTCTAAATAATCATGGGCATCAATATAACAAGTATAAAAATCATCTGGGTGAAATGGCTCCATCACCTCAAGAAGTGACTTTTGAAGGGTGTAAGATGTACCTGACTCTCTACTCATTTTATTTACAACAAGTACCACTTGACCATTTCTTTGCATATCGTGAATGATACGTCTAAAAAAATCACCACCTTGAGGATTAAACAGCTCATTTGAAACTACAAATACCAATAAATCCGTTTTTGAGATTTGATTTAAAGTTTTCTCGTCATGGTCATTTCTTCCTGCATAGATTCCAGGTGTATCAATAATTCGCACATCATTCCACATATATTCTTCCGTTCTATCTGTCATGATTTGTGCTCCAACATACAATTTTTTATCCCCTACTTCATATACTTCAACAAGTTTTCTTTCTCCATCTATTTCCTCATAATGTTTTTCAAGAAAACTAGCATTGGTAAGGGCAGCGATAGTAGATGATTTACCAGCATTGTATTGGCCAACAAATGCAATTGAAAGTTTTGTTTCTCTGTTATAATCATTCAAAAATACTTTATAATCTCTGTATAAACTCTTAATTTCGTCTTCCTGCCTACCTTCTAAGGTATTCAATACCTTACTACAAATTTCATCAATTGATTGTAGATTTTTCTTGTACAATAACGAATCCATAAGTTAATTCTCCTCTCTTTTTATTTAAGAACTATTTTCATTCTGCAAACTCCTTGAGCTAAACGGATATTAACTCCGCCCTTTCCAATAATAAGCCCTTTTAAGTTATTTGGAACTTGAACAACAGCAACCCTTTTATTATCTCTATTTTCGATTGTAACTTGATCTGGATTAACCTTTTCATGGTGAAGAGACCTTGCTATTAAGTTACGAATATCTATATCATCACTTATTAAATAGACATGTTCACCGCATATATCATTTAGATTTGATAGATAAGACCCATTCATAAACCAATGAGAAGGAACAATAATTTTTGTAGCAACTCCTTGATCCCTACAAATTGCTATAATATCAGATAACTCCATTGGCACACTTTCAAGCTGAAGTAAATGGAAAAACATATGTTTATTGATATTTTCTTTCATATTTCCCATTTTCTTCGCATATTCTCTGACTAAATTTGCTATTGAAAACAAGCCTTCAGTAAAGGTGCTAACTTCATCGAAAATCTCCTGTTTCCCCTTAGAGGTAATTTCCTTATAAAACCATGACTTGTATCTTCCTATAGTTTTCCTTTCCAGATCATCAATATTTTCAAAGAGGGCCTTCTCCGCATCTCTTTTTACTCTCTGCCACTTTTTCTTTTCGTAACTTTTTAACAGTCCACTAAAAATTCCAACAACAACACTTCCACCTAATAATAACCATCCCACTGGGTTCCAAATATTTGCAGTTCCTATAAAAACCGCCGTTGATACCCCACCTAAAGCAATGCCTCCCCACTTAGTAATTCTTCCTAGTTGTCCTTTTTTTAAGGTACCAATATCACTTGGTACAACATGAATATTTTCGAAATCATATTGATATTGCCGTGAAAATTCGTTTAAGTAGCTTTCAAGTTCTCCAGTCACGATCTTTAATACGGTTTCCATAGACTTTTCAATATTTTCACTTCTATCTTTAAGCCGCTCTTGTAGTACATCATGTGCATCTTTTCTACCAATATATTCTTCTACAAAACTAGGAATCCATTCTTTTATTGGTGCAAATAATTCTTCAACTTTACTTTCAATTCTTCTGTTACTTTCCGGAATAAATTGATTAAAAAAACGTTGTAACTCATCACGTTTTTCAACCATATAATGGGCTTGTGCTCGTATAACACTTTGTTCTTCCCAAAGCATTTTTTCGACAGTATCTACAAAATGGACAAGACTATCAAAAAATGTGAGCACTCGTCTATGTTTTCCATAACGATTTATCTCATACGAGATCCTATCATAAAGCATTTCCATTTGACTTACATTCCAAAGTTGGTTAGAAGTTTCCTTTTTATCTTCTTTTGTACTTAAAAAAGCTGCTTGAGCGTGAATCCAAATCACATCTACATGGGAAATACCCAAGTGAGTTTTTACGTAGTGTGATATATGATTTCTATGTTCTTTTAATCTATCCAAGTCAAAAACTTTATCTGGCTTTCTAAGGAAACGATTGATTTTCCGAACACTTGGCTCTCCAGTTTCAGGTTCTAAAAGATTATGCTTAACATTCATAACAACAAAAAAGTGTTTATTTATTTCCTGAAGACTTGCCATCTCATCAAATTCCCCTGGTTGAACGGAGTCATCTGATGTTAAAAACACAATCATATCGGATTGATCTATTATATCTTGGGCCACTTGTGTGTCATCGTCACCCTTATATGCCTCAATTCCTGGTACATCTAACAATCTTAACCCTTTCCAAGAGTATTCTAAAATCTCCCTTGTTGTTCTTTGAGCCCCTTTACCGATTGTTCCACCACTACCCTTTGTTAAAGCCTCACGTATCGTACTCTTTCCAGCTTTGGTTCTTCCAAAAAGAGATACTGTAAATGTATTTAATGATTTTTTCTTTCTGGCTGAAGATTGAGAAAGATCCTCTATACTGCTCTTAGTTTGAACCCCTATTTTTTGTATTATTTTATCGAGTGCAGATGAAAATTCAAAGTTTTTGGCATCCCTATTGCTTAGCAGATCCTCTTTTTCAATAGTTAATTGCCAGTGTAATTTATCAACCATATCAGAAATCTCTTTCTGATAATGAACTGTGTCATTATATGCTTCTATCGCAATATTTGAACATTCATCTAGCGTTTTTTCAAACTCACTAGGAATATTAACATCCATTTCTCCTAACTCTCCTTTAGCCCACAAAGATTGAACGAAAACCTTATCTATATTAAATCTAGTATCCATTCTTGGATACCCACTTTTCCATTTACTAGGTTTTTCCTAATACAATTATACTATACGTAGTTATTAAAGAAGAATATTGTTTATACTACAATCAAAAACTTAAAGGGATAAGAAAGCTATTCCTTATCCCTCAATTCACTTTCTAAATTTATAGGAACCACTCGTTTTACTCGTATGAAGGATTAAATGCTTCATTCAGTACAATAAATAGAATTGTTGTTATCCTCTTAAATTGAACATTTAAAGGGTTCATTCAAAAAAGAATTAAAAAGGAAATTAGGAATTGCACTCGTTTCACTCGTATCATCCAAAAATGCAGTTGTATGAAGCATTTCAGTTGATGCAAACACAGCCTCTTGAGTAACTAACTTTGTTTTTGCCGTCAAGGGCGATCTTTTCCTCAAGTTTGATTATACCTACCTAGAATTAAAAAAATGATGCCATCATAGATTCCTCTAAGAAGGAACCTTTAGAAATATTTCATAAAGAATTTATGTAAATACACTAAAAAGGAATCGGATTGACCGTAAGCCCGAATTATAAAAAAATAGCGCACCTTCACGGTACGCACGATGAATAGCCAAATATCTGAAGATTTTTTCAGATATTTGGCTATTTTGCACATGTGGCTTGGATATTTTCCGACCATGGCATGTAGTTATGTAAAAGATCTGGTTGCTGATGAATTGGTAAAGTTGGCAGCTCTGTTAGTAACTTGACTAAATATTGATAAAAATCGATGCCGTTTGCTTTCGATGTTTCGGCCAAGCTTAGACAGGTGGCATTTGCTTTGGCATCTGCTTCACTCACGGAGAAAAGCCAGTTCTTGCGACCAATCACATTCGGACGAATCGCATTTTCGGCTGGATTATTATTGATTTCTAAATGCCCATCATCAAGAAATGCTTTTAAACCATCAGCTCGGCTCAATGTATATTCAGCTGCTTTCGCCAATGCATTTTTACCGAAGAACGGTGAGCGATCGACCCAATCGAAAAATTCATCTACGATAGGCTTCGATTCTTTTTGTCTCATTTGTTGGCGTTCTTCGGGTGAAAGATGTTTAACTTTACGCTCAATCTGATACAACCTGTCGCAGTAATCGACGCCTATTCGACCGTTTTTACTATCAGCTTTTAACCAATAACGTCTCGTGTGAGCCCAACAGTTAGCGAACTGTACGTCAGGTAATTGACCGTAAGCTGAATAGCCATCGCAAATCACAGTTCCTTTGAACCCGGCTATCAAATCTTCTAATATAGCTCGACTTCTAGATAAGGCACTTTTGAAAACGACAATGATAGGGCCTTGGCTTGGTACGCTACGACATACCCAGTTATAAGCATTCGATTGTCCGGATTTCCCGTCGGACCTTTTAATGATTTGCGCATAGGTTTCGTCCACATGGAGCACTGATTTAGTTGTTAATAATTTCTTCATCAAATCATAAATTGGTTGAAGCCAATCTTCGGCAGCGCGAATAACCCAGTTAGATAGGTTCTTATCATTTGTAAGTAAGCCATATCGTTCCCACTCTTTTACCTGCCGGTAAAGAGGCAAGTACTGAATAAACTTATCGTAGATAAGTTTTGCCAAAACAGTTGGTCCTGCAATACTACGTTGAATGGCAGCTTGTGGCGCTTTCCCTCGTTTTATTTGTGCTTTTTGAGTGGTATCTTTTTTGCATGCCTTGCACTCATAGGCATGCTCGATATGTTGCACACGCTTCATTGTAGCTGGAATGAATTTTGCCTCTTCACTTATTACTGTTGTACCTATTTCTGTCATTTGATGGAGACAACAATCACATTGTGTATTAGCTGGATGATGATGAATTTCTTCTATTTCAATATCATTGCTAAATGAATCGTTTCTCTTTTTCTTCGATACTTTACGGATAACGGTATAGCTAATGGTTTCCGTGCTTTGTTCTTCTGTCTGCTCAGAATCGCTAAAAGACGGATCGTCTTCAAATAAAGATCCTTGACCGTCTGGTGCTTGATACTTTGATTTTTCTGATTTAGAACCATATAAAGCTTTGGTTAATTGGCGTACTTGTTCAGTCAATGTTTCTATTTGTCGATTTGACTGAGCAAGTTGTTGCTCTAGTAATCGTATGATACGTTCGTTTTGTTCTTCTTGCTTCGAATTAACACCTGTCAAATCGTTCACCACATTTCCGTACAGTTTCATCTATGGATCATTATACCATTCGGAATGGAGCGTTTAAAAGACACCTTTTGCAGATTTCGCAATTGCCTTTGGCTGCTGAAGCGATAGTCCTTCTAATAACCAACGAAGCTCTTGTTGTGAAAGATTTCGTACTTCATTTTCGTCTTTCGGCCATTGAAGCTTGCCGTTATCTAATCGTTTATAAAGCATGGCGAAGCCATCACCATCGAAGTACAAACATTTATAACGATCTTTGCTCCATCCAGAAAACAGAAAGATTGAATCGCTATATGGATCTAACTCAAATGAATCTTGAATAAGCGTAGCGAGGCCGTCAATTCCTTTACGCATATCCGTTTTACCACAGATAATAAAAATATTTTTAACGCTCGTAAAATCATGTTTCACCGATTGCTCAACTCCCTCATGATGACTTGTATGATGCGATCATCTACGCCATTGAAGAAGGAAATTTCAACACCAGCTGCTTTAATCATGCAGTTGGGGAAATGGCTTTGAGATTGCGGTACAACAGATGGAAGGGTGTCGTGGATAGGATCTAATGTCACGGGGACAATGGTTAATTTTGTGGTTGGCATAAGAATGGCACCTCCTTTGATTGATACGTCTATCGTACCGGAGGTGCCTACGCGTTTAAATGCGCTATTTGATTACGGGCTTACTTTTTTCCACTGACTATTGGCAAATGAAAATAAAAAAGCCCGCATTCATCTTAATTAGAATGCGAGCCGTTTAAAATATTCAAATTTTAATTGTATGGAGGTTTTTAGAACCATTATTTTTCCCTACTTTTCATTTGATTAATTTGTATTATAAATAAGAATAGTGCGATAATCAAGTTGAGTATTTGGATAAACTTTACATTGATTAGGAAGGAAGGTTCAATAGATGTATACAGTTGCTGAAGTATGCAAGAAACTAGGGTTAGATCGTCAAACTGTAGAAAGAATGTGTGAAAAAGGAAAGTTCCGTGATGCTCATAAAAATGAAAATGGCTTGTGGCTGATTCCAGATTATAACTTCATCACATCTCGAGAGCAAGACGAAAGAGCAGAAGAAGTATTGCGGCAAATTAATAGAAAAAATCGTGGTGGTAGGGATGAAACTGAAATACCCTATATTCCAGCAAAAATAGTCGCTGATTATTATGGGGCTACATTAAAAAAGTGATAAAATAGGAGGTCTATATTCCTTCTACAGAAAAACGATTTATATTAGTCTAGTCAACACTTTTCCGAGATTGAAATAGAGTTAACACTTCAATGAATAACCGTTGATATAGCAACGATTTGCATAGAAAAAGTGTTGACATTACCTACTTGATTTCCCCTTTAAATAACAGCAAGTGTTAACACATTTAGATTAGGGAAATATGAAATAACATTCTTCTATTTCGTTTGTTTCCACACCTTATTGCCCCTGGTTGCAGAACAAATTTTAAAACTTCCTATCCTCTTTATAGAGATTGAAGAATCCTGAAAAGATGAGCTTATTCCGCATAAGGCTCGGCTTATTTAACTATGTACCGAAACTCTATCTTTTCAGCTTTTAAATCTACATTTTCTTTCTCCCAACCATACTCTAGCCAGGAAGCACATTGTCTATATTTCTCTGTATGTGAATTTGACCACCATGTTGGATTCTTTCTAGCAGTTGGAGGCAAGTCTCTTTTTATTAAGTATTCAATCTCTTGGAAAGTTAAAGTTGCCCTTGTAACACCTTTTTCTATTAAACTTATTAAATGTTGACTAAGAGGATAATAGTCAGAGGAACTGTTCATCATTATTCCTTCTTTCAATTTTATTAATTTATGGTAGCACAAATATTTAATCTACATAAGTAATGAAGGTGTTGTGATTGATAGTGAATAAATGATGTACTATCTGCTGAAACTGTTATGCTTCTTTTCATATTGACTTAATGTAGGAAATTCATTCTGATTAATAAAGATATAATATTTTCGCAAAGCATTCTGAATAGAACCATTTGAGTCAATTAGCTCTCTCTTAATTCGCTTTAAGGTTTCATACATCTTTACATCATCTCTTACTATTTCATCCAAATTAACGTGAAATTCAACTTCTACTTTTCTTGCTTTACTTAGTCTGGAACGCACAGCCTTATCCTTACTATCAATCTTTCCGTCATTAACAAGAAATTTTTCAAAATCTTTTTCCCTCATATAGACCTCTCCTATTTCATTAAAATTTGAAAACATTCTACTATCTGGTTTTAGTATATACTAATTTTTTGTAGCTAGATTAAGCAATTGAAAGGCTAAACACTGTATTTAACTCCCTCTGTTCAAACATGGTTGCCGAAAAAATTGCGAAATACAAAATAATTGGTTCTATGTTATGTTAATAATTGAAGATTCAAAAGAAAGGAAGTATGAAGCAAATGGTTGGTCGTAATGATGAATGTCCTTGTGGAAGCGGGAAGAAATATAAAAAATGTTGTATAAATAAGAACCTAAACGAAAAAAATTTATGGAAAGAACGAGCTTTCGTCTTAGGCACTCCGTACCCTTATAATGAGAAACTTGTAAATACTTTCTTAGCTGTATTTGATCACTCAGTTAAAGAGGCTTGGCGTGGTGCATGTCATGGAGTTTCTAGCATTCTCTATATCCTGTTGAAAGAACAAGGTATTGATTGTAAGCTACAATTAGGATTCGTGAAAGCTGAGTCAGTTCCATTCCCTTTCTGTCACTCTTGGATAACTATTGATGGAGAAATTTTTGACGTTGGCCTATATCGTTCAAATCCTTCTATTCTTAGTCCAAATGAATATTTAGAAGTATCTGTCCCTATTTTCAAAGGAGTAAATCTTGAAACAAATCAGCCTTCACAGATTCAATTTGGTGTTTTCACAGAACGTGTAGATAGAATTTATGAACAGCTATCTCGGATGACAATGGGTGAATATTTTAATGGATGGCCACTCCATAAAGATGGTTTTTGGGGTGAAATCATTCAAATTGCTAAAAAGCTAGATTTAACGGTGAAGATACAGGAACTACAAGAAAAATATTCAGATGAACTCTATAAAAAAGCATAATTGAAATAATATTCCCTCATTTTTCTGGGGGAATATTAAGTAAAAAAATTGATCTAGGGTAGCAATTACTTTTTTCTAATTCTTTCATCATCTTTAAGTCGCTGGTACGCCTTACTCTTCAAAAATCGTTCTGGGTTTTTTCTTATAGCTTCCACAATTTTTCCTTTTTGGCTTTCTGAAATTTTCTCTCTCGATTCTCTAAGGTTCTTTGCCACGGCAAAAAGCTCATTAAACACTGGTGAAGATACAGTATGATTTGGCTGTCCCATATTAAAGAATCCTTTTTCCTTAACTAAGGTATTTTCCCAGACTTCTTCAACGTCCTTTTTTAATATTGTAACAATTAATATCCCCTGAAGATTTAAAAATACATATGATGAGTCGGGGTTATGGTTAATGTAAGTATAACCCACAACACTTCCCCCAATGGCAGTATGTAAATCAAATTCACTGGTATCCCCAGATACTTCCTTAATAGGACCAAAAAAGAATATATGATTTTCAATATGACCAAGGTCTTTTCTTTCTCCAAGAAGGAATTCACGCATGACTTTTTCTGCTTCAATTAAAGTACCTAAATCTATAATATCAATATTTTGATCACGCACAAATTCTATGATATCAAGATAAAGGCTTCGCCAACTGACTGAAGAAATGAAGTAATTAAGCCATTGTCCATATTCCACAACATGGAGATTATCTGAATGATATGGATGATAGAATTTATTAGCAAAAGTTGTTTCATTTCGACTGAATCTATCTTCACAGACCCCACACAACATCGCCTGTTTGTCACCGTCTTGAATAACCCTGTTTGGTTGGGATGCCATTCGCATATTACCTGTGGGTGAATTTTTCTTCATCGACCTAAAAACAAATTTAGGGATAATATGACTTTTTTCTAGTTCCCTTTCTTCTTGACATAATGCACAATTTCCCATAAAACCCCTCCCCATTTCTTCTTATCCTTGACAATATACAGTTCGAAATAGTCAAAAGGAGCTTCGCATGAAGTCATGCTCTTCTCAAATAGGCACAATAACCAATGATTTTTAGATTAAATTTATTAATTGTTTAAAAAAAGAACGTCTTAGACGCTCTCTTTTTCAATGATTCATTCTCTTTAACAGACCACTCAACTACGCCATTACTAAAGACTAGAAAACTTACACACAAGGTAATTGCTTGCAGTACGATTTGTGTACCTTTAAGGCTTGTAAACAGTTCCTTCATAATAACCACCCCTTTATATTGTATTGTTGAGAGTTGCTCAACTGAGCAAGGAACCTGTGCCGTCTGAACAAGCGGGGGAGCCTGTTAAAAAGAACAATTACCTTATTCTACCATACGAAAGTCTTTTTAATCAAATTATACTCTATCATCAATAAAGATATATTTTTGACAGCAATGACTTAACCATCTCTATTTAGAGAAATTTATTCAAGAATTAGTCCAAATAATGTCTGCAGCTTTATTTACAATCTGACTAGAATTACCCCAAATTACATCAAAACCATGTTTTTTATAGAAATGATCGAGCTTATCAAAATGATCCTTGTCTGTATGAGAAATCCAACCTGAAATTGTATTTACAGAATACTGTATAGCAAAACTGACTAATGAATGGAGTAAAATTGATCCGTAACCCCTTCCTTTATTTTCTCCAAAAACCTCTATATCACCTATCTCTATTGTATCATCGCTATAGTAAGTAGCACTCAATCGGATTCGGTTCAAAACGATACCTTTTTTATGAATTACTTTAAGGTCAATAAAAAACGGTCCGAATTTTTCTTCTTGATCAAAAAAAGTGCGGTAAACTATGATATGCTCATCATTTTTATGTAAAACATTTAAAATAGATTTCTCCGGGTCTTCATCAATTTTCCTAATTTCCGTTTCTAACACAAAATTTATATCCTTTATCTTATCTTTTGAATATTGTCTTTTGTTCCTTTGTTTATCTAATTCAAATAGAAAATCGAACATATATATACTCCTTCGCTACCTTTTTCTTGTGGTTCTCCAATTAAAAATATCAATACTTATGCACCTTATAAATTTAACATAAAAATACAACTCTTTGTTCTCCCTTTCTAACAATAAGTATTTCAAACTTTAGCTTCTGTTTTGAATTCAAAATTGTAAAGGAACAGAGGGAGTGGAAACCTGGATGGAAACTAAATACAAACCTGATGACTCTCCAGATGAATGGAGTAGAAAACCCAACTGAATAAAAAGCAAAAGACTGGTCCTTTATATGGCTCCAGTCTGAATTTGTATTTAATTTACGATTTAAAGGCTATTAAATTGATATAATCATTCAATCGAAACTCTCGACTATTTTGCCAATCACAGACAAAACCTTCTAATTGAAATATATCTTCGAAATCATCACACAAATGAATCAATGTTTCAAAGGAATTTCCATAGAAACTAATTAATCCCTTTATAGATTTTCCATACTGAACAATTAAAATTTTATGTGCTTTATCAGGAAATGGTATAACAAGATTAGTTTGCTCTCCCGACAATACAGCAAACTTGTTTTCTCCACCATTTACAATCCAATCTCGCAAAGGATTAAAACGATCATTTAATACAAAGTTTTGTCCCTTTACAAAAGCAAGATAATTGAAAACTATTTTAGCACACACTCTAAAATATCTGTCATCAAATTGAATGGACTGCTGTACTCTTATCTGCACAGTGCCATAATTAGGTGATTGGTTATCAAATGGCTTTTGAGTAAGTAACCTTTCTACAAAATCACTAATACTTGACTCCAGTTCTATATTGCTTAGAGCTACATGCCATTTACCATCATGCAATCCAAGTAAGAACTCATCCGAATCTAATCGTTCATCTTGATACAATTGATACCTTCCACTATATTTATTCAAATTCTTTTCGAAATCCGCAACTTGTTTATTTACCTCCCCAAAAGTTCTATCAGAAATAAACTGACAAGTTCCATTCACATTCATTTTAATTTGTGAAATACTGTAAGGATGACCTAAACTAATATAACCAAATTCAACATTCCCTGACTCATTCACACCATTCATTAAGGAAACCGCTGATTTTGTGGCATGTTTACGATCCAATTTCCCTCTTTTACCAGGTCCATAGATTTGACGAGGTAGGGCAATGAGGGAATTTCTCATAAATGGAAGTTCCATTGCCGAAAACGCATTGTTACAATCGTGACTTACATACTCAACAGGAAGTTTCTGAATACCTCCTATTCCAGCTGGAAAGATGTGCTCTCCAGAAGAAAAAATTACTTCTGGCTCTGTTTTCTTCAAATAAATACAAAACCTCATGTTCTTATTGTCCCTTCATTACTTACCCTTCCTATACAACCCAATATTTATTGATATCACAGCTTACACTACAGGAATAAGTGATAAAAATTTATCTCCTAAAGTATTTTTACAAGCAAGCTCAATCAATGAATGATCAACATCCCACGTAAATGTAGATGAATAAGTTAGTAAAGGTGAGCTATTTGAAGAATTCTCTATATTCATGGGAGCTATAAATCTATCAGAAACCTTTAATATCTCTTTTGGCAATTTTAAAGCCTCTGAAGATGATAAAAATTTACTGCTCCCTTCAATTAATTCGATGGAAACCGTTCTTGTTATTCTGCTATTTGAATCATCACTTTTACTTGATTGGATAATATCCTTTAGTTCCTTGAGAAGTGAATCGCTTGCAGATTCATCACTAATCTTACCCATAGCATTTTCAAAGTCCAGAACTCTATAAATTGGGTTATCCTGTAGACCATCGAAATCAAAATCTATAAGCATTGAACGTAATCTGCTTTTTAGCTCCTCACTACCAGCAATATCATTGGTATAGAATATAGTTCGTTCCTCAATAATATCGAACGGTAATCTTGTTCCCTTTTCACAAATTAGAATCATAGGTTTCCGCATGGTATATCTAATCCCTACCTCGTACATAACATTTGGATTAAGCCCAGTCAAATTGGCGATAACCAACTTAGCGGAATATAGGTTATTAATAACCTGGGAGTTAATTGATCCAGGTTTGGTAATTCTATGGGCAACCCTCGGCTCCAAATTGAATTCTTCCAAGATTGGCTTTAAGACTCCGTCTGTAATACCATCAGCATATCTTCGTTCAGCTGATTCATCCGCTCCGATGGGAGTAACTACAAAACAAATATCCTTGTTGATTTCCTCCATTCCCACAAAAAACACCTTCTTTCATAATGATATAAATTTAATTATAAATTAAAAGCTCTTAATACATATAGTTTAGCTTAACCGTCAGATGATTTGAAACTCAAATTGTTAATTGTAAATCTACAATTTCTGTTTAGTTAGAACCATCTCCTCCTCCTCAACCTCTCATATACCGTTATAGATTCGCTTTCAACTCTCTATTTAGCCACCTTCGCATGTTTTTGTTTACAATCGTTTCTCCTTCTCTACATTAGATAAAGATATACACCCATCTACTATGTCCCCACCCAAAAATTAAGTTCCAACCCCCATCACCGCTCTATTCCCCTCAATCCCTTCTCCTAAAAGGGCTCACGCCCTATTCACCCGTTTACTCTAAATTTCTTCATAAAATAATTACGTTCCCGCTTTTTCCGCATTTCCACTCGAATTTGTAACGTTTTTTCACTGATTTTGAGAAAAAAATTACGTTCCAGAGTAGACGAAGGAGATCGGATTTTGAATAAGTTCCTGATCTACTTCTACAATTGAAAAACTAACGAAAAAACCAGATAAAACGCTGAAAAACATTCGACTCTATTATGTGTGGAAACCAACTGAAAAGGAATAGGAGATGGATTGAACCCTTATTGGACAAGGCTTGGAGAGGCATAGAAATGAGAGAAACGAATGGATTCCGATTGGAAACTAATTGAAATGGAGATTGAACTGACATTGAATTGGGGTGGGATTTTTTCCGATTTTGGAAATAAAAAAACCGAAGGTCTGCCGGGAAAAGTACCGGAAAACCTTCGGAATTGGAACGTTCTTTCATTTAAACATTTTTATATTGTTAATGTTATTTTGATTGAACCCACCATAAATTACTAAAAGGATCTACAAAGCCAGCCATAGAACCACCTTCTCCATCTTCCATGACTTCCATAATTGATGTTGCTCCTGCTTTAATGGCCTTTTCATAAGTATCTGTTACGTTATCAACATAAATATACATTTGGACAGGGACTAAACCATCATTCTTTAAATCTCCACATACTCCTGGTCCACAACTCCCATCATGAGATGTATCAGCGAAATAAATGATGCTTTCTCCAATTTTCATTTCTGCATGAATAACACCCTCTGTGTCTCCTAATTTATTTACGTTAATTACTTCCGATTGAAAAACATTCTTAGTAAATTCAATAAATTTTGAAGCACTAAGTACCATAAAGTAAGGTACGACTGTTTGATTCATTTTTCGATTTTGCATAGGTATTCGCTCCCTTTAAATAGATTTCTATAAGGCATTCATTATTTAACCTTATATTTCCATAGTACAATATTAATGCAAATGCTAATGTTTAGTGTTTTTTTCTTTTATATTGTTGTATCCTATTATAAAAACCCGTCATTAACTTTAACTTTAATTTATAAGGTTAAGAGAGGAGATTTCTATGAAAGGAATTGAAATTGCTAAGAAGTTGAATATAAGCACAAGTGCATTAAGACATTATGAATCCTGGGGACTGATTCCTGTCGTCGATAGAGCAGAAAATGGGTACAGAATTTATACCTCTGTTCATGAAGCCTATTTTCAATGTATTCGTGCATTATTGCCCGGCTTTGGTATGGATTTGATTAAAGAGATCATGCCACTTATCAAAAATGGACAAATTGTAGAGGGATTATGGCTGATTAATAAAGCACAAGTTAATCTCTATACTGAAAAAGAAACCGTACAAAAAACGATTGAAATACTTGATTTAAAAGAACTAACGGAAATTCCTGATTACAGTAAGAAAACCTTTTTTACAATTGGAGAAGTTGCAAAAGAAGCGAATGTATCCGCATCTGCTATTAGACATTGGGAAAAGGAAGGGCTAATCAACCCTGAAAGGCACAAAGAGAGTGGTTTTCGTCTATATAGTCCATCCGATATTCGAAGGGTATTGATTATCCGAACTGTTCAAAGAGTCGTTTACTCATTGGATATAGTTCGTGAAGTATTATCAGACCTTGAAAACAACAACGTTGCTCAGGCTAAGCAAATGGCTTTAACATCATTGGAATACATTGATTATGCACTAACAGAGCAAGTACGAGGGATAGCATCTTTACAAAATTTATTGGATGTTGTGTCTAAAAAGAAAAATCAGGAGGAGTAATAGAGAATAATCTTATTTAAAAGGAGACTATATGCACTCGGATTTTTTAATCTTAGAAAAAAAAATCCGAAGGTCTGCCGAAAAAATACCGGAAAAACCTTCAGAGTTGGAACTTTTCTTTTCTACACCCACGATTTCAGTTTAGTTCTTTCTCTTTTCTCACACATTCCACCTTTTGGATTATATATTACAAACTAAACTTATTTCTTTCTTCTACCTATGTACAACCCAAATAAACCCTTCCGATTTCCCCCACCTCAAACCCGCATTCTTCCATTCGAGTTAAAATAAAGATTTCCGACCGAACCCCAATTTTGCCCCTTTTCTGATTCAAAAATGACCGTTTTTCGCCTGTTTTTCCGCATTTTTTTCACGTTTTTTCGGGAGTTAAAATAGAAATCTCCGAGAATGGAAGGAAGAAATAGCGGAGATAAGAATTCTGGAAAGAAGATAAAACATAGAGAAATGATTGATTGAGACCTACGGTCTCTTATTGAACAGCTGCCTGAATGTACTATTGAAAAACGCCTGATACAGCAAGGGTTTAGTAAGATTGAATCCTCATAAAACTATTGAAAATATATTGATTTTCTATTGAATTAAACAAGAAAAAATCCCGGGTTCCTATTGAGGAAAAACCGGGATGATATTGAAACAAAATTGGAGATCGGAAATGTTATTTTAACTAAAATCGATCCTGAATCGGAAATTTCTATTTTGGTTCGGAAGAGTCTTTTATTGTTTTACACTTGTAGAACAAGCTCTGCCACACACTCCACATGCATCGTCTGCGGAAACATATCCACAGGCTGTACTTCCAGTGTTTTATATCCTCCATCTTCCAATACACGCAAATCTCTTGCTAATGTCGCTGGGTTGCAGGAGACATACACTACTTTTTTCGGTTTCATTTCGATAATAGTCTGCAGCAATGCACTGTCGCAGCCTTTTCTCGGTGGATCGACTACTAATACATCTGCTATATTTCCTTCTTTATACCAGTTGGGGATAACTATTTCTGCTTCGCCAACTGCAAAATCCACATTGTGGATATCATTTAATTCCGCATTTCTGCGGGCATCTTCTATTGCTTGTGGAACAATTTCGACTCCAAATACTTTTTTGGCTTTTTTTGCAAGGAAAAGAGAGATGGTTCCGATTCCGCAATATGCGTCAATAACGTTTTCTTCTCCTTGTAGTCCAGCATATTCCAATGCCTTATCATACAAAACCTTTGTCTGTTCTGGGTTTACTTGATAAAAAGAGCGGGCAGATATTGCAAATTTTACATTGCCGATATAATCCGTTATTGTTTCTTGTCCCCAAAGTACTTTTGTAGTATCTCCCATAATCACATTTGTTTTTTTATTATTCACATTGTGGATAATCGATTTCACTTCAGGAATATCTTCAACAATTTCATCCACAATTTTCTTTTCATTCATTAATTTATTTGTACGAGTTATCAACACAACCATGATTTCGCCTGTTACTAATCCACGTCTTGCCATAATATGACGTAAATCACCTTTATGGCGGCTTTCATCATATGCACGCATACCATATTTATTGCAGATTTCTTTTACCTTTTTAATAACGACATCATTTTCTTCTTGTTGAATAAGGCATTCTTCCATGTTAATAATTTGGTGGGAACGCTGTTGATAAAAGCCCCCAATCAATCCGCCTTCTCCCTCACCAATCGGAACCTGCACTTTATTTCGGTAGCGCCAAGGTTCATTCATACCAAGAGTTGGATGTACAATCGTATCAATTTTTCCAATTCTCGTTAATACATCCTGCACTTGTTTATGCTTTATTTGCAGCTGTCCTTCATAACTTACATGCTGAAGCTGGCAGCCTCCACATGCTTTATAGATAGGACATGGGGCTTCCACTCTGTATGGGCTTTTTTCCTTCATCTCCACTAAACGGCCAAATCCATAATTTTTATTCGTTTTCACTACTCTTACTGTTGCTTTTTCACCTGGCAGACCATTGGGGATAAATAGTGGATAACCATCCACCTTTGCTACACCGGCGCCATCATGTGTTAAATCTTCAAATACTATATCTATTGTATCGTTCTTTTGAACTGGTAATGTTCGACTCATATGCTTCTTCCTTTACCTATTGTTTTCCATTCAGAAATGTGGAAACGCCTTTTGACCAGTGCCTTTTACTTTTAGAGACATGTGGGCTAGACGCTGTAGATAGACATCGTTCTAACTTAAAACTTATTTGGATAAGCGACAAAAACAAAACTCTCATTATACATTGGATAAAAATAAATCATACCATAAAAAGGAGCGGATTATTATAGGAAGTTTTTTGGAAAGGCAATGATTAGAGGGGGATTATTACAAAGAGAGTGAGCTGCTTGTTTGCTCACTCTTGTGGTTTTATTTATTGTTCTATATTTTTTATCTTTTCTGGATTATCTTCATCTCGAATTTTATCAATTGGAACAAACACTTCAAAGTGGCGGTATAAATTAATAAATTCTGCTGGAAGCATGCCGCCTAATTCCCCATCCAAATTTAATTGCACCGTTTCATTGGAAGTAATTTTTATATGATTGGCATTTGCATAAATAACGCCTGGATCGTTAATATGCTCCCCGCGAATGGCCATTGTAGCAATCCGAATAAAGTCTGCAAGATTTGCTTTTTTTAAGATAAGCAGCGAAAACAAGCCATCATTAATAGAAGCACCTGGAGCTAGCTTCTCAAACCCGCCGACAGAGTTGGTTAACCCCACTAAAAAGAGCATAACTTCCCCTTCAAATAGTTTTCCGTCGTATTCAATCTTCACATTAGTCGCTTTTAAAAAAGGCAGCATTTCAATTCCCTTTAAATAATAAGCAAGTTGTCCAAGCATCGTTTTCAGCTTGCTTGGCACTTCATATGTCAATTCTGTTAGATGTCCGCCGCCAGCGATATTAATAAAATATTTCCCATTTATTCTGCCTATATCCATTGGAATGGTATCGCCTTTTGCTATTATATCTGCTGCTACTTCTATATCTCTTGGAATATGTAATGCTCTTGCGAAATCATTTGTTGTGCCTACCGGAATAATTCCTAGCTTTGGACGATATTCTTGTTCTGCTAATCCATTCACTACTTCATTAATAGTGCCATCACCACCAGCTGCAACGACAAGGTCATAGCGCCTCTCTACTGCAATCTTGGCTGCTTTTGTAGCATCTTCTGGACCTATTGTTGCGTGGCAGGATGTTTCATATCCTGCATTCTCTAATTTCTTTAACACTTCTGCTAAATGCTTTTTAAAGGCTTCACGACCTGAAGTAGGATTATATATAATTCTTGCTCGTTTCATATCCATCATCCTATTTTTCAAGATTTCAATCCGTACTACCAACTATCATCATAAACGATAATTGCATCTTTAGGCAATATTTAGTAGTCTTGACTATCTCTGCAACTATCATTTAATACGTTTAATAAAAGAGTATATTTTTCATCTCCATTATACCCTCTTCTTGCTTTTTTCAACCAACTATCTTCGTTGCTTTCTTTCCATAAAAATTAAACAAACGTTTGATTAAAGCTCTCTAATCCCTGCCGCTGCTTACTTTTGCCAACATACCGATATATTTTATACAAGAAGAAAAGACCTACACCGAAATAGATCTTTTCCAACTATAAATAGATTTTATTTATTTATTAAATTTAAGCTGCCTCCATTAATAATATGAATGGCACCCTGTTTTTTACCTTTGACATAATTTGCTTCTGTTAATGTATCTAATTCATTCAGATTTTCTTTATTTTTATTTAAGATTTTCCACTCAGCACGATCGTCAGCTAATATTTCTGTATCTTTAACCGCTACTTCTACATTATCCGTATCAGCTAAATTCAAATGAAGAGACGTTGTATTAGAGATGCTCCAGTCATTCTTAAGATGCCTTGGATTAACCGTTAAATCATCATTTTCACCCAAAATTTCTACCTTCACATCGGATGGGATAAGAATAGTTGACTGTATTGATGAATACGAGGAAGAAAATCCATTTAAACGAACTGGCAAATCTTTTAGTTTAAAGTAAACCGTATCTCCTTTTTCATTAACTAATACATAATCTTCTGATTTTTTTATTCTTATTTTATCCTCTGTATTATCCGTTCGGTATGTACCAAACAGGGAAACGTTCTTCTCCTCTGTTCCTTCTATTGATAAGGGACTGCTTTGTCCTTCTGTCTCGATAACCACTCTCTTAATCCCGCTCTTTATTTTATAATCAAAAGCTGGTAGTTCCATTGTTACCTCTTCTTTTGTCAGTTCCTTTTCCATAAGATCTAATAATCCAGTTGACTGTAAAAAAACAATAGCTATTCCTGCAGTTCCAATTATGCCAACAATAATGATACTGAATAAATCAAAATTCAAATATGGTTTTTCCTGTTTAGATGTAAACAAATACAGCAGTATTTCCATTCCAAGTACAACTAAAATGATCGGCCACCAAACCTTTAACACCGTTGTTAGTTCCCAGTCTAATAACTGTGTTAATAAAAGAAAAATCCCAAGGAAAAGCAGCGATAACCCCATTGAAAATGTACCAACACGCCATGTTCTCAATTTTTGTTCCCCCCTTGTTTCTATAAGAGGCTCTGTTAGATTTTTAAATAGACGTCGTCTTTTAAACAGAACCTTCTTTTACTTTTTATCTATCTGTATACAAATTCTCTTACTTCTTTTTCTTCCCCATCAACAAGCGTCCTCCGCCAAGGATAAGAATAAGGCAGACTAACCCTGTTTGAAAATATTGATAAAATAAAAACTGAAGATCAATATGAAATAAAACATTCAGTTTAGGTGCTAAAATAGGCAAAATAATATTTAGAAATAAATAATATATTCCCAGTAGTACAAGACCAATGCCTATCCACTTCTGGTGATTGATTAAATAAGAAATGACCGGTGTATCTTGTAAAGGTTGTTCTTCTCCTGCTTTTGAAGCTTTTTGCAACCCATCAAAAAAGCTGTAAAACCAAATCAATGGGATTAAAAATAAGAAAAGCCCTAATCTCAATTCATTTAAAATAAAAATAGAAAATAAAAATGCTGCCATTAATTGCATTCCACGCTGTTGCAATCCTAAATATAAATGACCTGCTCCAGGAAAAATCGATAAAAAAGTGGCAATCACTTTGCTTTTTTTCCCATCTTCTCTATTCTTTTCAAAATCTTGAAATACCGTTTGATCCACTAAAACCTCACCATTTTGCTTCTTAGTAAATTGCTGCATGGCATCAAAAAAGCCATAAACCCAAATTACTGGCAAAATCGCCATAAATATTAAAAACTCACTTCTGTTTGTTAGAAAGGTAACAAAAAATATCATAATCCCTAGTCCAAGAAAAGAGGTTAATAACGTAATTCCACGGTACATTAATCCTAATTGAATATGCCCGAGCCCTGGAATAAAGGAAAGAACAATCGTATAAAAACGTTCAGATTCTATTGTATTTACTAAAATTGCTTCTCCATCTCTATCTATTTTTTCTGTAGGAAGCCGTCTCTTTAAATATCTGCTTGTTGTGATGAAGGTATCAATTAAACTGATTATATAAATGGTAAAACCGAATAATACAATAAAGATAATTATTCCTTCATCTATAAATGCTCCTGATACAGCAAGAAGAATCGAGAAAAAAGCTAATCCTAAAACAGCTGCACCATATAAAAATCCTCTAAGCCTTTTTCCGATATAAAACAAGCCAGCCCCCGGAAAAAACGCTAATAAAAAAGCGACAATCGGGTTTTTCATTCTTTCTTTTCCTCCTTTATGGTTAAAGGGGACGGAGCTTCGCTCGCGCCACCTTTAGTAGGTTTTATTTGCCCTTATATTTGTTTTAGTTGCTCACAACAAATAAAGACTAATGTTTATTTGTTGTGTTTCATGTTGCCTTCTAATTCATCCATCCACGTAAATGTTTTATCCACAAATCCAATGGTTGTAGACTCTTTTTTACTTGGCATCTCTGCTTTTTGAATGGTTTCTGTATGTTGAACAATGGATTGAAAAACCCCCGTAGACATCAGAATTAGCGTTACTGCAGCAGCTAAAGTGTAATGAAAAATAGGAGAGTGATAAAAGCTCTGTCTCTTGTTCTCCTTTATCACAAACTTTGTTTCAACAGCTTCATTGGAAAGTTTTAGCATAATCTGGTCAGTAAAAGCAGTCTCATTTGAAATGGTAGGAAGCGCCGTTTCTTGTTCATCTACAGCATTTAGATAGACTTCGAGGCAATGATCACATGTATAAAGATGATCCTCGAGCAAGCTTCGTTCCTGTTCCTCTAGCTCATCCTTCACATACTTCAACCACTGTTCATAAGCATAATGTTTTGTCATAAAAAGTCTTCCTCCTTCCAATGCTTTCTCATCCAAATTCTTGCTCGATAAAGCTTTGTTTCAATTGTTTTCACTTGAACCTTTTGTTCCAGTGCCATTTGCTGATAGCTTTTTTCAGCAATATAGTAGCCATAAATAACATCCCTGTAATTATCCGGCAGTTCTTCTAGCCTTTTTCGGACTAGCTGACGTCGTTGTCGATTTACAATCTCTAACTCTACCTCTTCTTTTTTTGTATGATGCAAATCCAATTCAACAACTTCCGAGATATCTTCTCTTCTTCTTTGTTGTTTTCTTTTTACATCGATTGCATAATTAACAGCTATTCTTGTTATCCATGTTTTGAAGCCTTGGTTCTCATATTTGGGGAGAGAAGTATAAATCTTGATAAAAACTTCTTGTGTTGCATCTTCTGCTTCTTTCTGATCTTTAAGCACACTATATATAGTACGGAATAAATCATTTCGATAATTTTCAACTAATAATCGAAAAGCTTGATCGTTTCCGGCAATTATTTTCTCAATAAGAACTTTATCATTAATTCTTCTCTCCCCCTCTCCAAACCGGCTTACATACTAATAGACGATTTAAACAACGAACCCCCTACAGTAAATATAATTATTTTTTAAGGAGTGAAAGTTTTCCTTCATATGTATACTTTTTGCAGAGACTTTAAGAAAATACTCTATTAGAGGTTGTTCAAAAAGTCCGGTAAAAATGACACGTCGAATTTCTTCGTTGGTTTGCTTTTCCGCTTCTCACGTATTAACACCATACGCTGTGATGCTCAAAGCTAAACCGCCTCGAACTTCTCGGTCCTTTTTATCCTCCTTTTTGAACACGCACTATTATCTTATCATGTAAAAAGGAGAAGACAACTTCCTATTTTATATTATTTTTTTATACTGCCGTCGCCTTTTTAAAAACGAAACTATTTCCATTAAATTACGTATTAACGTAGGATAAACTATAATAAAGGAGGAGAAATAAAAATGATTTATTTATTTGCTTTATTGGCAATAACCTTAAATCCATTTGTATGGAAAACCTATTATCCGAGAAGAATTTTTCTTTATTCACAAGTTGCCCGTGTCATTCTTGGAGCAGTCTTTATTTTCTTATTAGATTATTTCCGTTTAGTTGATTACTCAATACAAGCCCTTATAAAATTTGGTTTTCTTTATATAGCCATTTTCTTTTTATGCGACTTATTTTATCCGCGTGTAAAAGGGTATAGTGTTACTGCTATACTTAGCTTTTTAATGCTAATGGTTTGTGCTTACCTGCAGTTTTTTTATCCGCTGACAATTGTAAAGGATAAATATGCATTTGTTGCTAATAAAACAACGGTTGCAAGCCGTGAAGAGGAATCAATGGATGAACAGCATATTGCCGTTGTTCCAGAAAGTTATGCAAGATATCGCAGTGAAAAGAAATTAGGAGAGCTTGCCCATTCCTCCTACTATGACCTTGGCGACTCTACTTTGCAAAAAATAGATGACCATTTATACTGGGTAACACCTATCGAATATACTGGTTTTTTTAAATGGGTTAAAGGAGAAACTGTTCCTGGCTATATTAAAATGAGTGCAGAAGATGAAAATGAAGATGCTATTCTAGTGGAAGCTTCGATGAAATATGTTCCTTCTGCCTATTTTCATGAAGATATTAAAAGAATTGTCCGCAGCAAATATAAAGATACTATTCTTTTAGAAGCAAGCTTTGAACCGAATGATGATGATAAACCATACTATGTTGTACCGTATGGATACTATCAAAAATTCCGCCAAATGGTAGACATAAAAGGAATATATGTTATTGACCCAGAAACAGGAACGATTGAGAACTATGCAATGGATAATATTCCTGATTATATTGATCATGTTATCCCGACAAGTGTTGCAGAGGATTGGAATGAATGGTACGGAAAATACATTCACGGCTTTTGGAATACCGTTTTCTCAAAGGAAGACATGATAGTGCCAACACAATGGGATGATATGGATGAAGTTAATGGAGTATTTAATAAAAGCTTACAATTAAATTGGTTTACTGACTTTACACGACCAAAAACGAATAGTGGCTCAATGGTTGGATATTCCATGTTAAATGCACGAACTGGCAAATTAACGTTCTACACAGAGGCAAATGGTTCGTTAAATGGAAAATCTGCTATTAATGTAGCGGAAAAAACGTTCAGAGCTGAAAAATATGAAGCAGGAACACCATTGCTTTATACCATTTACGGACAGTTCACATGGGTTATTCCTCTTATGGACAGTAATAATGTACTGCGGGAAATGATGCTTGTCCATGCAAAAGATGAAAAAATCTACAGCTACAGCAATGTAAAGGCAAAGCTATTTAATGAATATAAATATGCTCTTGCAACACAGCTAAAAAATGATAAAACCGTTCCAACAGATATTGCGAATAACAAAAAAACAGCTGGTACTGTCCATTATGTGTACAAAGCAGAAGGACAAAACAGCACCGTTGTAAAATTCATGTTAGAAGGACAAAACACCATATTCCAAGTTTCCTCCACTGATTTTCCTTATAGTGTGTTTATAGAAAAAGGAATGAAACTGACTCTAGATTATATGGATACAGACGAAACAGTCGTATCCGTTGAACATTTAGCGATAGAGGAATTACAGTAAAAGTATTTTTTGTTACAATAGCTTTGTTATATTTTCAAAAAAATTGTTGTTCACGAAAAGATGCATTTTTCTTAAGTGGTATTCTTGTTATGGTAGCAGGCAGAATACACGAAGACTCCTATGGGAATTGCGAGACAGGTGAGATTCCACCACAGGAGCAAAGCTCCGAGGAGGCTCAAGCGTAGTCCCATGGAAAGCCCTATGGAAAGCGAAGTGTATTCTGACTGCGGCCCCATTACAAGAGCAGCGCTTTTTTAGAATATCTATTAAAATACAAAGCAAACAGAAAATAAATAGACAAATAAAGTAACAAATATTATTCCTTCACAGCATATAATAACTACAAAAGGAAATATGATTTTATTATTTAAGTGGAGTGTTCAAAAAGCAGACAAACAGAGCTAGAATACTATCTCTATTTGTCCCCTATTTTTAAACACCCACCCAAAAGGAGAATGCTTTTGCTTACACTTTTGATTGCGTCCTATCTTATTGGATCCATTCCTACAGCCTTAATAATTGGAAAAATATTTTTTGGAATTGATATCCGCAAACATGGCAGTTTAAATCCTGGTGCAACCAACTCTATTAGAGTACTAGGAAAAAAAGCAGGACTAGCTGTCCTTGTTATTGATATTGCCAAAGGGGCATTAGCTGCATCCCTCCCTTTGCTTTTACAAGTAAATATAGACCCGTTATACACAGGACTTATAGCTGTTTTTGGTCATTGTTTTCCCATATTCGCTAAGTTTCGAGGTGGAAAGGCAATTGCTACTACTGCGGGCACATTGCTTATCGTTAACCCTTGGATGCTGCTTATCGTTTATGCAACATTTATCCTCGTAATCGCGATCACTAAATATGTCTTTATGGGTAGCCTATCTGTTGGGGTGACTTTACTGCTATACGCTTTAATAGAACCAGGCTTAAAAAACGAAGTAACCTTTTTTATCTTTTTACTTTTATTAATCTTTTTACATCGCTCTAATATTATTAATTTCTTTCAAAATAAAGAACCAAAAATTAATGATAAAAATATCAAAAAAGATCGAATAAACCCCAAGAAAATTAGCTAATTTTCTATAATCGGACAAGCTTGGCTAATATATTCAGCAGATAAAATGAAATTTGTAGATATATAACTTTTCCTGGGAAATGATATGAGAAATTGTCGACAAAAAGGGAAATGATACTTGATCATTTCCCTTTTTGTTACCTTTTAGTAATTTCTTGTACTAATAATTTATTTACTAGCTGTGGATTTGCTTGTCCTTTAGTTGCTTTCATAATTTGTCCAACAAGGAATCCAATAGCTTTTTGTTTTCCGTTTTTAAAGTCTTCAATAGACTGTGGGTTATTATCTAATGCTTCACTGATTACTTTCAGTAATGCACCTTCATCGGAAATTTGCACCAAACCTTTTTCTTTGACAATACTTTCCGCATTTCCACCCTTTTCAATTAAATCTTTAAAAACTTGCTTAGCAATTTTACTCGATATTGTTCCGTTTTCAATAAGTTTAATCATGCCCGCTAAATTTTCTGGAGTAAGTTCTACTTCTGAAAGTTCTTTTTGCTCTGCATTAATATAAGCAGAAACATCGCCCATTAACCAATTGGATGCAAGCTTAGCATCAGCCCCTTTTGCAACTGTCTCTTCAAAGAAATCTGCCATTTCTTTTGTTACAGTTAAAACATTTGCATCATAGGCAGGTAAACCAAGCTCTTCCATGTATCGTTTTTTGCGAGCATCCGGCAATTCTGGTATTTCTGCACGAATACGCGCTTTCCAATCTTCATCAATGTATAGGTCTAATAAATCCGGCTCTGGGAAATAACGATAATCATCTGATCCTTCTTTAACGCGCATTAATAATGTTTTATTTGCTGCTTCATCATAACGACGCGTTTCTTGATCAATTACGCCGCCTGCTTTTACAACTTCTCTTTGGCGTATTTCTTCATATTCTAACCCTTTACGAACAAAGTTAAAGGAGTTTAAATTCTTTAATTCTGTTTTTGTTCCAAATTCCTCTTGTCCAACTGGACGAATGGAAATGTTGGCATCACAGCGAAGAGATCCTTCTTCCATCTTACAATCAGAAACACCTGTATATTGGACAATTGATTTTAGTTTTTCCAGATAAGCATATGCTTCATTTGGTGTGCGAATATCAGGCTCTGATACAATTTCAATAAGCGGCGTACCTTGTCGGTTAAAGTCTACTAAAGAATAACCATTTCCATGATTTAATTTCCCAGCATCTTCTTCTAAATGAACACGAGTAATCCCGATTTTTTTCTTATAGCCATCTACTTCAATTTCAATCCAACCATGTTCACCGATTGGTTTATCAAATTGAGAGATTTGATATGCTTTTGGATTATCTGGGTAAAAATAGTTTTTACGGTCAAATTTCGTATCTGTAGCAATTTCGCAGTTAAGGGCCATAGAAGCCTTCATTCCGTACTCTACCGCTTTTTTATTTAATACTGGCAAAACACCTGGGTAGCCTAAGTCGACAACGGTTGTATTCGTATTAGGCGATGCTCCAAAGTGGTTTGGACTGCTTGAGAAGATTTTTGATTCTGTTTTTAATTCTACATGGACCTCTAATCCAATGACTGTTTCAAATTCCATTGATATCACCCCTTACAGCGTTGGTTTTTGTTTATGATAATCTGTTGCTTGTTCGAATGCATACGCAACTTTGTAAATACTCGCTTCATCAAAATGTTTGCCGATGATTTGTAAGCCTAATGGCAGCCCGTTTGAGAATCCGCATGGCACTGAAATCCCTGGTACACCTGCTAAGTTAACAGGAATTGTTAAAATATCATTAGCATACATCGTTAATGGATCATCAACATTTTCGCCTATTTTAAATGCTGGTGTTGGTGTAGTTGGTCCAACAATCACATCATATTTTTCGAAAACATCTTCAAAATCTTTTTTAATCAATGTACGAACCTTTTGTGCTTTTTTGTAATAAGCATCATAATAGCCGGAACTTAAAGCGAAAGTACCTAGCATGATTCTGCGTTTTACTTCATCACCAAAGCCTTCAGCACGCGTTCTTTTATATAAATCAATTAAGCTTTCTGCATCAGTCGCGCGGTAGCCGTAGCGAATACCATCAAAGCGGGATAGGTTTGCAGAAGCTTCCGAAGAGGATAATAAATAGTAAGTAGCTAAAGCATATTTGCTGTGCGGCAAGGAAACTTCTTCCCATGTTGCCCCTAGTTTCTCTAGTACCTTTAATGCATCTAGTACAGATTGACGAACTTCCTCTTGTACACCTTCTCCTAAGTATTCTTTAGGAACAGCAATTTTTAGTCCTTTCACATCTCCAGTTAAACCTTTGGTGAAATCAGGAACTTCTACATTTGCAGACGTTGAATCCATTGGATCTAAACCTGAGATAGACTGCAGAAGAAAAGCATTATCTTCAACCGTTCTTGTAATCGGTCCAATTTGGTCTAATGAAGACGCAAAAGCTACTAGTCCAAAACGAGAAATTCTTCCATATGTAGGTTTTAGACCAACCACTCCACAAAATGCTGCAGGTTGACGAATGGAACCGCCCGTATCAGAACCAAGAGAAAATAGAACCTCTCCTGCTGCCACAGATGCAGCGGAACCGCCAGAAGAACCACCAGGAACAGTTTGCAGATTCCAAGGATTTTTTGTTTTTTGATAATAAGAATTTTCTGTAGAAGAACCCATAGCGAATTCATCCATATTTAATTTACCAATCGTAATCGATTCTGCCTGCTGTAATTTTTCTATTACGGTTGCATTATAGATAGGTTGGAAATTCTCCAATATTTTACTAGAACAAGTTGTTCTTAAATCCTTTGTTACAATATTATCTTTAATACCAATCGGCATTCCGAATAATGCTCCTGTTTTTTCACCAGAAACTAGTTTCGCATCCAATGCTTTTGCTTGATGAAAAGCATTTTCTTTATCTAAAGTGATAAATGCTTGTACTTTATCATCCACTTCTTTAATACGGTTATATGCTTCTGTTACTAGATCCGAAACAGACACTTCTTTTTTATGTAATAATTCATGCAAGTCGGCTATCTTTTGGTCAAACAAACTCATTTTTTTCCCTCCTTACTCCATAATGGATGGCACTTTTATTTGTCCCTCTTGATGATCTGGGGCGTTGCGAAGAACCTCTTCCACTGGAAGCCCTTTTGTTGATTTATCCTCGCGCAAAACATTTTTCATATCTAAAACATGTGATGTTGGTTCAATTCCTTCTGTATCAATTTCATTTAACTCTTCTGCAAATGAAATAATTGCATCAAGCTGTTTTTGAAATTTTGTTGCTTCTTCTTCTGTAATAGCAAGTCTAGCTAAGTTTGCAACATGCTTTACTTCTTCAATTGTAATTCTTGACATATTTGTCACCTCCATAAAAATACGCACAACACAATAAACTGATAATATCAAACAAATCTCTAGTAAAGCAACAGGAACCATCAAACTAACGCAGATATTCTTTAAGAACGTTCATTAGATAGATAATAAATCTTCAGAATGTACCAAAGAAGTGAATAAATTAGTAAAATTCCTAATCATCTCCACCGTCTTCCACATGCTTTATTAGAGTTTGTTCAAAAAGTACGGTAAAAAGGACACGCACTATTAGAGAAATAGAAAAAAATTATATACAATAGTGACTATACTTATTTTATAATGGCTTGTAAAATCTTTATGATTCTAATAACTTAAACTTTGCAGTTATAGATTCCTCTTCATGTATTGCCATAACTTGGTTTAGAGCAATTAGAAAAGGGTGATTGATTAGTCTTTTAGGGTAGTTATTTCGCAAACATTGCTCCTTTTAAATAGGGGCTTACTTTCCGTGGGGCATGCGCTTATCCTCGTGGAAAGCAACGTCCACAATAAAAAGCATGCCTCCTTTTTATTGTTCTAAACCGAGTAATATTAAGATTTGCAAACGAATTTATATTCTGCGAAGTTTGAGCAATAAGTAAAATATCCGTTGATGGGAAAAAGAATGGTTGAAATAAATAGAGAAATGAGGAGTAATATGGAGTTATTAAAGCTTGAGAACCAGCTTTGCTTTTTACTATATGCCAGTTCTAGAGAAATGACGAAAAAATACAAACCATTGTTAGAGGAATTACATATCACTTATCCTCAATATTTAGCTTTGCTAATCCTGTGGGAGCATCAAAGTCTTAGTGTGAAGGAAATAGGCCAAAAGCTGTATTTAGATTCTGGTACTTTAACACCTATGTTAAAAAGAATGGAGCTAAATAATTTAATTAAAAGAGAACGATCTGCACAGGATGAACGTTCTGTTATGATCTCCATAACGGATAAAGGTTTAGGGTTAAAAGAAAAAGCACAAGCCATTCCTATAGAGATAGGAAGGCTGTCTGGAAAAGAGCCGCAAGAGTTAAAAGAATTAAAAGACTCACTTTTTCATTTACTTCAGCAATTAACAAGAGATTAAGTAAACATACTTTAGCAAGACAAGCTAAAGGGCACTATAAAGAATAATGTATGAAAAAAAAGAGGCTCAGAGTCTATGGTTCTGAGCTTCTTTTTTTCGTTATTAATTTGCTACAACTTCTAATTTCACATCAATATTTCCTCTTGTTGCCTTAGAATATGGACAGAAATTATGAGCTTTATGTACGAGGTCTTCCAGTTTTTCTTTTTCTACCCCTGTACCTTTAACCGTTAATGTTACCCCGATTTTAAATCCTCCATCTGCCTCATCTTTTAAAAGACTAACACTAGCTGTTACCTCTGAATCAAATTTCACTTTTTCTTTTCCTGCAACTAATTGAAGGGCCCCATCAAAACAAGCTGCATAGCCTGCTGCAAAAAGCTGCTCTGGGTTTGTAGCATCTTCTAACTCTTTTGCCCGTGGAGTTCCAGGCATTGCCGTGTCGAATTGAATAACATGATTTTCTGAATCTACTCTTCCTTCTCTTCCTCCAGTTGCTGTTACAGATGTTGTAAAAACTGCTTCTGCCATTATAAAAACCTCCATCTTCTCTGCTTTTTAATTATGCACAATTGTATTGTACACAACCTATTTATTCATTACAATTATATTGCTTGTTGCTAAAAGCAATTCTAGATGTTCCCAAATATTCTTCTCTTATTTCTTATTTCACAAAATAACCCATTATAAACATGTTAGAAAAAAATACATGACAAAAAGGCTCAAAAAATAAAACACGAGACAGTAATCGTTCCTGCCATCTTGTTTATTTTTTGAGCTTTGTATTTGCTACTCCGATTATTTTTTAAAAAAACTGCCTAAAGAGGAGAAAAACCCCTTTTTCTCTTCCTTCTCCGATTCACTTTCTGGTTCTGCCTTTGTTACATAAATTTGTTCTTTATCAATCGCATGATTATATGCAATAAGTAGACCAATTTCACTGATATAATCCTTATTTGTTACAATGGTATACTCCATTTTATTCGTATTTGCCACTTTAATGTATTTCGACAAATAGGCATAATCAATATGGCCATTCAAGAATAATTTAGCACCAGCACTGCTTTTTATTAAGTCTTCTATTTCCTTGTAAACGCCGTCTTCTCTAACTTGCGATTGCTTTAACGCTGCAACCACTCTTTCCCTTAGCGTTCCAAGAAACTGCCTTCGTTCTTCAGGGTTTGTTTCCTTGGAGCCGTAAATGCCTTGCTGTAAATAATCATCTAGATTTGGATTGGACACATGCATCTGCCTCCCTTCGATTACTCTTTACTACTATACTCCATTCATTTAGGAAAAAAACTTGTTTCTTTAAATTTTTTTATTCATAAATATGAACAAATGGCTCATCTTGGTCTGCATCTCGAACAATTAATGATTCCGCTCCATTGACAGAAGTAATGCTCACTTGAACAGAAATATTAGAGGAAAAATGATCCATTACTGTCCCAGCAACAAATTGTGTAAAACCAATTACTTCTGCTTTTCCATAAAATTGAATAGGTATTTCAATATTTAAATTTTGCAATTTATTGTTCACATAAAAGGCTCTTCCAATTACCCCATTGAAGTTCGGAAAGTACTCTTCAATATCTTGTTTAAAATAAGAAAATGGATCTTCATCTGATTTATACTCACTATTGCCATTAGGAAATAGCACATACTTTTCATTGATTTTTTTCCAATCGCTTAAACTGCTGCTTCCTTTTTCTGCAGATGCATAAGCAATAAAGTTACCTGGAACAACAGAGGAAGTTTCTTTTTGTTCAAATAATGCAATCGTAATAGGGACAGTCCCTAAGCCTTTTGTTTTTCTAAGTCTTTTTATGACCTCTGCAGCTATTTTTTTTCCTTCACTTTCTAGTTTGGCTTGACTGATGGTCGATTTAAATACATCTCCACCCTTTTCCTTCTGATAATAATAAACAGAATTTAAAGCTAAGCCAATGGTCACTCCACCGAGTGTGACCGTTTTTGATTTCTTATCTTTTACTAAATAGTCATGTTCTAAAATATGGGCTAAATAAATCGGCTCCATTTCACCACTTTTATTCATGGACAAATCTTGATCAGATGGATTCAAGCCGAGATTTTCACTGCTTGATAACTTTTTGTCTTTTAATTCTTGTTTCGTATATTTTCTGTTTAACCAGCTTGCAACTACACTTTTTTCTAAATATTGACCTTCTTGGAAATAATATTTATCGGGATTAAATGTATTTTGCGCTACACGCATTAGTCCTGTTTCAAATTCGCTAATATCATAACGTGTATTTAAGTTATTCACGACTAATCCTCTTGCCTTTGAAGAAACAAAAGGCAACTTCATACTATAATAATCATCCGATATTTTATATTTTGGCAAAATAGCGGTCTCTGTTGTACTATCACTTGTTTCTGTTTTCACTTCTTCTTCTTTTTGAAAGCTCGGTGCACAAGCTGATAATAAAAGAACAAGACAACTCATCAATAGGAATCGCATTTTCATTCTGTAAACACACCTTTAATCTTTAATTCTTCCATCAGCTTTTCCTCATCCCAAATATCAATTCCTAATTCTTCTGCTTTCGTAAGTTTGCTTCCAGCATCTTCACCAGCTATGACTAAGTCAGTTTTTTTGCTGACACTTCCTGTAATTTTCCCACCTAATAGTTCGATCTGTTCTTTCGCTTCGTTTCGTGAAAGCTGCTCTAGTTTACCTGTTAGGACAATGGTTTTACCAGCAAAAACAGTATCTGCACTTTCAACTATGACTGGTTTTGGTCCTGTATATGTCATATTAACACCAAATGTCTGTAATTCCTCCATAAGCTCTGCTACTTCTTCTTGTTCAAAAAAAGTCACAATGGAGTCAGCCATTTTTTCTCCAATTTCATTTATGGCTGTTAGCTCTTCCTTTGTTGCTTTTGACAGCTTATCCATACTCATAAATTCCATTGCAATCGTTTTTGCAGCCTTTGCTCCGACATGGCGAATTCCTAGACCAAATACTAACTTCTCAAGGGAGTTCCCTTTTGATGCTTCAATAGCATTTAATAGGTTTGTTACAGATTTATCCCCCATTCTTTCTAATTGAATAAGCTGCTCATAGGTTAAAGCATACAAATCGGCAACATCTTCAATTAACTTTTCTGCAAACAGCTGACTAATCACACGTTCTCCTAAACCATCTATATTCATCGCATTTCGAGAAACAAAATGGATAAGTCCTTCCCGGATTTGAGCAGGACATTTAGGATTAATACAACGCAGCGCTACTTCTCCCTCAATCCGAACGAGCTCACTTTCGCATTCTGTACAGTGGGTAGGCATATGAAACTCTTCTTCCTCACCCGTTCTTCTTTCTACTAAAACATTCACCACTTCAGGTATAATGTCTCCTGCTTTTTTCACGACAACATGATCGCCGATTTTTATATCTTTTTCTCTAATAAGATCCTCATTATGCAGGGATGCTCTCTTAACCGTTGTTCCAGCAACCTTTACTGGTTCAAGAAGTGCGGTTGGTGTGATTACCCCTGTTCTGCCGACAGTAAGTTCAATATGCAACAGTTTTGTTACCACTTCTTCTGCAGGAAATTTATAAGCTATTGCCCATCTCGGACTTTTCGCTGTTGTTCCTAACTGGTTTTGATGCTCTAAACCATCTACTTTAATAACAATTCCATCTATTTCATAAGGTAAATGCGGGCGTTTTTCCTGCCAGCCATCCACATAAGTTAAAACCTCTTCGATTGTAGCGCATCTTTTTCTTTCTTGATTTGTTTTAAACCCTACTTCATCTAATAAATCCAATCCTCCACTATGCGATAAGACACCTGTTTCGCCAACATCGCCAATGCCATATAAAAAAATATCCAGATTGCGGGATGAGGCAATCCTCGGATCTAATTGTCTTAAAGATCCAGCAGCAGCATTTCGAGGATTGGCAAAAGGTTCTTCACCATTTTCCTCTTTTGCTTTGTTTAAGGCCATAAAAGATTTTTTCGGCATAAATGCTTCTCCACGAACTTCGATGCTAATAGGCTGCTTTAGTTTTAAAGGAATTGAACGAATAGTTTTAAGATTCGCCGTAATATCCTCCCCTACCGTTCCATCGCCTCGTGTTGCTCCTTGCTCAAATAAACCATTTTCATAACGTAAAGAGACAGCCAGTCCATCAATTTTCAATTCACAGACATACGTAAATTCATCACCGATAGCTTGACGAACCTTCCTGTCAAAATCACGCAAATCAGCATCATTAAATGCATTTCCTAAGCTTAGCATCGGTTTTTGATGCTGTACCTTTGAGAACATATCTAAGATTTCTCCACCTACACGCTGAGTGGGGGAATCATTTGTTTTTAATGCTGGAAATTCCTGTTCCAAGCTAACTAATTCTTTTAATAAAGCGTCATACTCTGCATCAGGAACAGAAGGGTTATCCAAAACATGATATTCATAATTATATTGATTTAAAAGATTGTGCAGCTCTTTTACTCTTTTTTCTGCATTTTTTTCGTCCATTCTGCTATTCCTTTCCTTCCATCTGTTATGCTTTCTGAATTGGCGCAAATTTAGCCAGCAATCTTTTAATTCCTACTGGACTTGGGAAGGCTATATCCAGTTCTTTTGAATCTCCTTCTCCTTTTACGCTAACAACGGTTCCAACACCCCATTTTCCATGAGCTGCTTTATCGCCAACACTCCAATCGATGCCATCTCCACCTGTGTTCGTTGTTGCAGGACGAATAACTGCTTTACGTGCTCCTGGTTGTGCTGTTGGACGCGAGAATGGGCTATTAGCTGATGGAGCATTGCTTCTTCTTCTCTGCGGCATGATGACGTCTAGCAAGTCCTCTGGTATTTCCTTTACAAACCTGGAAGGGGGATTCATATTTGTTCTTCCAAAAAGGGTTCTCATTTGTGCATTTGTTAAATATAAATGTTTTTCTGCTCTTGTAATTCCTACATAAGCTAGGCGGCGCTCTTCCTCCATCTCTGCTTCCTCAGCAAGGGAGCGGGAATGTGGAAACACGCCTTCTTCCAAACCGATTAAAAAGACAATAGGAAATTCTAATCCTTTTGCTGAATGAAGGGTCATTAGTACCACAGAATCCGCTTGATTCCCTTCTTCATCCAACTTATCAATATCAGCAACAAGCGCTAAATCAGTTAAAAAAGAGATTAGGGATTTATCATCATTGGAGTTTTCAAAGTTTTTTGTTACCGACATAAATTCTTCAATATTCTCTAAACGACTTTGTGCTTCAATCGACTTTTCTGCTTTTAACATTTCGATATACCCTGACTTCTCTATTACTTCATCCACTAATTCCGTCACAGATAGATACTCCTGCATATCACTGTAATTTCGAATTAAATTACGGAATTCTGCAGCTGCTTTTGTAATTTTAGGACTTAGGCCGATTAGTTCCACTGCATCTAACGCTTGGTACATCGACATATCATGGAGGCTTGCAAAGTTGGCAATTTTATCAAGCGAAGTTGATCCAATTCCTCTTTTAGGAACATTAATAACACGCTGTAAACTGATATCATCATCAGGGTTTGCAATTAACCGCAAGTATGCCAATGTATCTTTAATTTCTTTTCGATCGTAGAACTTTATACCTCCAACAATCGAATATTCGATATTTGATTTTAAAAGCATTTCTTCCATTACACGGGATTGAGCATTTGTGCGATAAAGAATCGCAATATCAGATAGGTTTAACGATGTTTCTCTTCTTAATTCTTGTATTTTCCCAATAACAAATTGTGCTTCCCCTTGTTCACTGTCTGCACGGTAGTAATAAATTTTATTTCCATCTTCATTTTCGGTCCAAAGATTTTTTTCTTTGCGCCCAGAATTATTTTCAATTACTTTATTAGCTGCTTTCAGAATAGTTTTTGTAGAGCGGTAGTTTTGTTCTAACATAACGACCTTTGCATTTGGATAGTCCTTCTCAAACGAAAGGATATTAGCAATATCGGCACCACGCCAGCGGTAAATCGATTGATCCGAGTCACCGACAACACAAAGATTACGAAATCTGCTTGCTAATTGTTTCACCAAAGAATATTGGGATTTATTAGGTTGCGATAGGTAAGACTTTGAAATCATCTCCATCTTTTCCCCCGCTTAGCACCGTACGTGAGACTTTCACCTCATACGGCGCCCCATCAACTACTAGCTCGTTACATTATCAATTACACAGTTTCCCACTTTTTTACGAAGAGCGTTAACTTTACTCAGTTTTTCTTCATTAAGATTCAGTACATTAAGATACTTATTAATGGTGTTTTCTTTTACCGCATGGATTAACTTATGGACTTCCTTACATACAAATATAAGGTTTTGATAAGCATCCGTTCCACCTATATTTCTAGGCTTTTTATGATGGAGTTCCATTTCCCCAATGATTAAATCTTTTCCTGTTATCGCACATTTGCCTAATTGAGCAATAAATTTGGAGAGTCGATTGTCATTGTATTCCATACTCTCAGATTTTATTGGGTTTTCCATCAAATAATGTACCATGAATGGTGGTACAGCATCTTGGCTATTGTGAACCAAGATCCGACCACTTTCGGTATAAGAATTTTTCTCCTGAGTAAAGTTCAAAGGGCTTTTGTGTTTCACTCCATCTATCGGGAATAAAATCATGCCACACGCAAAGAATTTCTTTTTATTAAGATAATCTTTATATGCTTTTTGAAAGAAGGGTGTGATAACTCCCTTTGAACTCTTTGCTTTTTTAAGTTTGTTATACAGGATTCGTTTGACTGAGTATGAAATTTCACTGAAATCCTTTGTAGTATGTGTCGCATACCGATAATAATTATGAATTCCCAAAATAGTTGAGTTAAATTTCGTTACTTCAGCCTTATTCGGTTTTCTTCGAATAAATTCAGCTTTCGTTTTTATTTTCTCAATTACCTTGCGTTTTGATTTATCTGTCATATGCGATTTAACAACACGCTTTTTGCCTTTTGGGACTACTTTGAACTTAAATCCTAGAAATTCGGAATAATTCTTACGTAGGTTGACTACTTTCGATTTTTCATTGCTGATTTCAAGGCCTAACCTTTCCTTTAACCACTGCTTAGAAGATTCAAATATGATAAATGCGGTTTTGTGGTCTCGACAAAAGATTTTAAAGTCATCTGCATATCTTACAATAAACATTTCCTTTAATTTGGTATATCTTTTAAGGGTTGCGTATTTTACCGTTTGGTCAAATCGCTGTTTTCCACCAATTACACGTATTTTTGTGTAATCCTTTTTTGTTTTAAATGTTTCCCACTGGTTACTAATCCACCAGTCGAATTCATTCAATACAACGTTTGAAAGTAATGGAGAAAGTATTCCTCCTTGTGGAGTTCCCTTATTAGGTTTCCCTATTCCTTTAATCTCAGCTTTTAGCATCTTACTAATAATCGAAAGAATTCGTTTATCCCTAATTCCAATCGTCCATAGTTGTTTAAGTAACTTCCCATGATTCACGTTATCGAAGAATCCTTTAATATCAACATCTACTACATAATGTAGTTTGTTTTTGTTTGCCAGTGTTACACCCCTTGAATATGCGTGGACTTGACTCCGATGAGGTCGAAATCCATAACTATGTTTATGAAACCGAGCCTCGCATATAGGTTCAAGAACTTGTAATAGGACTTGTTGAATTAGTCTATCTTCAATAGTAGGAATTCCTAAAGGGCGAATTCCGCCATTTGGCTTTTGGATTTCCTTGCGTTTCACTTTATGGGGCTTATAATCCTCTAGGCGATTCTTGACATATTGTACAAGTGTATCAGGGCTTCTAAGTCCAACTTCAAATATCGTGTTTTGATTTACACCTGCTGTCTTGCTTCCTTTATTCTTCTTAATGTTACGGAAGGCAAGTTTAACATTTGCGGGATGAACAACCAATTCATATAGCTTATTGAAGGTTTTCCCTTCTGAACTTAGCTGATATAACTTGTTAAACATATCTTGCGTGTTGTAATACTCATTATTTCTCAGTTTCTGGCTTTTTAACTTCTTCGGTATTACGTGAGTTTCAGTCAATTACTCACCTCTTTACATCCCCAATTGGGTTTGTAATTTCAGCTTTCATTTCTCTTAGTCATACTCGAACCTGAAATTTCTGTGTTTATAATGTCGTCTTCTAACAGTTGACTGATGGCTATCCCTCCACTGTTTGTTATCACAGTTTCATTGGTACTGTGCCATCACCTTCACCGACACAAAAGAGGTTGTACATATAAACTTTCGAAATATATGATTTCCCTTCCACCGCTTCACAGAGTGCAAACTCTCCACGTTATCGGCTTACCACGTTCCAAGAATCCTATCTATGCATACACAATCCGTAGGTGATTCCTCTAGCCCTGTTAGCTTGATGATGCCTGTAACATCATAAGGTATTTCATAAAGACAAATTTTACTCTACCTCACTAACCCCGACATGCGGGACTATTCGTTTCGAATAGCTATACCTCAAGAGCCGTACATTCGGAATTTCGTCAATAGATGGCTGTGACATCTAATTTCTCACCATAGATTGTCTTATAGAACCCCGGTCTATCAGTCATACCCTCTGCCTCCAGAGAGCTTTCCTCGTCTTTCTCGTTAGGATGACCTTCAACCGACTTCACCGAGCTTATAACCCTCAGACGTTTTGCACCGTCCGAACGCTATTCGGAGGATTAGGCGAGCCTTTCAGGGCGTTACCCCATCATTCGACTCTTCAGATTCTTAGTTCTCCTAGCCATAAGGCTAGTGGCTAATCTTTTCAATTAGCAACGTGTCGCACTATCTTGATACTCATCCACATGGATATACTGAAACTTGCGTTGATAATACTCTAAAACCTCAGGTACCCTTTGGAAAAGGTGGATCGTTTGCATAATTAAATCATCAAAATCTAGCGCCTGATTTTTACGTAAACGTTTTTGATATTCCATATAAACATCACTGACTATTTGAGAGAAATAATCTCCTGCTGTCTTTGCATATTCTTCTGGAGTCACCAATTCATTTTTGGCAGAACTGATACTTGATAGAATTGCTCGCGGATCATTTTTCTTTGGATCAATATTTCGATCCTTTAAAATCCCTTTAACAACGGATTGCTGATCAGTTGTATCTAGTATCGTGAAATTGCGATTATATCCAATCCGATCAATATCTTTTCTTAAAATTCTTACACACATGGAGTGAAAGGTTGAAATCCAAATATCATCACTTGCTCCACCCAACACTGCTGCAATCCTTTGTCTCATTTCCTTTGCCGCTTTATTCGTAAATGTAATGGCCAAAATATTATAGGGATTTACTCCTTTTTCCACCATTAAATAAGCGATTCGCTGCGTTAATACTCTTGTCTTTCCACTTCCCGCTCCTGCCATAATCAACAAAGGCCCGTCCGTTGCTTTCACGGCATTTTTTTGTTCGGGATTTAAACCATTTAATATTTTATCTGTTAAGAATTGCATTTGCTTCACCCCCATAGGAACATATATTCTATTTTAACGTTTTCTACTGTTCTATTCAACAGCTGCTATTTTTTATTTGAACCGTACGTATTGCGGCCTCTATATCTTCATATATAATATTGCCAACTACTACAACATCGGCATGCTCTGCCATTTTTTTGGCATCTTCTAAAGACTGAATTCCCCCGCCATAAAACAAGGTTGTATTGGTTAATCCTTTTTTAGCTGCTTCAACCATTAAAGAATCACCTTTCATCCCACTATATTCTAAATAGAAAATAGGCAAATGAAACATCTTCTCTGCCATCATAGCGAATGCCGTAACATCTTCTGCTGATAATGTTGTATTTGCATTCGTTAATGCTGCTGCTTTGCACTCTTTATTTAAAATACAATATCCTTGTATGAATATTTCATCCCAATTCATAATGTCACCATATTCTTTTACCGCTTCGTGATGTAATCCTGTTACCCATTTCGCATCCGAACTATTCAGTACTGTCGGAATAAAATATAGGTCAAACCCTGGTGTCACCGACTCTACTGTCGAAACTTCTAAAACACAGGGGACTGTATATCGGCGAACACGGGACATAAGACTTAAAACATTTTCTAATGTAATCCCATCCGTTCCTCCAACAATTATTGCATCCGTACCAGATTCACATATTCTCTCCAAATTTTTCTCTGCTATTTCTTTATTAGGATCTAACTTAAAAACGTGACGCCACTCACGAACATTATACATGCATACTTCCTCCAATTCTAACATTCCATTCCATCATTATAGCATTAGTGCTAGCTTCTAAAAAGAAATCACATTGGTTATTTGCATGTAAATATTTGCAGACAAAACAATCGGTTCCACGTTTTCCACATCCACAAATATTCCTTTTAATAAGACGTCTTTTTATTCGAAATAGTTGCATGCAAGAGGAATAGAACCAACCAGGATGGGTAAGCAAACGTTTTGTAATCAACCTGAAACGCTGCAGTCATTATTTTTCTTAAAATCTGCGTAACGAACTATTTTTATGTCTTGGAATATTTCTAAACGACAAAAAAAGCAGGCTTCCCTACGCCTGCTTTTTTGTCTAACGTTATTCTGCTGATTTTTCTTCCGGCTTAATTCTTTCTAATGCCATTTCATATGCATCATTTCCATAGTTTAAACATCTTTTTACACGAGAAATGGTTGCAGTACTGGCACCTGTTTCTTTTTCTATTGTATGGTACGTATTTCCTTCTCTTAACATTCTTGCTACCTCAAGCCTTTGTGACAAGGACTGAATTTCATTTACCGTACATAAATCATCAAAAAACTGATAACATTCTTCTAGATCTTTCAAGGAAAGAATGGAGTAAAATAATTGATCCAATTCTTTTCCCCTTAATTTATTAATTTGCATTATTTCATACCTCCGAAAAATTTAATGTGTCTCTAAAGAAACGGCTGCATCTATTCCAGGATTAGAAGGTATAATATCTATCCATGTTTTCCCTGGCACAAGACCTATTTGCTGATCGTTTTCGACTGGAAGTATTCGACCATCGATATTGTCCCACTCCACTTCCCGCCATTTACCTTTCTGCAATAAATAGCCTTTACCACCAGATTGAAGATTAATTTCTCTTCTTCCTTTACTATCAACAATAGAATGTTTCGCCTCTACAATAAAAACATTATCTACTGCAACTGCTTCATTCGAATCATAATCAACGGTTTGTTGTCCATTGGAATACCGCAAATACTTTTGTAAGCTGCTGTCATATTTAAATTCAGAATTAAACTGAATGTTCTTGCCAAATTGGACAGCAATTGTATCCGCCTTTTCGCCAGTTATTTTTTCTATATCTGCATCCTTTAAAAAAACAAGTGGGCTTGGCGGCTTGTTCATTTCGTACTTGTTCATAGCTGCTCCCTTTACAATATTGCTGTAGCTAATATAAGAATTATGAGGAGCCACTCTGAATGAAGCTCTTTTAAAAAGAGAGCCGTCATATTGCATTCCATTTAAATTATCGATAAATCCATTTGTTAATAGCTTTTTTGCTTCAGGACTATACCCATGTGCAATGTACAATGTGTTATAAGCCTTTGCAAGTTCTATATAATACTCTCTTGAACTTCTAACCGGTCCGATTGTTTCTGGTTTTTCACTTTGAAAAATAGCAAGAAACCTTGTTATATCGCCTTCTGCCAATACTTCATATACAATATCAGCCTTTGTTAAACCAGATTGAGGTCTTGCAGCAGGATGATTGTTAATCATGACTCCTATTGCTCTATCCGTACTTTTTTCAGCACTAACCAAACCTGTTAAAGGATATGTATATGCTAATTTCTCAACATCTTTGTCGCTTTTTTCAGCATTGCCGGTTTGATGATTTTCATTATGTTTATTAACCTCTTCTGGATTTTTACTGCATGCTGCCAGCAGCATAACAAGTAAAAGTAAAACAATACTTTTCTTCATAAAACCTCCTATTTTAAACAGCCTTCATTATAGGAACTAAAATAAGTGTTGTTTCCGACTACCTTTAATCAATATTTGGAAGAATGAGAAATATCCATTTCAAATAAAAGTATTCTAAAAAAATGATTTACTCCATTATAATGGAAAATCTACTTTTGAACTATTCCCTCAATAAAATATCGGAATATTCATAAGAAAAAAGTAGACTCTTTTATATTTTAACGCATTATCGCTGGAAAGAGTACATTTTTATTCATCACATCAAATAATCCCTTTTGTGTGATTCTAATGTATGGTAAATGTGTGGAAGAAAAGAAAACCAATGTATAAATAGGATCCTCAAATAAAAAGCCATTTCTTCTTAAAACATAAATTAATTCTTTTTCCTTTATTATCAGGTCTTGTATCGGCATATCTGCCATCATGCCTGATAACGGTAGAGGAATTTCTAAAATGAGCTTGCCTTCTTTAAAGATCACAATTCCTCCGCCTATTTCCTTTAATCGGTTGAAAGCTTTTATCATATCCCCTTGGCTTTTACCTAATAAAATAATATCACCATCTCCTGTATAGGAGCTCGCAAGACCATCTATTTCTTTTGTAAAACCTTTAAGGAATGTATTAATCCGCCATTTTCCCTTCCTGTCTAAAAGCATAAAAAAGCATTCATCATGATCTTTTGATAATGTATCTCCCATTACATTTATGCTAATGGAATATGGTTTTGTAATGACTGCATTTTCTAACTTTATTCCAAATGGCATGGAAAATTCCATATCATCGCTACTTAAGTTCCATTGCAAATCTAATGGACATAAACTGTAATCTTTCCAGTCGATGGATGGAAAAGTATTCTTTATCTCCTTTCCACCCCTTTTAACCCAAACACCTTTTGCCAATACCGATACAGGAGTAGGATTGTTTTTTTCTTTCAAAAAATTGATATTAGCAACTCTTCCCGTTGCAATATTTCCATGTAAATATTCGATGTTATAGTATCTGGCAATATTGATTGTAGCCATATTATATGCATCGATTACAGGTACCCCTTGTTCAATAGCTATGTGTATTAAATGATCAATATGCCCTTGTTCATAAAAGTAAGATGGCGATCCGTCTGTTGTTAACATAAATTTATCATATTGATGAATTCCTAAAGCATGCATTTCTTGCAGAATTTTTGGCAAATCTGGGCGAATAGAAGAATATCTCAATGCCACCATATATCCTTGCTGCAGACGGTGCAAAACTTCTGTGCCGTTCATTGCTTCATGATCAGCATCTACGCCAAGCAGCATTAGTTTTGCCAATGTTTTTTCAGAAGCACCTGGGAAATGCCCTTCTATTTTTTTGCGCATCTTTTTTGTTTCTTGCATCCAGTGCAGAATCATGTCATCTCCGTCTAATAGCTTCGGCCATGCTGTCAATTCTCCACCTTGAAGAACTGCATCATGATTTAACCAGCTTTTTATATTGCTATGGGAAAAAACCAACTCTTCATTTGTTAATTCTGTTTGTGCATCATACCTGCACCACCAATAGATAGTAGAAGGTATATTTTTCATAAAACTCATAAGGGTAAACGCTTTCTTTTTATTCAAATGCATAGCTAGAACTAGATTGTCATTTATAAGTGTTGTTGTTCCATATTGTGATGTATATTGTGCAATTGTTAGGGGATTATAAATTTGAAAAGGATGTGCATGTGGTTCTATATATCCTGGTACTAACAGTTCTTTCGTACAGTCAACTATCTCACAATCGATAGTTTGCTTTGGCATATCTTTTCCAACATAAACAATACGGTCTTGATAAATCCAAATATTTGCTACTATCCATTTTCGTAAAGCTTGGTTCAAATAGGTTGCATTTTGAAGAACCATTGTTGGTGATTTTTCACCATTTAAAATGGAAACATGATCGCGTAACTCTTTGTTTTTCCAACGATATCGCTGTTCTAACATTACATCTGCCTCCCTTTATGTGGTGGTTTAAATTATTTATGTTTAACCTTTTAATTTCTTATACATCATTTTTATGTTGTTAACAAGTTAACTACTGAGGTAATTTCAGGAAATAAGAAGAAAATATTTACAGTATTATTATTTTAACATATCGCTTTTTAAAACGGGAACAAAGTATATGTTTTTTGAAACCTTATGGAGCATCTAGCTCCTCAGATCGTTTTCTTAATACTATTACTTTTTTGTTAAAATTATGTAGGAGGGAACAAACTTATGAATCCAAAACCGAATATTAGTTTAGTTAATGCCTTAATTCGCATTACATGCGGCTTTACTTTTTTAGCATGGAGCACTGCCAAACTTTCAAAGAAGCCACATCAACAATCTTATTTGCTGATTGCATTATTGGCCGCTATGAAAATTGCTGAAGGCATTGTTCGCTACTGTCCTCTTGTTGCATTATATGATAAAAAGGAAGTTGCTTTCCCTGCAAAACCAAAAGCAACTACTCATCACCAAGCAGAACAACCAAGCCAACACGAGCATAGCACTACCAATTCCTCTTCAAAAGAAGTAGAGAAAATAATGGAAGAATTTAATCCATCCACTATTTTTTCTCCTGAAGATATGAAAAAAAATTAACAAAAAGGACAGACCTTTTACAAACTTGTAAAGGTCTGTCCTTTTTGCAAAGCTTTCAAGGCCACTACGCTTTTCTTTGTCTTGCTTCGACGTACAGGATGTACTAGTGCCGCCGTTGCCATAGGACATGGCGCACTTAGCCGGCCATCGCCTAGCCCCTGTGAGTATTGCCTCTTTCCTCTAAAAGTAAAGAACACTTTTTGAGGAAAGAGAACATTTTTCTTCGGGGCTTTCAAGGCGACTTCGCTTTTCTTTGTCTAGCTTCATCGCCTAGCCCCTGTGAAAGATAACCTCTTTCCTCTAAAAGTAAAGAACACTTTTTGAGGAAAGAGAACATTTTTCTTC
>JBDNRM010000004.1:0-14847 GCA_047718615.1 Bacillus sp. (in: firmicutes) | reverse complement strand
GGGGCTTTCAAGGCGACTTCGCTTTTCTTACTTAATTGCTTTGTAGCCTATGTCTTGGCGATAGAAGACGCCATCGCTTTCTAATTTTGTTAATTGGTTATATACTTTTGTTTGTGCAGCTTTTAATGTGGCACTTTTAGCTGCAACTAATAATACTCGGCCGCCATCTGTGATAAAATCGCCTGACTCATTTGTTGCTGTTCCGGCATGAAAGATAGATACGCCTTCCATTTTATCCAACCCTTTTATTACGGCGCCTTTTTCATAATGATCAGGATATCCTTTGGATGCAATTACAACCCCTAACATATCTTCTTCATACCATTCAATGGTTGGGATGTTGCCTGCTAATACTTCCAAAAGCACTTCAACCAAGTCAGATTTCATTCTCGGCAAAACTACTTGTGTTTCAGGATCCCCAAGGCGAGCGTTATATTCGATTACTTTTGGCCCTTGATCGGTAGCAATTAATCCTGCATACAAAATTCCAGTAAAAGATCTTCCTTCTTTCACCATCGCTTTCGCAGTTGGTATAACAATGGTTTCAATCGCTGCTTGTACGGTATTCGCTGGAATATGCGGTACAGGAGAATAAGCCCCCATTCCACCCGTATTAGGTCCTTTATCACCATCAAATGCTCTTTTATGATCTTGAGCAATTTCAAGAGGAATAACCGTTTCCCCATTCACAAAAGCCATTAATGAAAATTCCTCACCAGCTAAGAACTCTTCAATAACTACTGTTGCCGATGCACTGCCGAATTTTTCATCCAAAAGCATTTCTTCAATACTTGCCAATGCTTCTTCCATCGTCATGGCTACAGTTACACCTTTACCTGCAGCTAAACCATCTGCTTTTATGACAATAGGAGCACCTTTTTCTTGTATATATGCTTTTGCTTGTTCATAATCAGAAAAAGTAGCATATTCTCCAGTAGGTATTTCATATTTTTTCATAATATCCTTTGCAAAGGATTTGCTTCCTTCAATTTCAGCTGCTTTCTGTTTAGGACCAAAAACCTTTAATCCAGCATCTTCAAACTTGTCTACCACTCCTGCAAGCAAAGGAACCTCTGGACCAACAATCGTTAAATCAATGCTATTTGTTAAAGCAAAATCAACTAGTTTGTCTACATCCGTTTCCTCAATTGCAACACGCTCTGCTACATCAGTCATTCCAACATTACCTGGTGCAACAAAAACAGTTTCTACCTTCTCGCTTTCCTTCACCTTTGTACAAATGGTATGTTCTCTTCCACCGCGCCCAATTACGAGTATCTTCATTTTGTCTCCATCCTCCAGCTAAAGGTTTAATGTTTGAAATGTCTTACCCCTGTTAACACCATAGCAATTCCATATTCATTTGCTTTTTTAATAGAATCTTCATCTCTAATGCTGCCGCCTGTTTGAATAATTGCTGTAATTCCTGCTTTCGCAGCAGCTTCCACTGTATCATCCATCGGGAAGAAAGCATCAGATGCCAATACTGCGCCAACGCTCTTTTCACCAGCCTGCTCCAGCGCTATTTTAGCAGCTCCGACACGATTCATTTGCCCTGCTCCAATGCCAAGCGTCATTTCTTTATCATTTACAACGATTGCATTTGATTTTACATGCTTAACAATCTTCCAACCGAACTTTAATGCTTCCCATTCTTCATCTGTTGGTTTTTTTTCAGTAGGAATCGTAATCGCTGCGTCATCCAATGTATAACGATCAAAATCTTGTGTTAATAATCCACCTTCAATAGAAGCAAACTTCATTTCTTTATTATTGCCACTAGCAAATGGAATTGTTAATAAACGCAGATTCTTTTTCCCTTGTAAAATAGTCAACGCTTCTTCTGAGAAAGAAGGAGCAATAATAATTTCTAAGAAAATTTCACGAAGTTTTTCCGCTGTTTGTGCATCTACTTCACGGTTCAACGCAATAATTCCACCAAATATAGACACCGGGTCTGCTTCAAAAGCTTTTGAGAAAGCAGTAAAAATATCTTCACCAGTTCCTACTCCACATGGATTACTATGCTTTACCGCAACTGCTGCAGGTTCTTTAAATTCTTTTACAATCTGAATGGCTGCATCCGCATCATTAATGTTGTTATAAGATAGTTCTTTTCCATGCAACTGTGCAGCATTGGCAATGGAGAAATCAGATCCTAATGGTCTACGATAAAAAGCAGCACGTTGATGAGGATTCTCTCCATATCGTAATGATTGTTTTAATTCATATGTCACCGTTAATTTCTCCGGCGTTTCTTCTTCGGTAAGCTCTGTCATATACTGAGCAATCATTGAATCATAAGAAGCAGTATGACGGAAGACTTTAGCAGCTAATCTACGTCTTGTTGCAAACTGTACGTCCCCGCTTTGTTTTAGCTCCTCAATAACCGTTGTATAATCAACTGGATCCACTACTACTGTCACATACTGATGGTTTTTTGCAGAAGCTCGAAGCATAGTTGGTCCGCCTATATCAATGTTTTCAATCGCATCCTCTACTGAAACATCTTTTTTGGCAATCGTTTGCTGGAAAGGATACAGGTTAACACAAACAATTTGAATTGGGTCAATTTGATGCTCTTTTAACTGCTCTTGATGACTAGGTTCGTCAAATTTCGCAAGCAATCCCCCATGAATAAATGGATTAAGTGTTTTTACTCGTCCTTCTAAAATTTCTGGAAATCCAGTTACTTCACTAACACTCAATACAGGAATACCACTGTCTTGTATTGCCTTTTTTGTTCCCCCAGTTGAAATCAATTCATATCCTAGTTCATGCAGTTCCTTAGCAAAATCTGTAATTCCCGTTTTATCCGATACACTTATTAACGCTCTTTTTTTCATGTGTTTATACCCCTCCAATTAATGTTGCAGCCCGCGGCTTTTGCCTGTTAAAGCAAAGTTTTAATAACCTCTGGATAAAGTTTATGTTCTAAAGAATGAATCTTTGTTTGCAAGCTTTCTATTGTTTCATTTTTTTCAACCGTTACTTCCTGTTGAGCAATGGTCGGACCAGTATCCATCCCTTCATCCACATAATGAATAGTTATACCAGTTTTTGGAACACCTGCTTTGAGTGCTTGTCCAATTGCATCTTTTCCAGGAAATTGTGGAAGCAAAGAAGGATGAACATTTACAATTTGCTGCGGAAATGCCTGCAAAAGTGTATCACCGATTAACCGCATATAACCTGCAAGTATAATTAAATCCACTCTTTTTGATTTTAGTTCATTTAATATTTCTTGTTCATATGCCGCTTTAGTCTGAAATCTTTTAGCTGAAAAAACATAAGTAGGAATATGATGTTTTCCTGCCCGTTCCAATACATAAGCTTCTGGTTTATCACATACTAATAAACTTATGTTTGCATGGATTTTCTTGCTTTCGACTGCATCTACAATCGCCTGAAAATTCGATCCGCTTCCTGATGCAAAAATAGCAATATTTTTCATTTCTATTCTCCACCTATTTCAAGACGATGTTTATTTCACCATCTTCTGTTACCTTTCCAATTGTATAGGCTTTTTCGCCAATGCTTTCAAAATGGGTAAGAATTTCTTCTTCTTGTTTTTTATTCACAGCTAAAACCATACCAGTTCCCATATTAAAAATATTATACATTTCTTTACGGTCTAGTTTCCCAATCGATTCCATCAATTCAAAAACTGCTGGCACTTCCCAATTGCTTTCATGAAGCTCCATACCAAATCCTTCTGGAAGCATTCTTGGAATGTTTTCAATAAAACCGCCGCCTGTAATATGAGCAATTCCTTTTATTTCAAATTGTTTTAATGCAGATAAAATAGATTTTACATATATTTTAGTCGGTTTAATTAACTCTTCTCCAAGTGTGCAGCCTAATTCCTCCACATAATCTGTTAAAGACATTTTTGCTTCTTCTAAAAACAACTTTCTTACTAAAGAATAGCCGTTGCTATGAATTCCGCTCGAAGCTAAACCGATTAAAACATCCCCTGCTTTAATCTTTTCACCTGTAATGAGATTTTCCTTTTCACAAGCTCCAACAGCAAACCCTGCTAAATCATACTCTTCTTCACTATACATACCTGGCATTTCTGCTGTTTCTCCGCCAACTAATGCGCAGCCTGCTTGTTCACAGCCATCTGCTATTCCTTTAACAATTGCTTCAATCTTTGCTGGTTCTGCTTTTCCACAAGCAATATAATCAAGAAAATAAATCGGTTCCGCTCCTTGAACGACGATATCATTCACACACATTGCTACTGCATCAATGCCAATCGTATCATGTTGATCTAATAAAAAAGCAAGCATAAGCTTCGTTCCAACACCATCTGTCCCTGAAACTAATACAGGATTGGTTAAGTTCAGCACCGATAAATCAAACATTCCACCGAATCCGCCGAGTCCGCCCATGACACCTGGTCTCATTGTCTTCTTTACATGTTTTTTCATTCTTGTAACTGCTTCATACCCTGCTTCAATATTTACACCTGCTTGTTTATAAGCTTCAGCCATTGTTTATCCTCCTATAGTATATCGCACTAGCATGACGTACAACATTTTGAGATTTTGTATGTCTGCTCCTATTTTCTTAGAAAATGAATGGAGAAATCTAATGGTATACTTTGCTCTTTGTGTTAAAATATCTGTTTTATATGGATAGGTTTTTTTCAAAAGAAAAGCGACATACTATCATGCCGCTTTTTCTTTTTTCTATGGAATACCTTGAAAAAGTAATGCACACGCTCAATTAGTCCGCAGCCTGCTTTAACTACAACAATAAACTTAAGAAAACTATTCTTTTCATACACCATGGTGCAAGTTCTGTTGCATGAGCGTCTACCCTGAAAAGTGGCACTCTCAAATTAATTAGGCAATCCGTTACACTTTTTCATATGGATGCAAAGTGGATGGATAGATTTCTGTTGGATATTTTCCTGTAAAACAAGCTAGACAATGACCTTTATTTTCACTATCGTCTGTTCTTCCAATTGCATCTATCATGCCTTCTGTACTCAAGAAGATTAAAGAATCTGCTCCAATTATTTCACGAAGTTCTTCAACGGAATATTTAGAGGCAATTAATTCTTCTTTTGTAGATGTATCAATCCCATAAAAACAAGGATTTTTAATAGGAGGAGAACTAATTAAAACATGTACCTCCGTTGCGCCAGCTTCCCTCAGCATCGTAACAATTCGTTTACTTGTTGTGCCGCGAACAATCGAATCATCGACCATAATAACCCGTTTCCCCTCAACAACTCCACGAACTGGGGAAAGCTTCATTTTTACCCCTTGTTCTCTTAAGGTTTGAGATGGTTGTATAAATGTACGGCCGACATAACGGTTTTTAATTAATCCTAATTCATAGGGAATACCGGTTGCTTCCGCATAACCAATGGCTGCAGATATACTGGAGTCAGGTACACCTGTTACAACATCTGCTTCAATGGGTGCTTCAACAGCTAATTGTTTTCCAAGATTTTTACGTGCTGTATGAACGTTTATACCATTAATATTGCTATCTGGTCTTGAAAAATAAACATATTCCATCGTACACATTGCTATATTAGAAGCAACTGAGAACATCTCTGAACGGAAGCCATTATCATCAATAATTAATAGCTCTCCTGGTAACACGTCACGGATAAATTCTGCGCCTACTACATCAAATGCACATGTTTCAGATGCCACTACGTATGCATCTCCTAATTTCCCTAAAGATAGAGGTCTCATGCCATTAGGATCTAACGCAACCATTAATTCCGTTTCAGTCATAATTAAGAAAGCATATGCACCTTTAACCATAGATAATGCATTTTTCACCCGTTCATTAAAAGCAGAAAAACCACCTTTTCTTATTAAATGGGCAACAACTTCTGTATCAGAGCTTGTTTGAAATATGCTTCCTTGTGCTTCCAGCTGATTCTTTAAACCAGTTGCATTTACTAGATTTCCATTATGCGCTAGTGCCATACTGCCGCTTTGGAAGTGGAACAGAAGTGGTTGGACATTTTCATATCCTCCACCGCCTGCCGTTGCATAACGAACATGACCAATAGCTGCTTTACCTGTTAATTCTTTTATTGCATCTTGTGTGAAAATTTCAGAAACAAGGCCTTCCCCTTTAATTCCTTTTAGCTTTTCTCCATCTGTTGCAACAATACCTGTTCCTTCCTGCCCACGATGTTGTAAGCTGTGAAGTCCATAATAGGTAAGCTGTGCGGCATCTTCATGTCCCCATACACCAAAAATTCCACATTCCTCATTTAACCCTCTTATTTCAGCAAGCATGGAATTGCTCCTCTCCAGGCATCCTCTAAAGATCCTACCTGTTCATTTATCAGAATATTTTCCCCTTGGCTAATAGTCAGAACGGCTGAATCTGTTACTTTTCCGATTAATGCAGCTGGAACTAATTTTTCAAACGCTGCTTTGTTTTCTGGTTTTACACTAAGCAAGAAGCGGGATTGAGACTCACTAAATAATGCGGAAACTGGATTTCCAGTTAGATCAATATTCGCTCCTAATCCTCTTGCGCCAATCAAACTTTCTGCAGCAGCAACGGCTAATCCGCCTTCTGCTAAATCATGTGCAGATGCGATAAGACCTGAGCGAATTGCTTCAAGAACAACCGTTTGATATGCTTGTTCTTTTTCTAAATCCAATGCTGGTGATTTTCCTGAAATAGCACCATTTAATAGTTTTTGAAGCTCGCTTCCGCCAAATTCATCTTTCGTTTCTCCTAATAGATAAATCAAGTCGCCAGCTTCTTTAAATTCTTGTGTAGTAATATGCTCTGTGTCTTTTATTAAACCTACCATTCCAATTACTGGAGTTGGGTAGATAGCTGTTCCATTTGTTTCATTATATAAAGATACGTTTCCGCCGATAACTGGTGCATTTAATGTTACACATGCTTCACTTATACCTTCTGCTGCTTTTTCAATCTGCCAGAAAATCTCTGGTTTTTCTGGATTTCCAAAGTTTAAGTTATCTGTAATCGCTAATGGCTCTGCACCAGAACATACGATGTTACGTGCCGCCTCTGCAACAGCAATTTTCCCGCCAGTTTTTGGATCAAGATACAAATAACGAGCATTGCAGTCTGTTGTCATCGCTAAAGCTTTTTTTGTACCACGAATACGGACAACGGCAGCATCTGAACCAGGTGAAACCACTGTATTTGTGCGAACCATATAATCATATTGATCATAAACCCATTCTTTACTTGCGATAGTCGGTTGTTTTAATAGATTAATAAGTGTTTCACTATAGTTTTTAACAGCAGGTACTGCATTCTCCATCTCTTGGAAATCACGGAAATACTGTGGCTCCGCTGATGGCTTATGATAAACAGGAGCATCTTCTGCCAATGCATCAGCCGGGACATTTGCTACTATTTCCCCTTTATGAAGTAAACGCAGCATTTTATCATCTGTTACTACTCCAATGGATACTGCCTCTAAATCATATTTATGGAAAAGATCTTTAATTTCCTGTTCTCTTCCTTTTTTCACAACAATCAGCATGCGTTCTTGTGATTCTGATAACATCATTTCGTATGCAGTCATTCCTAATTCACGTTGTGGAACTAAATCCAAGTTCATTTCAATCCCGGATCCAGCTTTACTCGCCATTTCTGCACTCGAGCTTGCAAGACCTGCAGCACCCATATCTTGTATTCCTACAAGTGCATCTGATTGAATAAGTTCTAAGCATGCTTCAAGCAATAGTTTTTCCATAAATGGATCGCCTACTTGAACAGCTGGACGTTTTTCATCCGAGTTTTCTGTCAGCTCTTCTGAAGCAAAGGTTGCCCCGTGAATTCCATCACGACCAGTTTTCGCTCCAACATACATTACTGTGTTTCCTACACCATGTGCCTGCCCTTTTTTAATATCCTCATGGTTAATTAAACCAACACACATAGCATTAACAAGTGGATTGCCAGCATAAGAGTCATCAAAAGCAATTTCGCCGCCAACCGTCGGGATGCCGATGCAGTTGCCGTATCCTGCAATGCCCGCCACTACTTCTTTAAAGAGATATTTTGTGCGAGCATTATCTAATTCACCAAAACGCAACGAGTTTAGAATAGCAATTGGTCTTGCTCCCATGGAGAAAACATCACGAATGATTCCGCCGACACCTGTTGCAGCACCTTGATATGGTTCAATTGCTGACGGGTGGTTATGACTTTCAATTTTAAAAGCAACAGCTTGACCATCACCGATATCTACAATTCCTGCACCCTCACCAGGACCTTGCAATACTTGTGGACCAGTAGTTGGGAACTTCTTTAATACAGGTTTTGAATTTTTATAGCTGCAATGTTCGGACCACATTACGGAGAATAATCCTGTTTCTGTATAGTTTGGAAGGCGACCTAGAATTTTTTCCACCATCGCAAATTCTTCGTCCGTTACACCCATCTGTTTGTAAATTTCTTCTGTTTTAATTTGTTCTGGACTTGGCTCAAGCATTAATGACATTTGCTTCCCTCCACTGACTAACTATTGATTTGAAAATTTTTAAACCGTCTGCTCCACCTAACAGTTCATCTACTGTTCTCTCGGGATGCGGCATCATTCCTAATACATTCCCTTTTGCATTTACAATTCCAGCAATATCTTCTAAACTTCCGTTCGGATTGTTTCCATTATATGTGAATACAATTTGATTATTTTGTTTTAAAGATGCTAACGTTTCTTCATCGCAATAGTAATTTCCTTCTCCATGGGCAATCGGAATAGAAATAACTTCTTCTGGCTCATATGCGGAAGAAAATATCGTATTATTGTTTGCTACTTTTAATTCCACTGGACGGCAAATGAATTTTAAACTTTCATTTCTTCTCATTGCCCCAGGAAGCAACCCTGCCTCCAATAAAATTTGAAACCCATTGCATACACCTAAAACCGGTTTTCCAGCTTCTGCTGCCTTCACTACTTCTTTCATTACATTGCTGAATCTAGCAATTGCACCGGAACGTAAGTAGTCTCCATAAGAGAACCCACCCGGCAGTAAAATTCCGTCATACTTATCCAAGCTTTCTGCATCATGCCAAACGTATTCTACTTCTTCCCCTAATTCATCCTTAATTGCGTGGAACATGTCGACATCACAATTGGATCCTGGAAATACGACAACTGCGAATTTCACTGTGCAACAACCTCCTCAACTTCATAGCTATAATCTTCAATTACGGTATTTGCTAATAAACGCTCGCACATTTCTTGTACTACTTTATCAAGATCTCTATCTGTTTTATCAATCGTCAGCTCTAAATATTTACCGATGCGTACATCGCTTACTTCGTTATAGTTTAATGAATGCAATGAACTTTTCACTGCGTTCCCTTGTGGATCTAATACACTTTCTCTTAATGTGATATATACTTTCACTTTATACATGCTGTTGTCCCCCTAGTCTTGCTAGAATATTCTGATAAGCCTCTGTTAAATTCCCTAAATCACGGCGAAAAACATCTTTATCTAGTTTTTCATTTGTTTCTTTATCCCATAAACGGCATGTGTCAGGTGATATTTCATCTGCAAGCAATATTTCCCCGTCTACATCCTTGCCAAATTCCAACTTAAAATCAATTAGTTGAATGCCTAATTCAGAAAAGAAATCACTTAATACCTGATTCACTTCTAAGGCTTTCTTCTTCAGCGTTTTTACTTCTTCCACCGTAGCAAGCTTTAATTCTTCGATATGATCTTCCGTCATCAGTGGGTCGCCAAGTGCATCGTCTTTGTAATAAAACTCTACCATTGGCTTCGATAATGGCAATCCTTCTTTTATTCCTAATCTTTTTGAAATACTGCCAGCTGCAACATTTCGTACAACCACCTCTAAAGGTATAATAGTTACCTTTTTCACCAGCTGTTCAGTTGCTGATATTTTTTCAATAAAATGCGAATGCACGCCTAACTCTTTCAACTTTAAAAATAGCAAACTAGTAATTTCATTATTCAGTTGACCTTTACCAGTAATCGTCGCTTTTTTTTCACCATTAAATGCAGTTGCAGAGTCTTTATATTCTAACCAAACAATATTATCCTCATCTGTTCCATATACTCTTTTTGCTTTTCCTTCATACAATAAAGCTCTCTTTTCCATTTGAAGAGTCTCCTTATCAAAAAAATTAGGGATAAAACGAAAATTTATAAAAAACTTGCTTCGCTATACTGCTAGCTTACTAGGAGGACTAGAACCCCTCAAAGATACAAAGGGGATCTATATCCAATATTTCTTAAAGTCCAAGTCTTGAAAAAATGGTATCCACATGTTTAATATGAAAATGGTAATCAAAACAATCATCAATTTCTTCTTTTGTTAATTTAGCTGAAATAACTTCATCTGCATCAACAAGATTTCGGAAAGGCACTTGCTTTTCCCATGATTCCATTGCTCTTGGCTGCACCGTATCGTATGCTTCTTCTCTTGTTAAACCTTTGTCGATTAATGCTAATAAAACACGTTGAGAATATATTAATCCTAATGTACGATCCATGTTGCGTTTCATATTCTCTGGAAATACGGTTAAATTCTTTACGATATTGCTGAAACGATTCAACATATAGTTTAATGCGATGGTTGCGTCTGGAATGATAATGCGTTCTGCTGATGAATGAGAAATATCTCTTTCATGCCATAACGGTACATTTTCGTAAGCAGTCAGCATATAGCCGCGAATTACTCTAGCAAGTCCAGCCATGTTTTCTGACCCAATTGGATTACGTTTATGTGGCATAGCGGAAGATCCCTTTTGCCCTTTTGCAAAAAATTCTTCCACCTCTCTTGTTTCACTTTTTTGCAATCCACGAATTTCGACAGCAAATTTCTCAATCGATGTTGCAACTAAAGCAAGTGTTGACATATAGTCAGCATGTCTGTCACGTTGTAATGTTTGCGTAGAAATTGGTGCAGGCTTTAACCCTAATTGCTCACAAACATATTTCTCCACAAAAGGATCAATGTTCGCATATGTTCCAACAGCACCAGAGATTTTTCCATATTCAATTCCAGCTGCTGCCGCTTTAAATCTGTCTAAATTCCGCTTCATTTCTTCATACCATAATGCCAGCTTAAGACCAAATGTTGTTGGCTCTGCGTGAACCCCATGCGTACGTCCCATCATTACGGTATATTTATGTTCTTGTGCTTTGTTTTTTAAGACCTCTATAAAATTCTCAATATCTTTCAACAAAATCTCATTTGCTTGTCTGATTAAGTAAGATGTTGCTGTATCTACAACATCCGTTGAAGTCAAACCATAATGAACCCATTTTCTTTCTTCACCAAGTGTTTCCGATACAGCTCTTGTAAAAGCAACAACATCATGTCTCGTATCCAACTCGATTTCTTGAATGCGTTCGATGTCAAAAGAAGCATTTTCACGAATTTTTTTCACATCTTCTTCAGGAATATCTCCCAGCTTCACCCATGCTTCACAAGCAAGGATTTCTACTTCCAACCATGCTTGAAAGCGATTTTGTTCTGTCCAAATATTGCCCATTTCTGGTCTTGTGTAACGATCGATCATCTTTTATCCTCCGATTTTTTCTGTCTGTAAATTCCAAATGTTAGTATTCTCGATTTCATCTAAAGCAATTTCAACGGATGAACGAAGCAATGTCGCATGACCCATTTTTCTTTTTTCTTTCGGTTCTTCTTTTCCATATAAATGGATTTTCCAATCTTGAAGATCTGAAATCTTATTAATAATATGTGCTTGATGCTCTCCTAGAATATTAACCATTACAGCAGGTCTTAATAGTCTTGTGCTAGCCAATGGCCAATTACAGACTGCTCGTATATGCTGTTCAAACTGAGAAGTTTCACATGCCTCAATTGTATAATGCCCTGAATTATGTGGTCTTGGAGCTAATTCATTTATATAAATATCATCATTTACAGCAAGAAACATTTCTACGGCCAATGTTCCCACTAAACCTAAATGTTCAGCTAACATATTCGCTTTTTCAATTGCCTGATCTTTTGCATATTCGCTAATTCTAGCTGGAACAATCGATTCATGTAAAATGTTATTTATATGAATATTCTCACTTACTGGAAAAACAGTGCTTTCCCCTTTTCCACTTCTTGTTACAATAACCGAGATTTCTTTTTCAAAAGGAATCCATTTTTCTAACACACAAGGTCCATTATTTAAGAGGATTTCTGCTTCTGCTATTTGGCTGCTGTCTGTTATAACATATTGACCCTTTCCATCATAACCTCCACGAGCAGTTTTTAAAACAGCTGGATATCCCAACTCAGCAAGACCTGTTTTAATATCTATGCATTCTTCTATTATTTTAAATGGTGCAACCTTTACACCGGCCTGTTGAATTGCCTGTTTTTCTTTGATTCGATCCTGCGTTATTTCAAGCAGCGAGGATCCTTGAGGAACATTTGCATTCTTTTTAAGCCAGTCTAATGCTGCAGCATCGATATTTTCAAATTCGTAAGTGATAACATCACTAATTTTTGCAAGCTTTTGAATAGCAGAAATGCTGTCATAAGCATCAACTATTTTGTAATCAGCTACTTGGCAACATGGAGAATCTTCAAACGGATCTAATACAGCAATGCGAAATCCTTGCACTTTTGCTGCAAGTGCCATCATTCTTCCCAACTGTCCTCCGCCAATAATTCCAATCGTTTGACCTGGCAGAATCATTGAATTAGACAAGCTCATCACTACTTTCCATAACCTCTTTTTTGGTTCGTTCTCTTACTAGTGCAATTCTATCTGCTAATTCGTGGTCAGTAGCACCAAGAATTTGAGCTGCAAGAATTCCTGCATTCGTAGCTCCTGCTTTTCCAATTGCTACTGTTGCGACTGGCACCCCGCCAGGCATTTGCACAATCGATAATAATGAATCCAATCCATTCAAAGCCTTGGACTGTACTGGAACTCCGATAACGGGCAATGTCGTTTTCGCCGCAACCATTCCCGGGAGATGCGCAGCTCCTCCTGCTCCAGCAATAATAACTTTAATTCCTCTATTTCTTGCTTCTTCTGCATATTCAAACATTAAATCAGGAGTACGATGCGCTGAAACCACTTTTTTTTCATAGCTTACTTCAAACAGATCAAGCATGTCACACGCATGTTGCATTGTTTCCCAATCTGATTTACTGCCCATGATAATGCCAATTTGAGCGGTCATGTTTCCCCTCCAAATCCCTAATTGTTGTTTTCCATATAAAAAGCCCCAGCCAGATGCTTCTACTATTAGAGAGAAAGTATCCGTCCAGGGCTAAAGCGATAGAGAAATAGAGCAAGCTATTCTTCTACTGGCATCATTAACTTTCCCTCATAGTCCAGTGATTTACGGTTACCGGGTAGAAACTTATGGGCCATATTCCCATTATTATATGAGGGCTATTAAATTGTTAAATTATTTTCCTTTTCCTTAACACTATATCATATTAACAAGCCTTTTTGTATTTTGTCAATAAAAAATCGAACAATTATTTATTGATTACCATTAATGTTCGTGATTTAACTTTAATTTTTTACTGCTTCAAAAATAATCTTCTGTGCTATCGGTTCATATGATGCACTTCCATTTTTAACTTCTTCTTTGAAAATAGGTTTTTCTATTCTTTTAATGGGAGTATATCCTTCCAGTTTTATCCTATCGAGGCATTCTCCAATCGTTTCATTTTCTTTGACTTCAAACTTCATTTTTTGACCCATGAAATAATTTTCCTTTCCTTACACTCTTCACCCAAAATCCACCATGTATTGTTTTTGGTTCATAAACAATAATAAATGCTTTCGGATCCAATTCTTTAATTTGCTGATATAACCGAAGTTCATATTTTCTAGGAGTTAATATCTGCAGTGCCATTCTATCTCCTTCTAAACCATGAGTCACCCAATTAGTAACCCCATAGCCTTGTTCTCTTAAAGCTTTCGGCAAATCTTTATCATACTCTTTCGTAATTACATTAGCTGTAATATATCCTAATGCAAGCTTTTCTTCTATCTTCATCCCCACGATAACTCCAATAGCATATCCAACTGCATAAGCGATTAAATTCTGTATTTGATCCAAGTTATCCAATACTAACCCTAATCCAATTACATATATAACCACTTCAATCATGCTTAGTCCTGCCGCTAAATATCTTCGTCCCTTTAGAGTCAATATCACTCTTATTGTAGAAAAAGATACATATACAATGTTAATAACCAAAATAATTAATACCATTGTAATACTGCTTTCTAACAAAAAACCACTCCTTATATCCCTTGGAAATTCTATTTTTATTTACGTGAAAAATTCAAGAAGAGAGTCTCCAATAAGTTTAATACTTCTATTATAATTGCCTATTTACAACGATGTAAACGAAACGGAAGGAATTAATTACTAAAGATTGCAACACTTTTTAGTTGCTAGTTAGGATGAACAATATTTTCATCAGGAAAATTTTACTTATTTGTCATTTTTCCATGAGAAGGATTGATTATATCCTACATAAGAAAACGTATACTTTTTTACCCTAAAATAAAATTGTAGAATAACAACTTTTCTAAGAGAAATAAATATCTATATACGAAAAATTTGATCTTTCAAATTCTCTTTCCTATTAATCAGCTCGTTTTTTGTACAAAACAGACTTATATATTGTACAAATTATAATTGCTTATACGATGGTTCATCATAATGTCACAGTTTTCCACCTACTTATTTTCAAAAAAACAAAATACGAAAACGCATAAATAATAAAAAAAAATACTATAGACATATATTTTTCTTATTACTCAAACTTCGCAGTTAGAAATTCCTCTTCATGTATTAGCATAACTTGGTTTAGAGCAATGAGAAAAGGGTGA
>JBDNRM010000003.1:0-63943 GCA_047718615.1 Bacillus sp. (in: firmicutes) | reverse complement strand
GACTTAACTAAAAATGATTAATTCGGTTCTTTCTTCTTACACATAATCTAGTTTTGAGGGAACAACTCTCAAAAACAAAATAGTCTGGTGGCGATAGCGAGAAGGTCACACCCGTTCCCATACCGAACACGGAAGTTAAGCTTCTCAGCGCCGATGGTAGTTGGGGGCTCTCCCCCTGTGAGAGTAGGACGTCGCCAGGCACTAAAAAAGGTACTCAATTATTGAGTACCTTTTTTGTATTGAAATTTATCTATTTTATTTAGATGAGTGAAGCTGCTAATTTTTTTACCAATTTCTAAAGAACAGTCAGTATCCTTCTTATCAAGATGCTCAAAATCCGAAAAAATTCTCCCGCTAGTGAGCTGAAACTCTCCCCTTAGAATATTCGCATTTCGATGAAGCACAAGGAAATTTATCCTTTTTATGTATAGAAGCAGGTAATAGAATTTAAACCAAGCTATACTGCTTACTTTATCTTATAAAAGGACTGAACAGATGGCAGTAAAGTGAAAATCAAAATGCCAATGCCAAGAAAAGAATAAATTAACTGTATAGTAGAAAAACTCTTTATTAAATATGCTTGTACGGTAATCCATATAATTAGTGCAAACCCAATATATAAAGAAAAATTCCAAGACCAATGTTTATCTTTAAAAACAGTTAAGCTGGAAATGCCATTCCAATTCCATTTGAAGAATAAAGCAACTGAAGTAACTATAGGACTAATCCCGAACAGAATGACTAAAATTATTCCAGGAATAGTAAAGTTAGGAAAAGGTGATGAAGACAATAAAGATAAGGGAAGTTGTAATAAATCACCGTTTGGTTGAATTAATAATGATATTCCTCCATAAAATCCACCAATGCCTAGAAATATATGAAGAAGCTGAAGAATTTTACAGATAAATTTATTGTTTATGTTCATTTTATCATAAAGACCTCTCTCTCTATTTCTATAGACTATATTCTATATCTGCATAGCAAATAACCTTTCTTGTCACAAAGAATTCATAATAAAATACATTCCATTTAAAAGTTATGATTAGTGGATTTTTATTAACAATGAACTAATTTATCCTTATGATTTTTTTGGAAGCAAAAGAATAAGAGAAAAAATGCTATTCGTCTTACTTGAAAATATAGAAAAATCAGACTATATTATAGATAACTCAATCTTTTATTATTGAAAATCCCCCCTTTGATATAAAGAAAAACAGGATAGAGGTTTGGGAAGTAATTAAAATGGGAAAATTAGTAGAACGTCTACGTTGCGATTGATAAGTAGTTTCATGTATAATTATAGTCAAATATAGTCAAAGTCAGAAGGGGGAGGCTGGGTGAGAAATATTTCGGATATAATTGAACACTACTTAAAAGAAGTACTGGAAATGAGCGAAAAATCATTAGTAGAAATAAAGCGAAGTGAAGTTGCTGATAAGTTTTCCTGTGTTCCCTCCCAAATAAACTATGTGATTAACACGCGTTTTACAATGGAAAAAGGATATGTTGTAGAAAGCAAACGAGGCGGCGGGGGTTTTATTCGTATCATGAAAGTGCAATCCTATGATTACGCTGATTTAATTGACCAATTATTAACCCTTATTCAAAGTCGTATACCTCAAAGCAGTGCGGAGGATGTTATTTATCGTCTAGTGGAAGAAGAGGTAATTAATAATAGAGAAGCAAAAATTATGCTTAGTGTAATTGACCGATCTGTTTTATATCTTGAATTGCCATATAGAGATGAATTACGAGCAAGAATATTAAAGGCAATGTTAACTACATTAAAATATAAATAAAACTCAGTTATGTGAGGTGAAAATATGATTTGTTCAGAGTGTAATATAAGACCTGCAACACTTCATTTTTCGAAAAGCATTAATGGAACTAAAACAGAATTTCATCTGTGTGAACAATGTGCAGCAGAAAAAGGTGAACTATTTATGATTAATGGTTCCTCTGGTTTATCGATTAATAGCTTATTAGCAAATTTATTAAATATAGAACCTAGTTTTCAGCAGATTAAACAAAATCCTTATAAAAAAGAGGAAGTATTACAATGTAGAACCTGCTCGATGACATTTCCTCAGTTTATAAAAATAGGAAGATTTGGATGTCCCAATTGTTATGAAACATTTAAGGATCAACTGCAGCCTGTTCTGAAAAGACTGCATGGGGGAAACATGGAACACAAAGGGAAAATTCCTGAAAAAATTGGCGGTCATATTTTAATAAAAAAAGATATTGAAAAATTAAAAGATGAGCTTAAAGAGTTAATCAACAAGGAAGAGTTTGAAAAGGCAGCAGAGATTCGGGATGAAATAAGAGAGAAAACAAAGCAGTTATTAGCGTTTAATAAGGGAGGCGATTAAGGGTGTCTTTGGAAAAATTTATAAACAAGTCAAAAACATCCTGGATGTGTTCAGACGGTCCTGATTCTGACATTGTATTAACCTCTCGAATTAGATTAGCTAGAAATATAAAAAAAATAAAATTTCCGATTTTGTTTTCTAATGAGGAAGCTGCTGAAGTAATTCAAGCGGTGAAAAATCAATTAAAGGATCAGGAATCTTTAGGTATAGGCGATTTAGAATTACTTTATATGGATGATCTTCAAGGATTGGAAAAAAGTGTTTTAGTAGAAAAACATTTAATCAGCCCCCAGCTTGCAGAAGAAGCTGCATTTGGAGCATGTATAATTTCAGATAATGAAGAAATTAGCATTATGCTTAATGAAGAAGATCATATTCGTATTCAATGCATTAAGCCAGGATTGCAGCTTTTAGAAGGGTTAGAATTAGCGAGTAGGATTGATGATTGGTTAGAACAGCAAATTGATTATGCGTATCATCTCGAAATGGGCTATTTAACAAGTTGTCCAACAAATATTGGAACAGGTTTAAGAGCGTCAGTAATGCTGCATCTACCTGGAATGGTACTAACCCAGCAAATGAATCGCATTATTCCAGCTATTAATCATTTAGGTTTAGTAGTTAGGGGGATATATGGAGAAGGCAGCGAAGCGCAAGGGAATATATTTCAAATATCAAATCAAATAACACTAGGCAAATCTGAAAAGGACATTGTAGATGAATTAAAAAGTGTTGTGAACCAACTGATTGAACAGGAAAAACAAGCAAGAGAGGCATTAGCTGAAACTTCTAACATACAATTAGAAGACAGAGTATACCGATCTTACGGAACACTCTGTCACAGTCGAATTATTGAAACAAAAGAAGCTGCAAAATGTCTTTCCGATGTTCGATTAGGAATTGATATGGGCTATATAAAAGGTATTTCTAAAAATATTTTAAACGAGCTTTTAATATTAACTCAGCCTGGATTTCTACAATTATATGCTGGTGGTCAAATGAATCCTAATGATCGTGACATTCGTCGCGCATCTCTAATAAGGGAAAGACTTAAATTGAAATCAATATAATGAGTATAGGGAGGATGAAAGCATGATGTTTGGACGTTTTACGGAAAGAGCCCAAAAGGTACTAGCACTTTCACAAGAAGAGGCAATTCGTTTAGGACATAATAATATTGGAACTGAGCATATTCTGCTTGGGTTAGTTCGAGAAGGAGAAGGAATAGCTGCTAAAGCTTTACTAGCATTAGGGTTAGGTCCAGAAAAAATCCAAGAAGAAGTAGAAAATCTTATAGGACGTGGGCAGGATGCCTCCCAAACTATTCACTATACACCACGAGCAAAAAAAGTTATTGAACTATCGATGGACGAAGCAAGAAAATTAGGACATTCATATGTAGGAACAGAACATATTTTGTTAGGTCTTATTCGAGAAGGAGAAGGGGTTGCCGCAAGAGTATTAAATAATCTTGGGGTTAGTCTTAATAAAGCTCGTCAACAAGTGTTACAGCTTTTAGGAAGCAGTGAATCAGGCAGTCATCAGGGCGGTTCAGCAGCAAGTGCAAACACACCTACATTAGATAGTTTAGCAAGAGACTTAACGTCAATTGCTAGAGAGGGAAGTCTTGATCCAGTTATTGGCCGAAGCAAAGAAATTCAACGTGTAATTGAAGTTTTAAGCAGAAGGACAAAAAACAATCCTGTTCTAATCGGGGAACCTGGTGTTGGTAAAACGGCTATTGCAGAAGGTCTTGCACAACAAATAGTGCAAAACGAGGTACCTGAGATTTTGCGGGATAAAAGAGTAATGACGCTTGATATGGGAACAGTAGTTGCTGGAACAAAATATCGTGGTGAATTTGAAGACCGCCTGAAAAAAGTGATGGACGAAATTCGCCAAGCTGGCAATATTATCTTGTTTATTGATGAGCTGCATACTTTAATCGGTGCAGGTGGAGCGGAAGGCGCAATTGATGCCTCCAATATTCTGAAACCATCTTTAGCAAGAGGAGAACTTCAATGTATTGGAGCAACAACATTAGACGAGTATCGCAAATATATTGAAAAAGATGCCGCGTTAGAAAGACGTTTTCAGCCAATTACAGTGGATGAACCAACAGCAGATGAATCTGTTCAAATATTAAAAGGGTTACGCGATCGTTATGAAGCGCATCACCGTGTTTCCATTACTGATGAGGCAATTGAGGCAGCAGTAAAATTTTCAGACCGTTATATTTCTGATCGATTTTTACCAGATAAAGCAATCGATTTAATCGATGAAGCTGGTTCAAAAGTACGATTAAGATCATATACTACTCCACCAAATCTAAAAGAATTAGAGGTAAAACTGGAAGGAGTACGCAAAGAAAAAGATGCTTCCGTACAAAGTCAAGAATTTGAAAAGGCTGCATCATTACGTGATACAGAACAAAGGCTGCGTGAACAGCTAGAAGAAACGAAGAAGAATTGGAAAGAGAAACAAGGGCAGGAAAATACAGAAGTTACGGTTGAAGATATTGCTAGTGTAGTATCTAGTTGGACTGGAATCCCTGTTTCTAAATTGGCTCAAACGGAAACAGATAAATTGCTTAATATGGAGGGCATTCTTCACAATCGAGTAATTGGACAGGAAGAAGCAGTTAAAGCAATTTCAAAAGCGGTTAGACGTGCTAGAGCAGGGTTAAAAGATCCGAAACGACCAATAGGATCCTTTGTTTTCTTAGGACCAACAGGTGTTGGTAAAACAGAGCTTGCCCGTGCACTTGCTGAGTCCATGTTTGGTGATGAAGATGCAATGATCCGTATTGACATGTCAGAGTATATGGAAAAGCATTCTACTTCCAGATTGGTTGGTTCTCCTCCAGGTTATGTAGGTTATGAAGAAGGCGGTCAGCTTACAGAGAAAGTAAGAAGAAAACCATATTCGGTTGTATTATTAGATGAAATCGAAAAAGCACATCCTGATGTATTTAATATTTTATTACAAGTATTAGAGGATGGACGCTTAACCGATTCGAAAGGAAGAACTGTTGACTTCCGCAATACTGTTTTAATCATGACTTCGAATGTTGGAGCTTCTGCATTACAACGTAATAAATATGTTGGCTTTAATATCCAAGATGGAGATCAAGATTATAAAGATATGAAGGGTAAAGTAATGGAAGAGCTGAAAAGAGCATTTCGCCCGGAATTTTTAAACCGTATTGATGAAATCATCGTGTTCCATTCCCTTGAGAAAAAACATTTACAAGAAATTGTGACTTTAATGGCAGAACAATTAGTAAAAAGATTAAAAGAACAAGATATTTATTTAACGATAACAGATGCGGCTAAAGGGAAAATTGCAGATGAAGGCTATGATCCTGAGTATGGCGCAAGACCATTACGCCGAGCTATTCAAAAACATATTGAAGACCGCTTATCTGAAGAGTTGTTGAAAGGTACCGTTTTAACTGGTCAAAATATTAATTTGGATATAGAGGACGGCGAATTTACGGTAAAAGTAAAAGAAACAAATCAAACGCCAAATTTACAAAAATAGTTGTAATGGTAAATAACACACGTATATTCTTATACGTGTGTTATTTGTTTTTAACAATAAAATGAATGTTTTTAGTGAGTTGTCGGTTAGAACATGTGCATTCGTTGCTGAGCAAGGCGCCCTGCGCTTTCCATACAAATAATAAAATAAAGAAGAAAGACGTTCGTTATAGGTTCGATGACAAGATAGTTGCTATTACATTCATCACGGAAGATAATGAAAGGTAAGTGGATATGTGTTAGGAGGAAGAAGAAATGGCAAAGCGAAAAACAAAATTTCTATGCCAAGAATGCGGGTATGAATCGGCAAAATGGATGGGAAGATGTCCAGGATGCGGGAATTGGAATACAATGGTGGAAGAAATAGAGAAAAGTACATCGCAGAGAAAGGGTGCTTTCGCTCATTCGCAAGGAAGCACTTTAGCAGCAAAACCAATACCAATTACAAGTATTGAAACCATTAATGAGCCAAGAGTATTAACAGATTTGAATGAACTCAATCGCGTATTAGGTGGAGGAGTAGTGCAAGGTTCTCTTGTGCTTATTGGAGGAGACCCGGGAATAGGAAAATCAACGCTTCTTTTACAAGTGTCTTCTCAACTGGCGAAAAGCAAACATAATGTGTTATATGTTTCTGGTGAGGAGTCTCAAAAACAAACAAAACTAAGGGCGGATCGGTTAGGAGTTTCAACCGAACATTTGCTTGTATATTCCGAAACCAATCTAGAAGAAATTAGTAAAACAATTGAAAACTCAAATGTAGAATTTGTTGTGATTGACTCTATTCAAACTATTTATCATCCAGAAGTGACTTCAGCACCTGGAAGTGTATCACAAGTAAGAGAGTGCACGGCAGAACTTATGCGGATTGGGAAAACAAAAGGAATTGCCATATTTATAGTTGGACATGTTACAAAGGAAGGATCTATTGCTGGTCCTAGGATACTAGAACATATGGTGGATACAGTTCTATATTTTGAAGGAGAAAGACATCATACATACCGGATTTTACGAGCGGTCAAAAATCGATTTGGTTCTACGAATGAGATGGGAATCTTTGAAATGAAGGAATTCGGATTAGAAGAAGTGGAAAATCCTTCTGAGATATTTTTGGAAGAACGTTCGCAGGGTGCTGCTGGCTCTACAGTGGTTGCGTCAATGGAAGGAACCCGGCCGGTTCTAGTAGAGATACAGGCACTTATCTCGCCAACCAGTTTTGGAAATCCAAGAAGAATGGCAACTGGGATAGACCATAATAGGGTACCATTATTAATGGCCGTTTTAGAAAAAAGAGTGGGAATGCTCTTACAAAATCAAGACGCCTATTTAAAAGTAGCAGGAGGAGTAAAGCTCGATGAACCAGCAATTGATTTAGCCATTGCTGTGAGTATTGCGTCGAGTTTTAGAGATAAACCAACTAGAGCTACTGATTGTATTATTGGTGAAGTTGGCTTAACAGGGGAAGTGAGAAGGGTGTCAAGGATTGAACAAAGGGTGCAAGAAGCTGCTAAACTAGGATTCGAACGAGTCATACTTCCTTCTAATAACTTAAATGGATTAAAGGCTCCTAGTGGCGTTAAATTGGTAGGCGTATCCTCAGTCAGCGAAGCGTTAAAAGCGGCATTAAACGAATAAATTCGTTTTCATTATCTAGATATAAGTTGTACTTATTATTTTCCCTGATGAAAAACTAGATTCTTTCATGGGAAATAGACAAGCTATCGAGAAAAAATCAATTGATGTTCGCTGAACTGTATGATAAAATGTACTGTTTAATTATTTGACATTTTATTACTGTTAGTGCTACTCTAAACATATTCTTTAAGAAGAATATATCATGATTAAGTAAACCACTTTCATGATTACATTTTTTTAAGAAGGATATGTTAATAACTACACAAATATAACTTTTTCATTACAAGTAAAATAATTCTCAGTAATATCAGGTTTCAAATCTGAGAATTTGTTTATAATGTGAAGGAGGAGGTGAAAGTATTGTTAAAACGCATTATACAAGCATGTTTCCTGATTATTGGAGGGACGCTTGGAATTATTTTTATTCCAGATTTATTAAATGTTGTGTCACTTGATTCTCATTTAATAAATAACACTTATGTTTCTGCAATACTTGGTGCCATTATTTTTTATTTTATTACTTTTTGGGCAGTTGATTATGTAGTTGATTTTGTAAAGTTAATGGAAGAATCCCTTGTAGAGGCTCCAATCACAGACATAATTTTTGGTAGCGTAGGTTTAGCCTTTGGTTTAATATTAGCTTTTTTAATAGGCTATGCATTAACAGCTATAAAAGTACTAATTATTAATACGATAGCGCCGATTCTCTTAACTTTGCTTTTTGGATATCTTGGATTCCAAGTTGGTTTTAAAAAGAGAGATGAATTATTAACTCTTTTTACGGCTAAAAGAAAAAGAGCAAGTGAAGAGGATGCTGTTAAAGAAGAAAAAAGCAATCTGAAAATACTTGATACAAGTGTTATTATTGATGGAAGAATAGCTGATATTTGCCAAACTGGATTTTTAGAAGGTACGATTGTAATACCTCAATTTGTTTTAGGTGAACTTCAGCATATTGCGGATTCCTCAGATGCATTAAAACGTAATAGAGGAAGAAGAGGTCTTGATATCCTGAATAGAATTCAAAAGGAGCTAGCCATCAAAGTAGAGATTTATGAAGGCGATTTTGAAGAGATACCTGAGGTTGATAGTAAACTTGTTAAGCTGGCTAAGCTGACAAATGGTGTGGTAGTGACAAATGACTTTAATTTAAATAAGGTTTGCGAACTTCAGAAGGTTTCTGTACTAAATATTAATGACTTGGCAAACGCTGTTAAGCCTGTAGTTCTTCCAGGAGAAGAAATGAAAATTCAAATCATTAAAGATGGAAAAGAACATAATCAGGGTATTGCATATTTAGATGATGGAACAATGATTGTAGTGGAAGAGGGACGCAATTACATTGGAAAACACATCGATGTATTGGTTACAAGTGTATTGCAAACATCTGCAGGTAGAATGATATTTGCAAAGCCTAAATTATTAGAAAAAGCATTGTAAAAGAATCGGGGTTTATATTTATGCTTTATGAAGTTATTATACCCGCAGCAGGTCAGGGAAAAAGAATGGGAGCAGGGAAAAATAAACTGTTTCTAATGCTAGAGGGTCTACCGATATTTATCCATACATTAAACATTTTCGAAGAGGACCCTAATTGTAAAGGAATATGGTTGGTGATAAACCCTCTAGATAAAATAGAAATGATGGAATTAATACAAAAAAATAATATAACAAAAATTATTGCTTTTATTGATGGTGGAGACGAGAGACAGTACAGCATTCATAACGCAGTAAAAGAATTGAAAAATGATAGCGTTATACTTGTACACGATGCTGCTAGACCTTTTATAAACACCAAACAAATAAAGGAATTAACAAAAGTTGCTGAAGAAAACGGTGCAGCTGTCTTAGCAGTCCCTATGAAGGACACGATAAAAAAGGTAGATGGTAATTTAGTGACAGAGACAGTTGAACGTTCAAGCTTGTGGGCTATTCAAACCCCACAGGCTTTTCGCATTTCTTTGCTAAAGAAAGCATATGCAGAAGCACAACGAGACGGTTTTTTAGGAACGGATGACGCTAGTTTAGTAGAACGCTTAGGGGAAAAAGTGAAGATTGTTGAAGGAAATTATGACAATATAAAATTAACAACACCAGAAGATTTATATTTTGCCGAAGCAATTATAAAAAAGATGAACGCATTGGGAAAGAAGGAGGAAAAGAGATGTTTAGAATAGGACAAGGATTTGATGTGCATCAACTTGTAGAGGGAAGGCCTTTTATCATTGGAGGTATTGAAATCCCATACGAAAAAGGATTATTAGGACATTCAGATGCAGATGTGCTTTTACATACAATAGCTGATGCTTGCCTTGGTGCGGTTGGAGAGGGTGATATCGGAAAACATTTTCCAGATACAGATGAAGCGTTTAAAGATGCCGATTCTGCTAAGCTGCTTCAGCATGTTTGGAGTATTGTGAAGGAAAAAGGGTATGAACTAGTGAATGCAGATTGCACAATTATCGCCCAAAAACCAAAGATGGCACCATATATACCTTCGATGAAGAAAAGAATAGCGAGTTTATTAGAGACTGAAGAAGGTAATGTAAACGTGAAGGCAACAACAACAGAAAAATTGGGATTCACAGGCAGGGGAGAAGGGATTGCTTCTCAGGTAGTCGTGCTCTTACAAAGAAAGTAATGGAAACACTCTTTTAAAGAAAAAAATGAAATGATAGAATAAGGTGAAACCTCCATCTGTAGGCTTTTCTTAATTCCTGCGGATTCGGATGGATAGCTAACCAATCGGACCTTTATGGGCAGTATCCTTTTCATGGTTTTTTCACCAGGAAAAGGTGATCGGCTTACTGCTGTTTAAGGGTTAGTAAAATAAAAAATCTATGAATGACAATCAAGGAGGCAAAAGTATGACAAACGAAATTCGAGTTCGTTATGCCCCAAGTCCAACGGGACATTTGCATATAGGGAATGCACGTACAGCATTATTTAATTATTTATTTGCAAGAAATAAAGGTGGAAAATTTATTATCCGTATTGAGGATACAGATAAAAAGAGAAATATTGAAGGCGGAGAACAAAGCCAATTAAAGTATTTAAAATGGCTTGGAATCGATTGGGATGAAAGTATTGATGTAGGTGGCGAATATGGTCCATACCGCCAATCAGAAAGAAATGACATCTATAAAAAATATTATACAGAGCTATTAGAAAAAGGGCTGGCATATAAATGCTACTGCACAGAAGAAGAGCTGGAAGCGGAACGAGAAGCCCAATTGGAAAAAAACGAAACACCGAAATATTCTAGAAAATGTTGTTCTTTAACACAAGAAGAGCAGGCCAATCTGGAAGCAGAGGGTAGACAGCCGAGCATCCGTATTCGTGTTCCAGAAAATACGGTTTATGAATTTGAGGACATGGTAAAAGGACATGTTTCTTTCGATTCTGAATCAATTGGTGATTATGTTATTGTAAAAAAAGATGGAACTCCAACTTATAATTTTGCAGTAGCGATTGATGATTATTTAATGAAGATCTCTCATGTGTTAAGAGGCGATGATCATATTACGAATACACCGAAACAATTAATGATATATGATGCATTAGGTTGGGAAAGACCAAGATTTGGACATATGACGTTAATTGTAAATGAAAGCAGAAAAAAATTAAGCAAAAGGGACGAGTCTATTATTCAATTTATTGAGCAATATGAAGAATTAGGTTACCTGCCAACAGCATTATTTAATTTTATTGCTCTTTTAGGATGGTCTCCGGAGGGTGAGGAGGAAATCTTCTCAAAAGAAGAGTTTATCCAAATCTTTGATGCGGATCGCCTTTCAAAATCACCAGCATTATTTGACCAGCAAAAATTAGCTTGGATGAATAACCAATATATTAAAAAGACTGAATTAAATAAAGTGTGTGATTTGGCAATCCCACATCTAGTTAAGGCAGGATTGATAGGAGAAAATCGTTCCGAAGTAGAAGAAGCATGGATTCAAGACTTAATTCATCTTTATCAGGATCAAATGAGTTTTGGAGCAGAAATTGTGGAACTTTCTACTTTGTTTTTCAGTGATGAAATTAGTTATGAGGAAGAAGCAAAAGAGGTGTTATCTGGGGAACAAGTACCAGTTGTACTAAATTCGTTTAGAGAAGAATTGAACAATATGGATGAATGGAGCCCTGAAAACATTAAAGCTGCTATTAAAAAAGTGCAAAAGGCAACAGGTCAAAAGGGAAAGAACTTGTTTATGCCTATCCGTGTTGCTGCAACTGGACAAACACATGGTCCTGACTTACCAAAAGCGATTGCATTATTAGGAAAAGAAAAAATTGAAAAGCGATTATTATCATTAAATAGTTAACATATTATGCAAAATGTAATATAGTAAAAGAAAAGAATGAATTTAAAACGTAGATGAGGAAAAGTAAAAAAAGGAAGCATTCTAGAGAGAATTACCATTGGCTGAAAGTGATTTATGCAAATCCTTTTTTGAAGTGCCCCTCTGAGTCCTATATCGAACAGCTTTCTTCAAGAGAAGAAAGAACGAATGTAAGAGGTTAGATGCTCTTCTAGCTTCTGGCGCTTTGCGCTTTTCTTAGTAGATAATGGCGGAACCTGTCCGTTAACAAGGAGGAGTGGAGATTATTGCCTTGGCAATAATCTAAACAGAGTGGAACCGCGCTAAATAGCGTCTCTGTCTTTTAGACAGAGACGCTATTTTTATACTTGTAAATGAAAGTCTTGATGAATAGACGGAAATTTCAATTTATCCTACTCTTAACGGGCAGTAAGAACCCCCACTTATGGAAGTTTACTTTATTTTAAAGCACCTTATATTTTAAAATTGTTTTTCTTACAATCTTAAGATTTATCTACTCAAATTAGTACTAGTACGTTGTTGTTGCAGGAGGTTGCGCATTTAGCCGCCCCCCTATCAATTCGTGTCAAATAGTCTGACCGATTAAATGTAAGAAGTATTTTTTATCGGTCAGAACATTTACATTTCGATGATGTGCAAGGGTGTTTGAGTTTTTCTTACTTAAGCAGCTAGAAATATGAAAGTTTTGTTGGTTGGGAGGGGTAAAATGTTTCGACTTATAAAAGAAGATATATCTGTAATATTTGAACAAGATCCGGCTGCAAGAAGTTATTTGGAAGTTATTTTAACCTATTCTGGATTACATGCCATTTGGTTCCATCGAATAGCGCACTTTTTCTATAAAAGAAACGGTTTTTTTATAGCACGAGTTATTTCTCAGTTTAGCCGTTTTATGACTGGGATTGAAATTCACCCTGGAGCAACAATCGGAAAACGTTTGTTTATTGATCACGGCATGGGAGTAGTTATTGGAGAAACATGTGAGATAGGAAATAATGTGACAATCTATCAAGGTGTAACACTGGGTGGAACAGGAAAGGAAAAAGGAAAGAGGCATCCAACTGTAAAGGATAATGCTTTGATTGCAACAGGTGCAAAAGTATTAGGATCTATTATAATTGGAGAAAATGCTAAAATAGGTGCTGGTTCTGTAGTGCTGAGAGATGTACCCTCCAATTCAACCGTGGTAGGTATTCCAGGTAGAGTAAAGGTGCAAGATGGCATGAAAATAGGCAAGGATTTAAATCACTGCGATTTGCCAGACCCGTTTGCAGAACGGTTGAAGGAAATGGAAATAGAAATCTTGCAATTAAAACAACAACTACAGGAAATGCAAACAGAAAGGAGTTATAAATAATGCCCATTCAAATTTATAATACATTAACGAGAGTGAAAGAAGAGTTTATTCCGTTAGAAAAGGGAAAGGTGAAAATGTATGTATGCGGACCCACTGTGTACAATTATATTCACATAGGGAATGCAAGACCAGCAATTGTATTTGATACCGTAAGACGTTATTTAGAGTATCGCGGGTATGACGTTCAATATGTTTCTAATTTTACAGATGTAGACGATAAATTAATTAAGGCAGCAAACGAACTGGGGGAAGATGTCCCAACAATAGCAGACCGCTTTATAGAAGCCTATTTTAAGGATGTTACAGCACTTGGATGCAAAAAGGCACATATTCATCCTAGAGTAACAGAAAACATGGACATCATTATAGATTTTATTAATGCGCTAATTGAAAAAGGATTTGCTTATGAATCGGACGGTGATGTTTATTATCGTACTAGAAGCTTCGAAACATATGGAAAGCTATCCCATCAATCCATTGACGAGCTGCGCTCAGGTGCAAGGATAGCTGTAGGCGAGAAGAAACAGGATTCCTTAGACTTCGCTTTATGGAAAAAAGCAAAAGATGGAGAAATAGCATGGAGCAGCCCGTGGGGAGAAGGGCGTCCCGGATGGCATATAGAGTGTTCAGCTATGGCTAAAAAATATTTAGGGAACACGATCGATATACATGCAGGTGGGCAAGATTTGGCATTTCCGCATCATGAAAACGAAATTGCACAATCAGAAGCTTTAACGGGAGAGCCTTTTGCCCGCTATTGGATGCACAATGGATATATAAATATAGATAATGAAAAAATGTCAAAATCTCTAGGTAATTTTGTGACAGTGAATGATATTATTAAAGTATATGATCCTCAAATGCTTCGATTTTTTATGCTGTCTGTTCATTATCGCAACCCGATTAATTATAGCGATGAAGTGTTGGAGAAGACGCAGGCTGGTCTAGACAGAATAAGAACATCGTACGAAAATCTACAGCATCGCAAAACAGCAAGTACTGATTTAACGGATACAAACAAGGAATGGTTAGAGAAAATTGACCATTTGCATAAACAGTTTATTACGGATATGGATGATGATTTTAATACGGCAAATGGTATATCGGTATTATTTGAATTATCTAAGCAGGCTAACTATTATTTATTAGAAAAAACTACGTCTGCTGTTGTTATAAATGCTTTTATTAATGAATTTGAAGAGCTGTTTGATGTACTGGGAATGTCCTTATCGAAACAGGAATTGCTAGATGAGGAGATTGAAGCATTAATTGAAAAGCGAAATCAAGCACGCAAAGCACGGGATTTTCAATTAGCAGATGAGATTAGAGATCAGCTTAAGGCAATGAATATTATACTAGAAGATACAGCACAAGGTATACGATGGAAGAGAGGATAACTGATGCTCCTCTATGATAAAAATATTAATGAAAAGCAGTTGAACAGCCTTGCCCTTGCTTATATGGGGGATGCTGTTCTTGAAATATATGTGAGAAGGCATTTGTTGCATAACGGAAAAGTAAGGCCGAACCATCTTCACAGAGAAGCAACAAAATATGTTTCTGCAAAAGGACAAGCAAAAGTAGTCCATCAGCTAATGGAAGAAACATTTTTTACAGAAGAGGAGCTGGCCGTTTTAAAACGAGGCAGAAATGCTAAATCTGGAACTATTCCAAAAAACACCGATGTACAAACCTATCGATACAGCACGGGATTTGAAGCTGTTTTAGGTTATTTATATTTAGCAGGCAGAGAAGAGCGTCTAGAAGAAGTAATTATAGCTGCTTTATCGATTATTGAAAATAGTTGGAGGAACAAAACGTGAACAGCGATTATATTGTAGGAAAGAATGCCGTTATAGAGGCGTTAAAAGCAGAACGTGATGTAAATAAAATACAGATTGCAGAAGGGTCACAAAAAGGACAAATGCAAACAGTTATTGCATTAGCTAAACAAGCAAATGTACTTGTGCAATTTGTTCCGAAAAAGAAATTAGACAGCTTAGTAGATGCTAATCATCAAGGAGTAGTCGCGCAAGTAGCAGCATATCAATACGCTGAATTGGACGATTTGTTTGCATTAGCAGAAAAGAAAGCGGAAGTACCGTTTTTCTTGTTGTTGGATGAGATTGAAGATCCTCATAATTTAGGATCGATTATGCGTACTGCAGATGCAGTTGGGGCACATGGCATCATCATTCCCCGCAGAAGAGCTGTTGGTTTAACGGCAACGGTTGCCAAAGCTTCAACTGGCGCAATTGAACATGTCCCGGTGGTTAGAGTAACCAATATGGCCAGAACAATAGATGAATTAAAAGAGAGAGGAATTTGGATTGCAGGAACAGATGCAAAAGGTAGTGAAGATTATCGGCATTTTGATGGAACAATGCCTTTAGGCTTAGTAATTGGAAGCGAAGGCAAAGGAATTGGGAGGCTAATTCGGGAAAAATGCGATTTTCTTATTCAGCTGCCGATGGCTGGTTCCGTTACATCTTTAAATGCTTCTGTAGCAGCTGCACTTTTAATGTATGAGGTATATCGTAAACGCTATCCGATTGAGGGATAATAATGGATATATTAATTGTCGATGGCTATAACATTATCGGCGCATGGCCTTACTTAAATAAGCTGAAGACGAAAGATTTATCTGCTGCAAGAGACATGCTTGTTGAAAAAATGGCAGAATATCAAGCTTACTCTGGCTACCATGTTATTATTGTCTTTGATGCTTATTATGTAAGAGGGACAGAAAAGAAATTTAAAAACTATAAGGTGGAAGTAATCTTCACAAAGGAAAATGAAACTGCCGATGAAAGAATTGAGAAGTTAGCCAAGGAATTAAGCAATAGAAGAACTCAAATTCATGTTGCCACATCCGATTTTACAGAACAATGGGCTATTTTCGGCCAAGGAGCTTTAAGAAAATCTGCACGAGAACTTCTAATTGAAATGAATGGCATTGAACAGAACATTTGGAAAAAAGTAAAAAAAATTAAAGAAAAGAAACCCGTTACCAAGATTCCACTTACAAAAGAAATGGAAGAAATATTCGAAAAATGGCGCCGCGGAGAGAAATGAGCAGTTGACGCTAAAAATTAGCCTACTGTATAATGGTTTTATCCATGATTGCACGGTCGGGGGGATCTGAATGAGTACTGACAACAGGGCTAAAGGTAACGAAAGTGTTGAGAAATATGTTGATCTTGAGGATGAAGTCATAGTAGAACTAGTGCATAATGGTGAAAGCGATGCATTGGATTATCTTATTCAAAAATATCGAAACTTTGTACGTGCCAAAGCCAGATCCTATTTCCTAATTGGTGCAGATAAAGAAGATATTGTACAAGAAGGCATGATTGGATTGTATAAGGCGATCCGTGATTTTAAAGAGGACAAGCTTTCATCCTTTAAAGCATTTGCCGAACTTTGTATTACAAGACAAATTATTACGGCAATAAAAACAGCAACAAGACAAAAGCATATTCCTTTAAATTCATATGTGTCACTTGATAAACCCATTTATGATGAAGAATCAGATCGAACCTTAATGGATGTTATTTCCGGCGCAAAAGTGTTGGATCCGGAAGAGCTTATTATCAACCAGGAAGAGTTTGATCATATCGAGATAAAAATGTCAGAGTTATTGAGTGATCTAGAACGTAAGGTTTTGGCATTATATTTAGATGGGCAATCGTATCAAGAGATATCAGAAGAACTTAATAGACATGTCAAATCAATCGATAATGCACTTCAAAGAGTGAAAAGAAAGCTAGAAAGATATTTAGAAATAAGAGAGTTTTCTCTTTAAGCAACTAATTATTTTAGAAAAGCTTGTTCTATTGGCTGTTATTGACATTGATACATGTCCGTGATACAGTTTGATAAGATATAAAGGACGTAGTAGGTGTCAAAAATGAGGAAAAAGCTTGTTTTAGCTTGTGAAAATTGTGGGACAAGAAATTATTCTACAATGAGCAATAAAGGGACAGAAAGATTAGAAATAAAAAAGTTTTGTCAAAAATGCAATGCCCATACCGTTCATAAAGAAACAAAATGATCGTTTTTCATTGCTTTAAGATAAGCTACCCGCTTTAAATATGGAGGTAACGAAATGCAACGTACTGTTAACTTTTTTCGTGAAGTAGGTACAGAGCTAAAGAAAGTAAGTTGGCCTAATAAGAAGGAATTAACCAACTATACTATTATTGTTATTGCAACAGTAACATTTTTCGCTCTATTCTTCGCACTTGTTGATATGGGAATTTCTGAACTAATTCGTTTAATACTTGAATAACAGTTGTCAACTCATGGTATAATGGTAAAACAATAAGAAACATTAACAAAGCCCGGTAACGGGTTTTTTCATTGTTTTAAAATAAAAAATGGTCCGTTTGAACTTACATTTTGCGTTTATAAAGACCAAAAAGCTCTTCATTTAGTGGGAAACCACCTAAGAAAATGAGCTTAACAATAACACTGTAATATTACGTGCGGGGAGGGAAGGACGAAATAGTCCTCTACTATGGAAAAAAATTGGTATGTAGTGCATACGTACTCTGGATATGAAAATAAGGTGAAAGCAAACTTAGAAAAACGTGTAGAAACAATGGCGATGCAGGATAAAATATTTCGCGTTGTAGTACCGGAAGAAGAAGAAACAGATATTAGAAATGGTAAGAAAAAAGTGGTAAAAAGAAAGGTTTTCCCTGGTTATGTCTTAGTTGAGATTGTTATGACGGATGATTCTTGGTATGTTGTCCGCAATACACCTGGAGTAACTGGGTTTGTAGGATCTGCTGGATCTGGGTCGAAACCTACTCCGCTTCTTCCTGATGAGGTACAAGTTATCCTGAAAAGAATGGGTGTCGAAGAACAGCGTATTGAGATTGAATTTGAGCTTGGTGAAACGGTGAAAGTAAACGAAGGGCCATTTGCCAATTTCACAGGTACTGTGGAAGAGATTGATAAAGATAAAGCAAAGGTAAAAGTTTTAGTTAATATGTTCGGTCGCGATACCCCGGTAGAACTGGATTTTACACAAATTGAAAAATTTTAATCTGAAAAACTTGAAATAAGCTTGAAAAAGTGGTAACATTTCAAAGGTCAGTATGTCTCACAAAAAAGAGATAGGATATTGTCAAATTTCTTTATTTATTATATAAAGACGATAAGTTGAGTGGGAGGGGTATACCCTATTACCACATCACGGACTTTAAGGAGGTGTGTCTCGTGGCTAAAAAAGTAATTAAGGTTGTTAAATTGCAAATTCCAGCAGCTAAAGCAAATCCGGCACCACCAGTTGGTCCTGCATTAGGTCAAGCAGGTGTTAATATCATGGGATTCTGTAAAGAGTTTAATGCTCGTACAGCTGAACAAGCTGGTTTAATTATTCCTGTTGAAATTACGGTTTTTGAAGACCGTTCATTTACATTTATTACAAAAACTCCACCTGCTGCTGTTTTACTTAAAAAAGCGGCTGGAATTGAGTCAGGTTCTGGTGAACCGAACCGTAATAAAGTGGCAACTGTTAAGCGTGACAAGGTACGCGAGATTGCTGAAACGAAAATGCCTGATTTAAATGCAGCTAGCGTTGAAGCAGCTATGCGCATGGTTGAAGGTACAGCCCGCAGCATGGGTATTGTTATTGAAGACTAAACCATATTAACTGGTTCTGTTGATTAAGGTTGCGACAATGAGAATCTTTGAGTCGCAACCTTTATTCGTGGGAGGTAATTCCGCTAAAACCACAATTCAAGGAGGAAATATTATTATGGCTAAAAAAGGTAAGAAGTATTTAGAAGCTATCAAACTTGTTGATCGTACTAAAGCTTACCCAATTCAAGAAGCGGTAGATCTTGTTAAAAAAACAAGCACTACTAAATTTGATGCATCAGTTGAAGTTGCTTTTCGTTTAGGAGTTGACCCTAAGAAAGCGGATCAGCAAATTCGTGGGGCAGTTGTACTACCACACGGAACTGGTAAAACTCAACGTGTATTAGTTTTCGCTAAAGGCGAAAAAATCAAAGAAGCAGAAGCTGCTGGAGCAGATTTTGTTGGGGATTCAGAATACATCAACAAAATCCAACAAGGTTGGTTTGATTTTGATGTGATCGTTGCAACTCCAGATATGATGGGTGAAGTTGGTAAACTTGGTCGTGTATTAGGACCTAAAGGTTTAATGCCAAACCCAAAAACTGGTACAGTAACTTTTGATGTAACAAAAGCTGTTAACGAAATTAAAGCAGGTAAAGTAGAGTACCGTGTTGATAAAGCTGGAAATGTTCATGTTCCAATTGGTAAAGTTTCTTTTGAAGAAACAAAACTAGTTGAAAACTTCCAAACTATTCTTGATACAATGGTAAAAGTGAAACCAGCTGCAGCAAAAGGAACATATATGAAAAATGTTTCTGTTACTTCTACAATGGGTCCTGGTGTTAAAGTAGATCCATCTGCAGTTTAATATAAAATATATTTGACAAAACGAGATGAATGACATACAATACATCTTGTTGTGAAAAATTAAATAACATTTGTACCGCAGACAGTAGGTGCTAGTAATAGCTTAATTCCCTGCCGAGGTAATACGATAGATTTTCATCAGTTGTGTAAACGACTATTGTATACTCCTCCATGTCTATATTGATGTGGAGGATTTTTACTTTCCGGTATAAATGTAAATTCTACAGGAGGTGTAAAGATGAGCAGCGTAATCGAAATAAAGAAACAAAAAGTAGAAGCTATTACTGAGAAATTCAAAGCAAGTAAATCAACAATCGTTGTTGATTACCGCGGTCTAACTGTTTCTGAAGTAACAGAACTTCGTAAACAGCTTCGTGAAGCTGGTGTTGAGTTCAAAGTATTCAAAAACACATTAACACGCCGTGCGGCTGACGCAGCAGAATTATCAGGTCTTAATGATGCTTTAACTGGTCCTAATGCAATTGCTTTCAGTAATGAAGATGTTATTGCACCAGCTAAAATCATTAATGAGTTCGCTAAGAAAAATGAAGCGCTTGAAATCAAAGCTGGAGTTATCGAAGGGAATGTTGCTTCAGTAGAAGATATTAAAGCTCTTGCTGAACTTCCATCACGCGAAGGTTTACTTTCTATGTTACTCAGCGTGCTTCAAGCACCAATCCGCAATCTTGCTCTTGCTACAAAAGCAGTTGCAGACCAAAAAGAAGAACAAGGCGCGTAAGAAATTACGTTATTTACATGCAATATAATAAATGGATAAAAAACAAGGAGGAACAATATAATGTCTAAAGAACAAATCTTAGAAGCAGTTAAAGCAATGACTGTTTTAGAATTAAACGACCTAGTAAAAGCTATTGAAGAAGAATTTGGTGTAACTGCTGCGGCTCCTGTAGCTGTTGCTGCTGCTGGCGGAGAAGCTGCAGCTGAAAAAACTGAATTTGATGTAGTTCTTGCATCTCCTGGAGATCAAAAAATCAAAGTTATCAAAGCTGTTCGTGAAATCACAGGTCTTGGTCTTAAAGAAGCAAAAGAACTTGTTGACAACACTCCAAAAGCTGTTAAAGAAGGAGCTTCTAAAGAAGAAGCTGAAGAAATCAAAGCTAAACTTGAAGAAGTTGGAGCTAACGTTGAAGTTAAGTAATATCAATATAAAAAAGCTCGCTATATAAGCGGGCTTTTTTTTCCTTAAAATATGTATAACTTCAAAACGTAATAATCCTCAGTGATTCTTCCGATTTTATGCTTCTGTGGAGGTGGTCAGTTATGACAGAACATTATTATTCCCGTACCCAAAATGTAAGTAGTGATCCAAATTATTGGGACTACATGTTAAAAGGTAATAAACTTCGCTTTAAAACAGATAATGGCGTTTTTTCTAAAAAGGAAGTTGATTTTGGTTCGAAATTATTAATAGAAACATACGAATACCCGACTGTTGAAGGAGATATTCTAGATGTTGGATGTGGTTATGGACCGATTGGGCTTTCTATCGCTAAAAACACGGTTGCGAAAATTCATATGGTAGATGTTAATTTAAGAGCGATAGAACTAGCGAATGAAAATGCGGTTCTAAATAAAATACAAAACGTTAAAATTTACGAAAGTGATAGACTTTTGCAAGTTGAAAACAAAATGTTCGCATCCATTTTAACGAATCCTCCAATTCGTGCGGGAAAAAAAGTAGTTCATGATATTTTCGAACAAAGCTATCAATATTTGGCAAGTGGAGGAGAACTTTGGGTGGTAATCCAGAAAAAGCAGGGAGCTCCTTCCGCAATAGAGAAGTTAGAGCAGTTATTTAGTGAAGTAGAAGTAGTAGAAAAGAAAAAAGGTTATTTTATAATAAAAGCAAAAAAAGATTGACGAGTTTAAATCGTTGTGATAGCATTGTATAATGCCAATATATTATTTTTCTGATAGATATAATTTTATTCTATAAATGTATAAAGTTGGATTATTTCGGAAAAACTAACAAAATAATACTTGAAATATGAAAAATGTGGTTTTTGGATTGGAAACCCTTTTTCTTTTTGTCTTATAAAAAAGGTAGTTAAATACTTTTATAAGATGTTAATAGATGTACTATAACGTTTGATTTGAGGGGTGAATCAGTTGACAGGTCAACTTGTTCAGTATGGACGACACCGCCAGCGCAGAAGCTATGCACGAATTAGTGAAGTTTTAGAATTACCAAATCTAATAGAAATCCAAACCTCTTCCTATCAATGGTTTTTAGATGAGGGATTACGTGAAATGTTCCAAGATATTTCACCAATCGAGGATTTTACTGGCAACTTATCGCTTGAGTTTATTGATTACAGCTTAGGGGATCCAAAATATCCAGTAGAAGAATCAAAAGAACGAGATGTTACATACTCAGCGCCTTTACGAGTGAAGGTTCGTCTTGTTAATAAAGAAACAGGAGAAGTAAAAGACCAGGATGTATTCATGGGTGATTTCCCGCTTATGACTGAAACTGGTACATTCGTAATTAACGGAGCAGAGCGTGTTATCGTTTCTCAGTTAGTTCGTTCTCCAAGTGTGTATTACAATGGGAAGTTAGATAAAAACGGTAAAAAAGGTTTTACAGCAACTGTAATTCCAAACCGTGGAGCTTGGCTAGAATATGAAACCGATGCAAAGGATGTTGTTTACGTACGTATCGACCGTACTCGTAAACTGCCAGTAACGGTTCTTTTACGTGCTTTAGGGTTTGGTTCCGATCAAGAAATTCTTGATTTGATTGGCGACAACGAATATTTACGTAATACGTTAGAAAAAGACAATACAGAAGGAACGGAAAAAGCTCTATTAGAGATATATGAGCGTTTACGTCCTGGAGAGCCACCTACTGTTGAGAATGCAAAAAGTCTATTGGTTTCAAGATTTTTTGATCCGAAAAGATATGACCTTGCAAATGTAGGTCGTTATAAAATTAACAAAAAGCTTCATATTAAAAATAGATTGTTTGGTCAACGTTTAGCAGAAACGCTTGTAGATCCAGAAACTGGCGAAATAATTGCGGAAAAAGGTACGCTTTTAGATCGTCGTGCGTTGGATCGTATTATACCGAATCTCGAAAATAACATCGGTTTTAAAACATTAAGCCCATATGGCGGCGTGTTAGAAGACAATGTTATTGTACAATCTGTTAAAATCTACTCTCCTAATGATGAAGGGGAAAAAGAAATTAATGTTATCAGCAATGCGTATGTAGAAGAAGCGGTGAAAAATATTTCTCCTTCAGATATCATTGCTTCGATTAGTTATTTCTTTAACTTGTTGCACGGCGTAGGTCTTACTGATGATATCGACCATTTAGGTAACAGACGTCTTCGTTCTGTTGGGGAATTGCTGCAGAACCAATTTCGTATTGGTTTATCTAGAATGGAGCGTGTAGTTCGTGAAAGAATGTCCATTCAAGATACGAATACCATTACACCACAGCAATTAATTAACATTCGACCAGTTATCGCGTCTATTAAAGAGTTCTTTGGAAGTTCTCAATTATCACAATTTATGGATCAGACAAACCCGCTTGCCGAGTTAACACATAAGCGTCGTTTATCTGCTTTAGGACCGGGTGGTTTAACAAGAGAACGTGCGGGAATGGAAGTTCGGGATGTTCACTACTCTCACTATGGTCGTATGTGTCCGATTGAAACACCAGAGGGACCGAATATTGGTTTGATTAACTCATTATCATCATTTGCAAAAGTAAATCGCTTTGGTTTTATTGAAACACCATACCGTCGGGTAGATCCAGAAACTGGTTTAGTTTCAAGCCGTATTGATTACTTAACTGCGGATGAAGAAGATAATTATGTAGTAGCACAAGCGAACGTACGTCTTGGTGATGACGGTGCTTTCTTAGATGAGGATGTTGTTGCTCGTTTTAGAGGGGAAAACACAGTTGTTCGCCGTGATCGCGTTGACTATATGGATGTATCGCCAAAACAAGTAGTTTCTGCTGCGACTGCATGTATTCCTTTCTTGGAAAACGATGATTCAAACCGTGCTTTAATGGGTGCGAACATGCAACGTCAAGCTGTACCGTTGATGCAACCAGAAGCTCCAAGAGTAGGAACAGGAATGGAATATGTTTCTGGTAAAGACTCTGGTGCTGCAGTTATTTGTAAGCATGATGGTATTGTTGAACATGTAGAAGCTCGTGAAGTTTGGGTTAGAAGAATGCAAGTAATTGATGGCCAAGAAGTTAAAGGTAACCTTGATAAATATAGAATGCTTAAATTTATCCGTTCAAATCAAGGTACTTGTTATAATCAACGTCCAATTGTTGCTGTTGGAAACAAAGTAACAAGAGGAGAAATCCTTGCTGATGGCCCATCTATGGAATTAGGAGAACTTGCATTAGGAAGAAATGTGCTAGTTGCCTTTATGACATGGGATGGTTATAACTACGAAGATGCTATCATAATGAGTGAGCGTCTAGTAAAAGATGATGTTTATACTTCTATTCACATTGAAGAATATGAATCAGAATCTCGTGATACGAAGCTTGGGCCGGAAGAAATCACTCGTGATATTCCGAATGTTGGAGAAGATGCTTTACGTAATCTAGATGACAGAGGAATTATCCGTATTGGAGCAGAAGTAAAAGATGGAGATCTTCTTGTAGGAAAAGTAACGCCAAAAGGTGTAACGGAATTAACTGCAGAAGAACGCTTATTGCATGCTATTTTCGGTGAAAAAGCTCGTGAAGTGCGCGACACGAGTTTACGTGTTCCTCATGGAGGCGGCGGAATCGTTCATGATGTTAAAGTGTTTAACCGTGAAGATGGAGATGAACTGCCACCAGGTGTGAATCAGCTTGTACGTGCATATATTGTTCAAAAACGTAAAATTCATGAAGGCGATAAAATGGCTGGACGACATGGTAATAAAGGGGTTATTTCTCGTATATTACCAGAAGAAGATATGCCATACCTTCCTGATGGAACACCAGTAGATATCATGTTGAATCCTTTAGGGGTACCATCACGTATGAATATCGGACAGGTGCTAGAATTGCATTTAGGAATGGCTGCTAGAAGCTTAAATATCCATGTTGCCTCTCCTGTATTTGATGGAGCTAGGGAAGAAGATGTTTGGGAAACGATTAGAGAAGCTGGAATGGCACAAGATGCTAAAACAGTTCTTTATGATGGTCGTTCTGGAGAGCCGTTTGATAATCGCGTATCTGTTGGTGTCATGTATATGATTAAACTAGCACATATGGTAGATGACAAACTTCATGCACGTTCAACTGGTCCTTATTCTCTAGTAACGCAGCAGCCATTGGGCGGTAAAGCACAATTCGGTGGACAGCGTTTTGGAGAAATGGAAGTTTGGGCTCTTGAAGCATACGGAGCTGCATATACATTACAAGAAATTCTAACTGTTAAATCAGATGACGTTGTTGGTCGTGTGAAAACATATGAAGCTATTGTAAAAGGTGAAAATGTACCAGAGCCAGGAGTACCGGAATCATTCCGTGTATTAATGAAAGAACTTCAAAGTTTAGGATTGGATGTTAAAATCCTATCAAGCACGGAAGAAGAAATTGAAATGAGAGATACAGATGATGATGACGATGTTCAACAAGCTGAATCTCTAACTATAGCACCAGATACACAAGAGCCTGAGTCAGAAAAAGTAGGCGTACAAGAGTAATTTCAAGCAACTAGATGAAGGCTGACACTAATGAAAAGGGTCAGCCTTCATAAGATATATGTACTTATTTTTATTAAATGGCTATTAAAAGATAGTCTGAAGATCAAAAGGGAGGTAGGACCCTTGTTGGATGTAAATAATTTTGAATTTATGAAAATAGGTCTTGCTTCACCTGATAAGATCCGTTCATGGTCTTTTGGTGAAGTGAAAAAACCAGAAACAATTAACTATCGAACATTAAAACCAGAAAAAGACGGCTTGTTTTGTGAGCGTATTTTTGGTCCTACAAAAGACTGGGAATGTCATTGTGGAAAATATAAACGTGTTCGTTACAAAGGTGTAGTCTGTGACCGCTGTGGTGTAGAAGTAACTCGTGCAAAAGTACGTCGTGAACGTATGGGACATATTGAACTTGCAGCACCTGTATCGCATATATGGTATTTTAAAGGAATCCCAAGCCGTATGGGTCTTGTACTTGACATGTCTCCGCGTGCTTTAGAAGAAGTAATTTATTTTGCTTCTTATGTAGTAACAGATCCTGGTGACACAGCATTAGAAAAGAAACAATTACTTTCTGAAAAAGAATATAGAGCATATCGCGATAAATACGGTTCTAAATTTCAAGCTTCTATGGGAGCAGAATCTATTAAGAAATTACTATCTGACATTGATTTAAATAAAGATGTAGATGCTTTAAAAGAAGAACTAAAAACAGCTCAAGGACAACGTCGTACACGTGCAATTAAACGATTAGAAGTACTAGAAGCTTTCCGTGGTTCAGGGAATGAGCCATCATGGATGATTTTAGATGTACTTCCTGTTATTCCTCCAGAGCTTCGTCCGATGGTTCAATTAGACGGAGGTAGATTTGCTACTTCTGATTTGAATGATCTATATCGCCGTGTTATTAACCGTAATAACCGTCTAAAAAGATTATTAGATCTAGGGGCTCCAAGCATTATTGTACAAAACGAAAAACGTATGCTTCAAGAAGCGGTAGATGCGTTAATCGATAATGGTCGTCGCGGCCGCCCTGTTACAGGTCCTGGTAATAGACCATTAAAATCTTTATCTCACATGCTAAAAGGTAAGCAAGGACGTTTCCGTCAAAACTTACTTGGAAAACGTGTTGACTACTCTGGACGTTCGGTTATTGTTGTAGGTCCGAATTTAAAGATGTATCAATGTGGTTTGCCAAGAGAAATGGCTTTAGAACTTTTTAAACCTTTTGTTATGAAAGAATTAGTGGAAAAAGGATTAGCACATAACATTAAATCTGCTAAACGTAAAATTGAGCGAGTTCAACCTGAAGTTTGGGATGTATTAGAAGAAGTAATCAGGGAGCATCCTGTATTGCTTAACCGTGCTCCTACACTTCACAGATTGGGAATACAAGCGTTCGAACCTACATTAGTAGAAGGTCGTGCTATACGTCTTCATCCATTAGTTTGTACTGCTTATAACGCCGACTTTGATGGTGACCAAATGGCTGTTCACGTACCATTATCATCGGAAGCACAAGCAGAAGCAAGATTACTTATGCTTGCTGCACAAAATATCTTGAATCCTAAAGATGGAAAACCGGTTGTTACGCCTTCGCAGGATATGGTACTAGGTAACTACTATCTAACTTTAGAAAGAGATAACGCAGTTGGAGAAGGAATGATCTTCAATGATACAAGCGAAGCAGTGTTGGCATACCAAAATGGCTATGTTCACTTGCATACGCGTGTAGCTGTTCGTGCAAGCTCTTTAAACAATGAAACATTTACCGAAGAGCAAAATAAACAATTACTTATTACAACGGTTGGGAAACTGATTTTTAATGAAATCTTGCCAAAATCTTTCCCATATATTAATGAACCTACTAAGGCTAATCTGGAAGAGAAAACACCAGAAAGATTCTTTGTTAAACAAGGAACCGATGTGCCAGCTGTAATAAGAGAAATGCCGATTGTTGAACCGTTTAAAAAGAAAATACTTGGTAATATTATTGCTGAAGTGTTTAAACGATTTAAAATTACCGAAACATCTAAAATGCTTGATAGAATGAAAGACTTAGGATTTAAACACTCAACAAAAGCTGGAATAACCGTTGGTGTTGCCGATATCGTCGTTTTAGGTGAAAAGCAAGAAATTATCGATGAAGCTCAAGGTAAAGTTGATAATGTACTAAAACAATTCAGACGTGGTTTAATCACAGAAGAAGAGCGTTATGACAGAGTTATCTCTATTTGGAGTGCTGCTAAAGATGTTATTCAGGCTAAACTGATGAAATCACTTGATAAACGAAATCCAATCTTTATGATGAGTGATTCCGGAGCCCGTGGTAATGCCTCTAACTTTACACAGCTTGCTGGTATGCGCGGATTGATGGCCAACCCGGCTGGTAGAATTATTGAGTTGCCGATCATCTCAAGTTTCCGTGAAGGTTTAACAGTATTAGAGTACTTTATCTCTACACATGGTGCGCGTAAAGGTCTTGCCGATACAGCTCTTAAAACAGCTGATTCAGGTTATCTAACTCGCCGTCTTGTTGATGTTGCTCAAGATGTTATTGTTCGTGAAGATGATTGTGGAACAGATAGAGGTCTATTAGTTTCTGCACTTAAAGAAGGAACAGAAATCATTGAACCTCTTGATGAGCGTTTAATTGGACGTTATGCAAGAAGAGATATTAAGAATCCAGAAACTCAAGAAGTAATGGTTCCTGAAAATGGTTTAATTACAGAAGATCTTGCTGTAGAAATTGTGGAAGCTAACATTGAAGAAGTGTGGATTCGTTCTGCCTTTACATGTAATACTCGTCATGGTGTATGTAAAAAATGCTATGGCAGAAACTTAGCAACTGGCCAAGAGGTAGAAGTTGGAGAAGCAGTAGGTATTATTGCGGCACAATCTATCGGAGAGCCTGGTACACAGTTAACAATGCGTACATTCCATACTGGTGGAGTTGCGGGAGACGATATTACACAAGGTTTACCTCGTATCCAAGAGATATTTGAAGCGCGTAATCCAAAAGGGCAGGCGGTTATATCTGAAATCGCTGGTGTTGTAGTAGGAATTAATGAGGGCAGAGATCGTCAACATGAGATTATCGTTCAAGGAGAACTTGAAACGAGAACATATACTGCTCCTTACACAGGAAGATTAAAGGTTAAAATTGATGATGTAGTCGAACAAGGTCAAGAACTAACAGAAGGTTCGATTGATCCGAAAGAATTAATTAAAGTGAAAAACGTAACTGCTGTTCAAGAGTATCTTCTTCGTGAAGTGCAGAAAGTATACCGTATGCAAGGGGTAGAAATTGGAGATAAGCACGTAGAAGTAATGGTTCGTCAAATGCTTCGTAAAATACGTGTAGTAGATGCTGGGGAAACAGATGTATTACCTGGTACACTACTTGATATTCACCAATTTACTGATGCCAATGCTAAAGCTTTAAAAGCAGGTAAATTACCAGCTACTGGTAGACCTGTATTGCTAGGTATCACTAAAGCTTCTCTTGAAACAGATTCATTCCTGTCTGCGGCATCTTTCCAAGAAACTACAAGAGTTCTTACTGATGCAGCGATCAAAGGAAAACGCGATGAATTATTAGGTCTAAAAGAAAATGTTATTATTGGTAAACTAGTACCTGCTGGAACTGGTATGCCAAGATATCGACATGCTGAACCTATTACTGCGGAAGAATCTGCGGAGGAAACAGTAACAGTAGAATAATAACTAGTAAAAAATGTTTTAAATAAAGCTCTAAACTTCGCTAAGCTAATCTTTATAACTAGAATTAGACTAGCGAAGTTCAGGCTTTTAATAAGGTTAAAAGAAAAACAATTTAATTTTATTATTAAAGCAATTGACATTAATTTTTCTAGGTGTTATTATATCAAAGGTGCTCCTATTCACCTGTTGCTTTGGAGGATATGATATGTCTTATGATAAAGTATTACAGGCTAAAAGATATGTAGTAGGAACAAAGCAGACAGTTAAAGCGTTAAAAACAGGTAACGTAACGGAAATATTAGTTGCTAAGGATGCAGATCCAATACTTATTGGGAAAGTAACGAATGTAGCTAAACAAGTTCATGTACCTATCATACTTGTTGATTCCATGATGAAGCTAGGCAAATCATGTGGTATAGAAGTAGGCGCAGCAACTGTTGCCATAATTAATTAAACTGTTTTTATGGAATTAACCATGAAAACTTTGTTTTTGCCCTAATATGAACCACCTGGATGTGTGGGCTTTAAACATAAAAGAAGGGAGGAAAAAGTAATGCCAACTATTAACCAATTAGTACGCAAACCTCGTCAATCTTCACAAGAGAAGTCGAAGTCACCTGCGTTAAACAAAGGTTACAACAGTTTCAAAAAAGCACAAACAGATGTTTCTTCACCTCAAAAACGTGGTGTATGTACTCGTGTTGGTACAATGACACCGAAAAAACCGAACTCAGCGTTACGTAAATATGCTCGTGTACGTCTGACTAACGGTATCGAGGTAACAGCTTACATTCCTGGTATTGGTCACAACCTTCAAGAACATAGTGTTGTACTAATCCGTGGAGGACGTGTAAAGGATTTACCAGGGGTACGTTACCATATCGTTCGTGGTGCTCTTGATACAGCTGGAGTTAACAACCGTATGCAAGGTCGCTCTAAATATGGAACAAAAAAACCAAAAGCAGCAAAAAAATAAATTAAATTATACAGCATGATTGAAAGGAGGAAATCAAATGCCACGTAAAGGTCCTGTAGCAAAAAGAGACGTATTGCCAGATCCGATTTACAATTCAAAACTTGTATCTAAATTAATCAATAAAATGATGATCGATGGTAAGAGAGGTAAATCTCAAGCTATCTTATATTCAGCTTTTGAAATCGTAGCAGAACGTACTGGTAAAGATGCAATCGAAGTATTCGATCAAGCATTAAAGAACATTATGCCAGTACTTGAAGTTAAAGCACGCCGTGTTGGTGGTTCAAACTATCAAGTTCCAGTGGAGGTGCGTCCAGAAAGACGTACAACACTAGGTTTGCGTTGGTTAGTTAATTATTCTCGTCTTCGTGGAGAAAAAACGATGGAAGAAAGATTAGCTAATGAAATCTTAGATGCAGCAAACAACACTGGAGCATCTGTTAAAAAGCGTGAAGATACACACAAAATGGCTGAAGCAAACAAAGCATTTGCTCACTATCGTTGGTAGGATAATCAATACAATAAAAATACTTTCATATGGAAGGAGAAAAACCAAATGGCTAGAGAGTTCTCCTTAGAAAACACTCGTAATATTGGTATCATGGCTCATATTGATGCTGGTAAAACGACTACAACTGAGCGTGTACTTTACTACACTGGTCGTATCCATAAAATTGGTGAAACTCACGAAGGTGCATCTCAAATGGACTGGATGGAGCAAGAACAAGAACGTGGTATTACGATTACATCTGCTGCAACAACTGCATCATGGAAAGGTAATCGTGTAAATATCATTGATACACCAGGACACGTAGATTTCACAGTTGAAGTTGAACGTTCTCTTCGTGTACTTGATGGTGCTGTAGCGGTTCTTGATGCTCAATCTGGAGTTGAACCACAAACAGAAACTGTTTGGCGCCAAGCAACAACTTATGGAGTGCCACGTGTAGTATTTGTTAACAAAATGGATAAAATAGGAGCAGATTTCCTTTATTCATTAAAAACATTACACGAACGTTTACAAGCGAACGCACATGCAATTCAATTACCAATCGGTGCTGAAGATCAATTTGAAGGCATCATTGATTTAATAGAAATGAAAGCAACTTTCTACGGAAATGATTTAGGGACAGATATTGAAGATCGTGAAATTCCTGAAGAGTATCAAGAACTTGCTGATGAATACCGTGAAAAACTTCTTGAAGCTGTAGCTGAACTTGATGAAGATTTAATGGAAAAATATCTTGGCGGGGAAGAGATTACTACTGATGAATTAAAAGCTGCTATCCGTAAAGGTACAGTTAACGTTGAATTCTACCCAGTTATTTGTGGATCTGCATTCAAAAACAAAGGTGTTCAAAAAATGCTTGATGCTGTTATTGACTACTTGCCATCTCCATTAGATGTACCTTCTATTAAAGGTACTCTACCTGATTCAGATGAAGTAGTAGAAAAGCATCCAGATGATTCAGAACCATTTGCAGCACTTGCGTTTAAAGTTATGACAGACCCATTCGTAGGTAAATTAACATTCTTCCGTGTATATTCTGGTACTTTGAGCTCTGGTTCTTATATACAAAACTCTACAAAAGGCAAACGCGAGCGCGTAGGACGTATCCTGCAAATGCATGCGAACAGCCGTCAAGAGATTTCAGAAGTACATGCTGGAGATATCGCAGCAGCTGTAGGATTAAAAGATACTACAACAGGAGATACTCTGTGTGATGACAAAAATCTAGTAATTCTAGAATCTATGGAATTCCCAGAACCTGTTATTGAATTATCTATTGAGCCTAAATCAAAAGCTGACCAAGACAAAATGACTACTGCACTTGTAAAATTACAAGAAGAAGATCCAACATTCCGTGCGCATACTAACCAAGAAACTGGTCAAGTAATCATCGCAGGTATGGGTGAACTTCATTTGGATATTTTAGTAGACCGCATGCGTCGTGAGTTTAAGGTTGAAGCTAATGTTGGTGCACCTCAGGTTGCATATCGTGAAACATTCCGTGCTTCTGCATCTGTAGAAGGGAAATTCTCACGCCAATCAGGTGGACGTGGACAATACGGACACGTTTGGATTGAGTTCTCACCAAATGAAGAAGGTAAAGGCTTCGAGTTCGAAAATGCTATCGTTGGTGGGGTTGTTCCTCGTGAATATATCGCTCCAGTTCAAGCTGGACTTGAAGATGCGTTAAACAGAGGTGTTCTTGCTGGTTACCCAATGGTAGATATTAAAGCAAGATTGTTCGATGGTTCTTACCATGATGTTGACTCCTCTGAAATGGCGTTTAAAATTGCTGCTTCAATGGCTCTTAAAAACGCAGTTTCTAAATGTAACCCTGTAATCCTTGAACCTGTTATGAAGGTTGAAGTAATCATTCCTGAAGAATACATGGGTGATATTATGGGTAACGTAACAGCTCGTCGTGGACGTGTTGAAGGTATGGAAGCACGTGGTAATGCTCAAGTTGTTCGTGCGATGGTTCCACTTTCAGAAATGTTTGGATATGCTACAACTTTACGTTCAAGCACACAAGGTCGCGGAGTATTCTCTATGACTTTTGACCACTACGAAGAAGTACCAAAATCGATCTCAGAAGAGATCATCAAAAAAAATAAAGGGTAATTGTTGATTTTACCTTTTTAATCAAGTATAACTACTATGTAAGCAATAAAGCTGTGATGAAAATTCACAGCCTAATACTTAATTTTCACAATTAAAAGGAGGATTTTCCTAATGGCAAAAGCTAAATACGATCGTTCAAAGCCACACGTAAATATTGGAACAATTGGTCACGTTGACCATGGTAAAACAACTCTAACAGCTGCTATCACAACTGTACTTTCTAAAGTAGGTGGAGGAGAAGCACGCGGTTATGATCAAATCGATGCTGCTCCAGAAGAACGTGAGCGCGGAATTACAATTTCAACTGCACACGTTGAGTATGAAACAGATACTCGTCACTATGCACACGTTGACTGCCCAGGACATGCTGACTATGTTAAAAACATGATCACTGGTGCTGCACAAATGGACGGCGGTATCTTAGTAGTTTCTGCTACTGATGGTCCAATGCCACAAACTCGTGAGCACATCCTATTATCACGTCAGGTTGGTGTACCTCACCTTGTTGTATTCTTAAACAAATGTGACATGGTTGATGACGAAGAATTATTAGAATTAGTAGAAATGGAAGTTCGCGATCTTCTTACTGAATATGAATTCCCTGGTGATGATATTCCAGTAATTAAAGGTTCTGCTCTTAAAGCTCTTGAAGGAGAAGCTGCTTGGGAAGAAAAAATCACTGAGCTTATGGCTGCAGTTGATGAGTATATCCCAACTCCAGAACGCGATACTGATAAACCTTTCATGATGCCGGTTGAGGATGTATTCTCAATTACAGGTCGTGGAACAGTTGCTACTGGACGTGTTGAGCGTGGACAAGTTAAAGTTGGTGACGTTGTAGACATCATCGGTTTAGCTGAAGAGAAAAAATCAACTACTGTAACTGGTGTTGAAATGTTCCGTAAATTACTTGATTATGCTGAAGCTGGAGACAACATTGGTGCTCTTCTTCGTGGTGTTGCACGTGAAGATATCCAACGTGGTCAAGTATTAGCAAAACCAGGTACAATTACTCCACACGTAAAATTCAAAGCTGAAGTTTACGTATTATCAAAAGAAGAAGGTGGACGTCATACTCCATTCTTCACAAACTACCGTCCACAGTTCTACTTCCGTACAACTGATGTAACTGGTATTTGTAACTTACCTGAAGGCGTAGAAATGGTTATGCCTGGCGATAACATCGAAATGGATGTTGAATTAATTTCTTCTATCGCTATCGAAGAAGGTACTAAATTCTCTATCCGTGAGGGTGGACGTACTGTAGGCGCTGGTGTAGTTGCTACAATCGTTGAGTAATTAATACTTTTTAAAAAACAAGCTGGTATAAACCAGCTTGTTTTTTTTATTTGCTCATTGTCAATAATTGGACTGGGGCACTTAGCTAGTCAGCGCGAGGATCTTTTAAGTATTGCACATGCCAACAAAGGTAAAAAGCTATTCAAGGTGCTTGCGCTTTTCTTAGAAATTATTAGTTTTTATTATGGTAGTGGATTTTTGCCTGCGACACTCAAATAATTGGTAAATAAGTTCTTAAATCAAAATTGAACGGAGAAATTTTGATTGAAGAGAATATCATAGCTGAGGGTTAAATAGGGCATTTGCGTTTTATAATGATAGAAAATTTGGAATGGAAAAAATTCAATACTATTCCAAATACTAGAGAGCTGAAATAGAGCAAAGAAGAAAACAAAAGAAAAACTTTTTAAGTTTAACATGAACAGCATCAAAAGAATCGAAGAGAGAACAATAGAAGAAAGTGATTATACAATCCAATTTTTAGACATTTACAGAAACACTTGAAATATTCATTTCATGTATGTATAATAGGCTGAGTGTACAAAACAAAAGAAAAATAATAAATACTATTGCTTTTCTTAATTAGTTTCTGTATAATAGACAATGTTGGTCTTTGACTGCGATGATGTGGAAGGTTGCTGACACACCCGGCCGCTTTGCCATGGCGAGTGTGTGGGAAATTTCTGCGGAGAATGTCTATTCTAAAATAGGCGCAAAAGGAGGGAAAATAATGGCAAAACAAAAGATTCGTATTCGTTTAAAAGCTTATGATCATAGAATTTTAGATCAATCTGCTGAGAAAATTGTTGAAACTGCAAAACGTTCTGGTGCGGCTGTTTCTGGTCCGATTCCATTACCAACAGAAAAGTCTATATACACTATTCTACGTGCGGTTCATAAATATAAAGATTCTCGTGAGCAATTTGAAATGCGTACGCATAAACGTCTAATCGACATCGTTAATCCAACTCCACAAACAGTTGATTCATTAATGCGTTTAGACTTACCGTCAGGTGTAGATATTGAAATTAAATTATAATAATAAATATTAAGATTATCAGGAGGTGTGACTGAAATGACCAAAGGAATCTTAGGAAGAAAAATCGGTATGACTCAAGTATTTGCTGAAAACGGCGATCTTATCCCTGTAACGGTGGTAACAGCTGCTCAAAACGTAGTGCTTCAAAAGAAATCTGTTGAAACAGACGGTTACGAATCTGTTCAAATCGGATTTGAAGATAAACGTGAAAAGTTAGCTAACAAACCTGAAAAGGGTCATGTTGCAAAAGCAAACACTGCTCCTAAGCGCTTCGTTCGTGAATTAAGAGAAGTAAGCTTAGAAGAGTATGAAGTTGGTCAAGAAGTCAAAGTAGATGTATTCGCTGAAGGCGATGTAGTAGATGTAACAGGAATCTCTAAAGGGAAAGGTTTCCAAGGCTCAATTAAACGTCATGGACAATCACGTGGCCCAATGGCTCACGGATCTCGTTATCATCGTCGCCCAGGTTCAATGGGACCTGTAGCTCCAAACCGTGTATTTAAAGGTAAAGCTTTACCAGGACGTATGGGTGGAGAACAAGTAACTGTTCAAAACTTAGAAATCGTTAAAGTAGATGCAGAACGTAATCTTTTATTGATTAAAGGAAATGTTCCAGGATCTAAAAAAGCTTTATTAAAAATTAAAACAGCGGTAAAAGTGAAGTAATTAAATTAGAAAGGAGGAAACAAGAATGCCTAAAGTTGCATTATTCAACCAAGACGGTTCTCAAGCTGGTGATATCGAATTAAAAGATACAGTATTCGGTATTGAGCCTAACAACCATGTTTTATTTGAAGCAGTTGTTATGCAAAGAGCTTCATTACGTCAAGGAAATCATAAAACTAAAATTCGTTCTGAGGTTGCTGGTGGTGGACGTAAGCCATGGCGCCAAAAAGGTACAGGACGTGCACGTCAAGGGTCTATCAGATCTCCACAATGGCGTGGTGGTGGAACAGTTTTCGGACCAGTTCCTCGTAGCTACAGCTATAAATTACCTAAAAAGGTTCGTAGATTAGCTATTAAATCTGCATTATCTACTAAAGTATTAGAAGAAAGTATTTTAGTATTACAAAGCCTTGCTTTCGAAACACCAAAAACTAAAGATTTCAAAGGTTTACTTGGTAATCTTTCTGTTAATAAAAAAGCACTTATTGTAACTGCTGACTTAGATGAAAACGTAGCATTATCTGCTCGTAATATTCCGGGTGTAACAGTTGTTACTGCTTCTGGCATTACAGTTTTAGATGTTTTAAATCATGATAAATTAATCATGACGAAAGCAGCAGTTGAAAAAGTAGAGGAGGTGCTTGCATAATGGATGCACGCGAAACGATTAAGCGCCCCGTTATCACTGAACGTTCTACTGACTTAATGGCTGAAAAAAAATATACGTTTGAAGTTGATGTAAGAGCTAATAAAACTCAAGTTAAAGATGCTGTAGAAGAAATCTTTGGCGTTAAAGTTGAAAAAGTTAACATCATGAATTACAAAGGTAAGTTTAAACGTATGGGACGTTTCGGAGGCTACACAAACAAACGCCGTAAAGCGATTGTTAAATTAACTACAGACAGCAACGAAATCGAATTCTTTGAAGCATAAAATAAACTATTAAGAAGAGGAGGGAAAAGAAATGGCGATTAAAAAGTACAAACCTACCTCTAATGGTCGACGCGGAATGACAACTTCTGACTTTAGTGAAATCACTACAAGTACACCAGAAAAATCATTGCTAGCTCCTTTAACAAGAAAAGGCGGCCGTAACAACCAAGGTAAGTTAACAGTTCGTCATCAAGGTGGAGGTCATAAGCGTCAATATCGTATTATCGATTTTAAACGTGACAAAGATGGCATTCCAGGACGCGTTGCTACAATCGAGTATGATCCAAATAGATCAGCAAACATCGCGTTAATCAATTATGTAGACGGAGAAAAACGCTACATTCTTGCACCTAAAAATTTAGAAGTTGGCTTAGAAGTAATGTCAGGACCTGAAGCGGATATCAAACCAGGTAATGCTTTACCATTAGTTAACATTCCAGTGGGTACAGTTATCCACAATATCGAATTAAAACCAGGAAAAGGCGGACAATTAGTTCGTTCAGCAGGTACATCTGCACAAGTTCTTGGTAAAGAAGGTAAATACGTATTAGTACGTTTGAATTCTGGTGAGGTTCGTTTAATTCTTGCAACTTGCCGTGCTTCAATCGGTCAAGTAGGTAATGAACAACACGAATTAATCAACATCGGTAAAGCTGGTCGTTCTCGTTGGTTAGGCAAACGCCCAACTGTTCGTGGTTCTGTAATGAACCCTAATGATCATCCACACGGTGGTGGTGAAGGTCGTGCTCCTATCGGACGCAAATCACCTATGTCTCCATGGGGTAAACCAACTCTTGGATTCAAAACTCGTAAGAAGAAAAGCAAATCAGATAAATTCATCGTACGTAGCCGTAAAAAATAACGGGGTTGAACTACGGTTCATTGATAGAACCGTAGAGCAATCACGAAGGGAGGTTCATTTATGGGTCGCAGCTTAAAAAAAGGACCATTTGTTGATGATCATTTACTAACAAAGATCGAAAAGTTAAGTGAAAGTGAAAAGAAACAAGTTGTTAAAACTTGGTCTCGTCGTTCTACGATCTTCCCACAATTCATCGGTCAAACAATTGCTGTTTATGATGGTCGTAAACATGTACCAGTTTATGTTACTGAAGACATGGTAGGTCATAAACTTGGAGAATTCGCTCCGAGTCGTACTTACAAAGGTCATGCAAGTGACGATAAGAAAACAAGACGTTAATGAGAGGAGGGCATTCAAATGCAAGCTAAAGCTGTTGCAAATACAGTTCGTATTGCTCCTCGTAAAGCTCGTTTAGTCGTAGATTTAATTCGAGGAAAGCAAGTAGGCGAAGCAGTAGCCATATTAAAGCTAACTCCAAAGGCTGCTTCACCAATCATAGAAAAAGTATTAAAATCTGCTGTTGCTAACGCAGAGCATAATTACGAAATGGACATCAATAATTTAGTGGTTGAGCAAGCATACGTTAACGAAGGACCAACATTGAAACGTTTCCGTCCACGTGCAATGGGTCGTGCGAGTCAAATCAACAAACGTACTAGCCACATCACTATCGTTGTATCAGAAAAGAAGGAGGGGTAATTAGTGGGTCAAAAAGTAAATCCAGTCGGTTTGCGTGTCGGGATTATTCGTGATTGGGAATCTAAATGGTACGCAGGTAAAGACTACGCTGATCTTTTACACGAAGACCTTAGAGTTCGTGAGTATATCGCTAAACGCTTAAACGATGCATCTGTTTCTAAAGTTGAAATCGAACGTGCTGCAAATCGTTTAAACGTTACCATCCACACTGCTAAACCAGGTATGGTAATTGGTAAAGGTGGTACAGAAGTTGAAGCTTTACGTAAAGCTTTAAACTCACTTACTGGCAAACGTGTACACATCAATATTCTTGAAATTAAAAGAGCAGATATGGATGCAAAACTAGTTGCTGAGAACATTGCTCGTCAATTAGAAAATCGTGTATCTTTCCGTCGTGCTCAAAAACAAGCAATCCAACGTTCAATGCGTTCTGGAGCTAAAGGTATTAAAACAATGGTATCAGGTCGTTTAGGCGGAGCAGATATCGCTCGTTCTGAGTCTTACAGTGAAGGTACTGTACCTCTACACACATTACGTGCTGATATTGATTATGCAACTGCTGAAGCAGATACTACTTATGGTAAATTAGGCGTAAAAGTTTGGATCTATCGTGGAGAGATCCTTCCAACGAAGAAGAAAACTGAGGAAGGAGGCAAATAATATGTTACTACCTAAACGTGTAAAATATCGTCGTGTACATCGTGGGAAAATGCGCGGTCAAGCTAAAGGCGGTACAGAAGTAGCATTCGGTGAATATGGTTTACAATCTTTAGAAGCATCATGGATTACAAACCGTCAAATTGAATCTGCTCGTATTGCAATGACTCGTTACATGAAACGTGGCGGTAAAGTTTGGATTAAAATATTCCCTCATAAGCCATACACTGCTAAGCCTCTAGAAGTCCGCATGGGTTCCGGTAAGGGTGCTCCTGAAGGTTGGGTAGCAGTTGTTAAGCCAGGTAAAATATTATTCGAGGTTGCAGGTGTATCAGAAGAGATTGCACGTGAAGCACTTCGTCTTGCAGCGCACAAACTTCCTGTTAAATGTAAGTTTGTAAAACGTGAAGAAATTGGTGGTGAAACTAATGAAAGCTAATGAAATTCGTGACCTTACCACTGCAGAAATAGAACAAAAAGTTAAATCTTTAAAAGAAGAGCTATTTAACCTTCGCTTTCAATTAGCGACTGGACAACTTGAAAATACAGCTCGCATTCGTGAAGTACGCAAAGCGATCGCTCGTATGAAAACTGTCATTCGTGAAAGAGAAATCGGCGTCAACAATCGATAACGTGAGAGGAGGTTCGTAAAATGAGCGAACGCAATCAACGCAAAGTCTATACTGGACGTGTTGTTTCTGACAAAATGGATAAAACAATTTCTGTTGTTGTTGAAACATACAAAAAACATCCATTATACGGCAAACGCGTGAAATACTCTAAGAAGTATAAAGCTCACGATGAGCAAAATGAAGCAAAAATTGGCGATATCGTCCGTGTTATGGAAACTCGTCCATTATCAGCTACAAAACGTTTCCGTCTTGTAGAAGTAGTAGAAAAAGCAGTTATTATCTAATTGTTCGGAATTAAGCTTCATCCCGAAGGGAGGTTACACACATGATTCAACAAGAATCACGTTTGAAAGTTGCTGACAACTCTGGTGCTCGTGAAGTACTAACTATTAAAGTTCTTGGTGGTTCAGGACGTAAAACTGCAAACATCGGTGATGTTATCGTTGTTACTGTGAAACAAGCAACACCAGGTGGCGTTGTTAAAAAAGGTGACGTAGTAAAAGCAGTTGTTGTAAGAACAAAAAGTGGTGTTCGTCGTGCAGACGGTACTTACATTCGTTTCGATGAAAACGCATGTGTAATTATCCGTGACGATAAGAGTCCACGTGGAACACGTATCTTTGGACCAGTTGCTCGCGAACTACGCGATAACAACTTTATGAAAATTGTATCATTAGCTCCAGAAGTACTATAATATAAATTTAATTGCCTTTAAGGAGGTGCGAAAAGATGCATGTAAAAAAAGGTGACAAAGTAATGGTCATCTCTGGTAAGGATAAAGGTAAAACAGGTGTTGTTCTTGCAGCATTCCCAAAGAAAAGCCGTGTGCTAGTTGAAGGAATTAACATTGTAAAGAAACACTCTAAGCCATCCCAATTGAATCCACAAGGTGGAATCAATGACCAGGAAGCAGCTATTCATGTATCCAACGTTATGCCTATCGACCCTAAAACTGGTGAGCCTACTCGTGTAGGAACTACAACGGTTGATGGTAAAAAAGTACGCGTAGCGAAAAAATCCGGTGAAATTCTAGATAAATAGTTCAAAGAAGAAGGGAGGTACAATGAATGAACCGCCTAAAAGAAAAATTTGTTAAAGAAACTACTCCTGCTCTTATGAGCAAGTTTAATTATAAATCCGTAATGCAAGTACCAAAACTTGAAAAAATCGTTATCAACATGGGTGTTGGTGATGCTGTTGCAAATGCTAAAGCATTAGATGTTGCAGTAGAAGAATTAACATTGATCACTGGTCAAAAACCAGTAATCACTCGTGCAAAAAAATCTATTGCAGGTTTCCGTCTACGTGAAGGAATGCCAATCGGTGCAAAAGTTACTCTTCGTGGAGAACGCATGTATGAATTTTTCGATAAATTAGTATCTGTATCTCTTCCACGTGTACGTGACTTCCGTGGTATTTCTAAAAAGTCATTTGACGGTCGCGGTAACTACACTTTAGGTGTAAAAGAACAATTAATCTTCCCTGAAATTGATTACGATAAAGTAAACAAAGTCAGAGGTATGGATATTGTTATCGTTACTACTGCAAATACAGATGAAGAATCTCGTGAACTTTTAACTCAATTTGGAATGCCGTTCCAAAAGTAATCTCTAATTAGAGGGAGGCGAAAATGTGGCTAAGAAGTCAATGATTGCGAAACAAAAACGCACGCCTAAATATAAAGTACAAGAATATACACGTTGCGAATCTTGTGGACGTCCACATTCTGTGTACCGTAAATTTAAGCTTTGCCGTATTTGTTTCCGTGAATTAGCATATAAGGGACAAATTCCTGGTGTGAAAAAAGCTAGCTGGTAAAACCCCATTTTGGGAAGGAGGTTAAAACAATGGTTATGACAGATCCAATTGCTGATTTGCTTACAAGAATCCGTAATGCAAATATGGTTCGTCACGAAAAGTTAGAAGTACCTGCTTCTAACATTAAGAAAGAAATCGCTGAGATTTTAAAGCGTGAAGGTTTCGTACGTGATGTTGAATACATTGAAGATAACAAACAAGGAATCATCCGCATTTTCCTTAAATATGGTTCGACAAATGAGCGTGTAATTACTGGACTAAAACGTATCAGTAAACCTGGTCTTCGTGTATATGCAAAAGCTACAGAAGTACCACGTGTATTGAACGGTCTTGGAATCGCACTAGTTTCTACTTCTCAAGGAGTAATTACTGATAAAGAAGCTCGTGCTAAACAAGTTGGCGGAGAAGTATTAGCATACGTTTGGTAATATAGTTTTAATTGAATGGAGGTGCAACTAAATGTCTCGCGTAGGTAAAAAACCAATTGAAGTACCAGCAGGCGTTACAGTTACTATTGATAACAGTACTGTAACGATTAAAGGTCCTAAAGGTGAATTAACTCGTACTTTTAATTCTGATATTGCTATCAAATTAGAAGAGAACGTGATTAACGTAACTCGTCCATCTGAATCTAAAGAGCACCGTGCATTACATGGTACGACTCGTGCTTTATTAGCTAATATGGTTGAGGGTGTTTCTAAAGGTTTCGAAAGAGGTCTTGAATTAATCGGGGTTGGTTATCGTGCTCAAAAACAAGGAACTAAGCTTGTTTTGAACGTAGGTTACTCTCACCCAGTTGAAATCGAACCTGAAGCAGGTCTTGAAATAGAAGTACCATCTGCAACTAAAGTAGTTGTTAAAGGTACAAACAAAGAACATGTTGGAGCACTTGCTGCTAACATTCGTGCTACTCGCCCACCAGAACCTTATAAAGGGAAAGGTATTCGTTATGAAGGCGAATTTGTACGTAGAAAAGAAGGTAAAACTGGTAAGTAATGCCGCATAGGTAAACGAAAGGAGTGACCTAAATGATTACGAAAGCTGATAAAAATCAAGTTCGTAAGAGAAGACACGCACGTGTGCGTTCTAAACTTAGCGGAACTGAAGCTCGTCCTCGTTTAAATGTGTTCCGTTCAAACAAACACATTTACGCTCAGCTTATTGATGATGTTCAAGGTGTTACAATCGTTAACGCTTCTACATTAGACAAAGAATTAAACTTAGATTCTGCAAGCAACCTAGATGCTGCTGTTAAGATCGGTGAACTAGTAGCAAAGCGTGCAGTAGAAAAAGGAATTAAATCAGTTGTTTTCGATCGCGGAGGATATTTATATCATGGTCGCGTAAAAGCTTTAGCTGATGCTGCTCGTGAGAACGGCCTAGAATTTTAATAGAAAAGGAGGGACATTAAAAGATGCGTCATATTGATCCAAACAAACTTGAACTAGAAGAACGCGTAGTAACAATTAACCGTGTAGCGAAAGTTGTTAAAGGTGGACGTCGTTTTCGTTTCTCTGCTCTAGTAGTAGTTGGGGACAAAAATGGTAACGTTGGTTTTGGTACTGGTAAAGCACAAGAGGTACCTGATGCAATTCGCAAAGCGGTTGAAGATGCGAAGAAAAATCTAATTGAAGTGCCAATGGTTAGCACAACAATTCCACACCAAGTCATCGGACACTTTGGTGCTGGAGAGATTCTACTTAAACCTGCTTCTGAAGGTACTGGAGTTATTGCTGGTGGACCAGTGCGTGCGGTACTTGAGTTAGCTGGTGTTGCAGATATTCTATCTAAATCTTTAGGTACTAATACACCAATTAACATGGTTCGTGCAACTTTAGACGGTTTAAAACAATTAAAACGTGCTGAAGACGTAGCGAAGTTACGTGGTAAATCAGTAGAAGAACTGTTAGGATAAGGAGGGAAATTAGATGGCAAACAAACTGGAAATTACCCTCACAAAAAGCGTAATTGGTCGTCCACAAGACCAACGCGAAACAGTTAAAGCTTTAGGATTACGTAAGGTAAATCAAACAGTTGAACAACAAGATAATGCTGCAATCCGTGGTATGGTTAATAAAGTATCACATCTTGTTTCTGTTAAAGAAAACTAAAATTCATTCTTCTTCAATAAGGAGGTGCCAATATGAAACTTCATGAATTAAAACCTGCAGAAGGTGCAAGACAAGAACGCAAACGCAAAGGACGCGGTATCGCTTCAGGCAATGGTAAAACTGCTGGTAAAGGTCATAAAGGTCAAAACGCTCGTTCAGGCGGTGGTGTAAGACCTGGATTTGAAGGTGGTCAAACTCCTTTATTCCGTCGTTTACCTAAACGTGGATTTACAAACATCAACCGTAAAGAATATGCAATTGTTAATCTTGATGTACTAAACAAATTTGAAGATGGAGCAGAAATTTCTCCAGAACTTCTTATCGAAACAGGTATTGTAAGTAATGAAAAAGCAGGAATTAAAATTCTTGCTAAAGGCAAAGTTGAGAAAAAGCTTACAGTAAAAGCACATAAATTCTCCTCTGCTGCAAAGGAAGCTATCGAAGCTGCCGGCGGTCAAACTGAGGTGATTTAATGTTTCAGACAATCTCCAATTTTATGCGTGTGGGTGAAATAAGACGTAAGATCATATTCACCCTATTAATGTTGATTATATTTCGTATCGGTACATTTATCCCTGTACCATACGTAAATGCCGATTTTTTACAAGCGCAAGATACCTACAGCGCCTTTGGTATTTTAAATACTTTTGGTGGGGGAGCATTGAAAAACTTTTCAATTCTTGCAATGGGAATTATGCCATATATCACTGCGTCCATTATTGTAAGCTTATTACAAATGGATGTAGTACCAAAGTTTACAGAATGGTCTAAACAAGGTGAAGTTGGCCGACGTAAATTAACTCAGTTTACACGCTACTTTACAATTGTACTAGGATTCATTCAAGCATTTGGAATGTCATATGGTTTTAACAACCTTTCTGGAGGCTCCTTGATTACAAATCCTGGCATTGGTTCCTATCTTGTAATTGCTGTTGTATTAACGGCTGGGACTGCATTTTTAATGTGGTTAGGAGAACTAATTACATCTAAAGGTGTAGGAAATGGTATTTCGATTATTATCTTTGCTGGAATCGCAGCAGGAATTCCATCGATTGCTAACCAGATCTATGCACAGAAATTCGAAAATCCTGGGGATCAACTTTTCATGAGCATTGCAACGCTGCTATTAATAGTAATTGCTGTTGTGGCAATTGTGGTTGGAGTTATATTTATACAGCAAGCCCTAAGAAAAATACCTATCCAGTATGCAAAAAGAATGGTTAATGGAAATAATATGAGTGGCGGTCAATCAACGCATCTGCCGTTAAAAGTTAACTCTGCTGGTGTTATTCCTGTTATCTTCGCCGTTTCATTTTTGGTAACTCCAAGAACGGTTGCTGGATTCTTTGGGCAAAATGATGTGACAAATTGGATAGTAAAGGTATTTGATTATACTCATCCAATTGGAATGATCTTGTACACAATTCTAATTCTTGCATTTACCTACTTTTATGCATTTATTCAAGTAAATCCAGAACAACTGGCTGATAACTTGAAAAAGCAGGGTGGATATATTCCAGGTATTAGACCAGGTAAAAACACGCAAGAATACTTAACACGTGTTCTATACCGTTTAACATTTGTTGGTGCGGTATTTTTAGCTGCGATAGCAATACTTCCTGTTGTTTTTATCCAAATTGCTGATTTACCACAATCAGCTCAAATTGGTGGAACAAGTATTCTAATCGTAGTTGGAGTGGCTTTAGAAACAATGAAGCAACTAGAATCGCAACTGGTTAAACGTCACTATAAAGGGTTTATTAAATAGCATAATTTAGGGGACATATGTCCCTTGAATTATATGTTAACGACTTTAGGGGGAATACGCATGAATTTAGTCTTAATGGGACTCCCTGGTGCAGGTAAAGGTACACAAGCTGAGAAGATTGTCGAGAAGTATGGCATCCCTCACATCTCAACTGGTGATATGTTTCGTGCTGCAATGAAAGATGAAACAGAACTTGGGCTAAAGGCAAAGTCATTTATGGATAAAGGCGAATTAGTACCAGATGAAGTTACTATTGGTATTGTTCGTGAAAGACTTAGTAAGGATGATTGCAAGAAGGGATTTCTTCTTGATGGTTTTCCACGTACAGTTCCACAAGCAGATGCTTTAGAAGGTATTTTGTTTGATTTAGAAAAAAAACTTGATTATGTTATAAATGTTCAAGTTGATCAAGAAATATTAATGGAACGTTTAACGGGTCGCCGCATTTGTAAAAGTTGTGGGGCAACTTATCACTTAGTATTCAATCCTCCTGCAAAACAGGATGTTTGTGATCGCTGTGGTGGAGAATTGTACCAACGTGCTGATGACAATGAAGCAACTGTTAAAAACCGTTTAGAAGTTAATATTAAACAATCACAACCACTACTTGATTTTTATGAATCAAAAGGCTATCTACGCAATGTTGATGGTCAACAAGATATTCAAAAAGTATTTTTAGATCTTGATGAACTACTAAGTAATTTAAAGTAAACACTTTTTCCATACTTTTGCTTAGACTAATCTGAATCTAGCATGGACTTAAATCAGAGTTAACAAATAGAAGAATTGGGATGAAATGGCTAAGGAGTTTATTCCTAAACATGATGCATTTCCTTTTTTCAAAAGGTATAATAATTTTTATGGTTATATCTGTAACAAAATAGTATATTCATGTTTTTAACATGTTTATCTTCGTTAAAAGATTAATCAATTTAGATAATTGGTGCAGAGTATTTTGGATTTCATGGTAACTCCGCTTAATTTGCTTTTTTATCTAGTAGTGAAGAAGGTAACTATTATTCTTTCTATTATGGACATAAGGTATTGTACCAGGTGTGCGTTATCGATAACTCCAATTCAGTTTATATAGATGCGGAATCTAAGTGGCTTTTCAAGTGTAAAAGAGTATGTGTTTACAAAATTAGGGATAGACTCTAGAAGAATGATTCTTCTTCAAACAGTTAATTTCTTCGTATACACCATATTATATGAATCATTTGTAAAGATTCGATACGATCATACATTTGCTAATGCTATATACCGCTTCTTAAAGATCAGATTGTTTCCAACAATTAATTAAGAAACAAGTATTTAACAAAGGCCTATGTTCTGGTAGTTGCATCTTTACACTCTAGCTCAAGTTCGTAAACTTCTACAAATTTATTGTAATTAAAGCGGACGGAATACTTCATTGTATGTTATAATTATTTGGTTGCTGTCAACTGATAATTTAATATATTATATGAACAGTTCAGACTAGTTTGATGTACACCGATCGTGTTACAAACGAAAAGTTGCACTTTACGATAAAGTTAAAGGTGATTTCGTATTTTAAAATGAAGGGAGACAAATTCGATGGCTAAAGACGATGTAATCGAAATTGAAGGCACAATAACTGAAACTTTGCCGAATGCCATGTTTAAAGTAGAATTAGAAAATGGTCATACTGTATTGGCTCACGTTTCTGGTAAAATTCGTATGCATTTTATTCGCATTTTACCTGGTGATAAAGTAACGGTTGAGTTATCTCCATATGACTTAACTCGCGGAAGAATCACTTACCGCTTTAAATAATCTGATTGCACTCCGTACTATCAAGGAGGTTAGGATAATGAAAGTTAGACCATCAGTAAAACCAATCTGCGAAAAATGTAAAGTTATCCGCAGACGTGGGAAAGTTATGGTTATCTGTGAAAACCCTAAACATAAACAAAAACAAGGCTAAAAACAAGGAGGTGCGCATATAGATGGCACGTATTGCTGGTGTGGATATTCCACGTGAAAAGCGTGTAGTAATATCATTAACATACATTTATGGTATCGGAAAAAATACTGCACAGAAAGTATTAGCAGAAGCTGGTGTTTCTGAAAACACTCGTGTTCGTGATTTAACTGAAGATGAGTTAGGTAAAATCCGTGATCTTATTGATAAATTAAAAGTTGAAGGTGATCTTCGTCGTGAAATCTCTCTTAACATCAAACGTTTAATGGAGATTGGATGTTATCGTGGTCTTCGTCACCGCCGTGGTTTACCGGTTCGTGGACAAAATACGAAAAACAACGCTCGTACACGCAAAGGTCCTCGTAAGACTGTAGCTAACAAGAAAAAATAATCAGTAAAGGAGGTACTTTATAAATGGCACGTAAAACTAATACACGTAAACGTCGTGTTAAAAAGAATATAGAAGCAGGTATTGCTCACATTCGTTCAACATTCAATAATACAATTGTTACAATTACTGATGTTCATGGAAATGCGCTTTCTTGGTCAAGTGCTGGAGCTCTTGGATTTAGAGGTTCTCGTAAATCAACTCCATTTGCTGCTCAAATGGCTGCAGAAACAGCTGCAAAGACGTCTATGGAACACGGTATGAAAACTCTTGAAGTAACAGTAAAAGGACCGGGTGCTGGTCGTGAAGCTGCAATCCGTGCACTTCAAGCTGCAGGTCTAGAAGTTACTGCAATCAGAGACGTAACTCCAGTTCCTCATAACGGTTGTCGACCACCTAAACGTCGCCGAGTTTAATTTTTCTGTATAAATTTTGTATCCTTGTCTATAATGGGATATGATTAAAACTTTTAAAGCCCGTACAGAGATTTTATTCCAGTTGTTGTGCACAAACGGGAACGTAAACATGGGGAATTTCGGTTAAGTTTTGACCGGGGTTTCGACGTTTTGAAGGAGGGTATATTTTGATGATCGAAATAGAAAAACCAAAAATCGAAACGGTTGAGATCAACGATGAAGCCAAATACGGAAAATTCGTCGTAGAGCCACTTGAGCGTGGATATGGTACTACTTTGGGTAACTCCTTACGTCGTATTCTATTATCCTCACTCCCTGGTGCCGCTATCACATCCATTCAAATTGATGGGGTACTTCATGAGTTCTCAACAATTGAAGGCGTCGTAGAAGATGTAACATCTATCATATTAAATATCAAAAAACTAGCACTGAAAATCTATTCTGATGATGAAAAAACATTAGAAATTGATATTCAAGGTGAAGGTGTGGTTACTGCTGCAGAAGTTACACATGATAGTGATGTAGAAATACTAAATCCAGATCTTCATATCGCAACATTAGGCTCAAATGGAAATCTTCGTATGCGTTTAACTGCTAAACGTGGACGCGGTTATACTCCTGCCGAGCAAAATAAGCGTGAGGATCAACCTATTGGTGTAATTCCTATTGACTCTATCTATACACCTGTATCTAGAGTGTCTTATCAAGTTGAAAACACTCGTGTTGGTCAATTGACTAATTATGATAAATTAACCTTTGACGTTTGGACTGACGGTAGTACAGGTCCTCAAGATGCTGTTGCACTTGGTGCAAAGATTTTAACGGAGCATTTGAATATCTTCGTTGGTTTAACAGACGAAGCACAAAATGCTGAGATTATGGTAGAAAAAGAAGAAGACCAAAAAGAAAAAGTTCTTGAGATGACGATTGAAGAATTAGATCTATCTGTTCGTTCTTATAACTGCTTAAAACGTGCTGGTATTAATACCGTGCAGGAATTAGCTAATAAAACGGAAGAAGATATGATGAAAGTTCGTAATCTAGGTAGAAAATCTCTTGAAGAAGTTAAACATAAGTTAGAAGAACTTGGTTTAGGCTTAAGAAAAGATGATTGATTAGTATAGCTTTTGATAGCTATACGCTAAATAAATTTTCAACAAAAGGAGGGAATCTCACATGGGTTACAGAAAGTTAGGACGCACTAGCGCACAGCGTAAAGCTATGTTACGTGACTTAACAACAGACTTAATCATCAATGAGCGAATTGAAACAACTGAAGCTCGTGCAAAGGAACTTCGTTCTGTTGTGGAAAAAATGATTACACTTGGTAAACGTGGAGATCTTCATGCACGTCGTCAAGCTGCTGCATATGTACGTCATGAAGTAGCTAACGAAGAAACAAACCAAGATGCAGTTCAAAAATTATTTAGTGATGTTGCTGCTCGTTACACAGAACGCCAAGGCGGATACACTCGTATCATGAAAATGGGACCTCGTCGTGGAGACGGAGCACCAATGGTAATTATCGAGTTAGTTTAATAGACACTTACAAGACAACAAGGGTGCGGGACAGTTTATATTGATATGAAACTTGTTCAAGTGCCCTTTTTCTTTAATTGTTTCTAACACTAACAAGCCACCAAAAGAGTGTTACGATGAGCGTTAAGGTAATTGAATAATTGTTAATGACTCGTCTAGCTCATGCACCTCGTTTATAATGGATAATTATAAATGGAGGTGCGGGCTTTTTTCATGTAATCAAACAGGGAAATGGGTGCTAAGAATGGCGCAGCATAAGATGTATACCGAGGCATAATGAAGAAAACCTAGTATAATAGGAAATGAAAAGATTATAATCTGATAATCTTATGTTAAACCAATTCAAAGCTCGCCCAATTGGCGAGTTTCTTTTTTTATCAAAAGGACATAACTGGAGGGAGTATATGAACCAAGATGTTTTAGTATCCGTAGATAAAGTTTTTTTTCGCTATGAAGGGCAAGAGGATTATGCTTTGGATGATGTTACCTTTAAAGTAAATCAAGGAGAATGGGTAGCTATTGTTGGACATAATGGTTCAGGGAAATCTACACTTGCTAAATTATTAAATGGATTGTACTTTCCTAATGAAGGCACTATTATGATTAATGATATTTTAATTTCTGAAGATACGGTATGGGAAGCGCGTAAGAAACTAGGTATGGTATTTCAAAACCCTGATAATCAATTTGTTGGAACAACTGTTAAGGATGATGTGGCTTTTGGTTTAGAAAACAATGCAGTTCCAAGAGAAGAAATGCTCAAGAGAGTAGAGAGTTCTTTAGAAAAAGTAAAGATGTTATCTTTTCTTGATCAAGAGCCGCACCATCTGTCTGGAGGGCAAAAACAGCGGGTAGCTATAGCTGGGGTCATTGCTTTGCAGCCAGCTATTATCGTTTTGGATGAAGCAACTTCCATGTTAGATCCTCAAGGAAGAGAAGAAGTATTACAATTGATTAAAGAACTGCGTGAACAAAAAAATATGACGATCATTTCTATTACCCATGACTTAGAGGAAGCAGCAAAAGCAGATCGATTAATTATTATGAACAAAGGGAAAGTTTATCGTGAAGGAACACCTGAAGAAATTTTTCAGCTGGACAAAGAACTGGTCTCTATTGGATTGGATATTCCGTTTTCCGTTAAATTAAGAACCGAGCTTCATAATAATGGAATTTCGCTTGAAAAAATATTTTTATCAGAAGAAGAGTTGGTGACAGAGTTATGGACATCTCACTTCAAAAAGTAGATTATCGCTATCAAGAAAATACCCCATTTGAAAGATTGGCGATTCAGGATGTAGATATAAATATTCCAAGTGGAGAATATATGGCTATTATCGGGCATACTGGTTCAGGAAAATCTACTGTACTACAGCATTTAAATGCGTTATTAAGCCCTTCAAAGGGAAAAGTAGTGATTGGAGATAGGATTCTAGAGGCAGGAAAAAAGCATAAACATTTACAAGGCATTCGTCAAAAAGTTGGCATTGTTTTTCAGTTTCCGGAGCAGCAGCTATTTGAAGAAACAGTCGAAAAAGATATTTGTTTTGGACCGATGAATTTTGGCGTTTCGAAAAATCAGGCAAAGCTAAGAGCAAAAAAGGCATTAGCGGAAGTTGGCCTTTCAGAGGAATTTCTGAAAAAATCTCCTTTTGATTTGTCTGGCGGGCAAATGAGAAGAGTGGCAATCGCTGGAGTACTAGCCATGGAACCGGACGTACTTGTATTAGATGAACCAACGGCTGGATTAGATCCAAGAGGAAGAAAAGAAATAATGGATATGTTTTATACCCTTCATCAAAGCAGGAAGCTTTCTACTATATTAGTTACACATAGTATGGAGGATGCTGCTTTATATGCTGATAAAATTGTGATTATGAATAAAGGGAAAGTATATCAGAGGGGAACACCTGAAGAGATTTTTTCCAACACAGAAAACTTATTGAAAATAGGGCTAGATGTTCCAGAAGTAGTAAGGTTTCAACGAAAAATCGAAAAAAGGTTTGGAATAAAGATGAAAACTGTTCATTTTACTATAGATAGTTTTATGAAGGAATTCGTTCACTATTTAAATAGGGGAGAAGATGGCTTATGATGGGTAAAATGCTAATTGGTCGTTTTGTTCCTATGGATTCTACCCTGCATCGAATGGATCCACGTTCCAAGCTAATCATCATTTTTTCCTTTATTTGTGTTGTTTTTCTTGCGAATAATAATTGGACATATATCACATTAATCGGCTATGTATTTTTTATGGTTTTTTTATCTAAAGTTCCAATCAAATTTATTTATAATGGATTAAGGCCAATTCTATGGCTAATTATTTTTACTTTATTTATTCATTTGTTTTTTACTAAAGAAGGAAATGTAGTATTTCATTATGGCTGGATTAAGATTTATGAAGAAGGAATTAGAATGGGTATTCTAATTTCGATTCGATTCTTTTTGCTTATCATTATGACATCTCTTCTGACGTTAACAACAACTCCAATTGAGCTGACTGATGCTATTGAAACATTATTAGGACCTTTAAAGAAGTTTAAACTACCTGTTCATGAGCTTGCTTTAATGATGTCCATTTCTTTACGGTTTATTCCGACATTAATGGATGAAACAGAAAAGATTATGAAGGCGCAAATAGCCAGAGGGGTAGAGTTTTCAAGCGGCTCCATAAAAAATCGCATTAAAGCAATTATTCCTTTATTAATTCCTTTATTCGTCAACTCCTTCAAGCGGGCGGAAGAACTAGCAATCGCCATGGAAGCAAGAGGATATCAAGGCGGAGAGGGAAGAACAAAATACAGGCAATTAATCTGGAAAACGGTAGATACTGTAATGCTTATTCTTCTATTGTTTATTACATGTCTGCTTTTACTACTACGGTCATAATGGAGAAAAAAGATGCAAAGATATAAATGTACAATTAGTTATGATGGGTCTGCCTATTGTGGTTTTCAAATTCAGCCTAAGGATCGTACGGTTCAAGGCGAAATAGAACGAGCATTAATGAAGATTCACAAAGGAACAGAAGTGAAGATTCAAGCCTCTGGCAGAACAGATGCTGGTGTTCATGCAAAGGGACAAGTTATTCACTTTGATTCAGCTTTAGATATCCCGTTAGGAAGATGGGAATTAGCGCTGAATACGCTGCTTCCTCATGATATTGTTGTTTCCTCTGTGGAAGCAGTCAGCAGAGATTTTCATGCGAGATATCATGTAACAGGCAAAGAGTACCGTTATTTTATCCACATGGCCGAGCGCAGAGATCCTTTTAAACGAAATTATGCTTATTATTATCCATATCCATTAAATATTGATGCAATACGAGAAGCGATGAGACATTTTATCGGTGAATATGATTTTACAAGCTTTTGCTCCGCGAAGACAGATAAAGAAGATAAAACAAGGGAAATAACATCGATGGAATTAACACAGGAAGAAGATATGTTAATTTTCAGCTTCAAAGGAAATGGTTTTTTATATAATATGGTTCGTATTATGATTGGAACTCTTTTAGATGTAGGCAGAGGAAAAAGAGACCCACAATCGATTCCTGCTATAATTGAAAAAAAAGACAGACAAGCAGCCGGAAAAACAGCATCTGCTAATGGGTTGTACTTGTGGAAAGTATTTTACTAAAGGCACTGTTAAGTTAAGGCAGAGCTATCCTGAAAAAAGGGTTCCGCAGGTGGAATACACTTCGCTTTCCTGTGGGCGAGCGCCGAGCCGCTTCGTCGCTACGCTCCTGCAGGGTCTCGTCTTTCTCGCTTTCCCACGGGAGTCTTCGTGTATTCCACCTGCTCTGTGCTAAAAATCACTTCTTTTCATGCGCCATGGTGCAAAATTAGTTGCATTGGATATCTACCCTGAAAAGCGGCTTTAGCTTTCTCGAATATTCCGCAGTCAGAATATACTTCGCTTTATTAAACTAGAAATAATGCTTATCTACATTTGTCGAAAGAAAAATTTCATAACAACTAAACCTGGTGTAACATTTCCTTGACATATACTAGTCTAGGATATATCATAATATGGTATGTATTTTAAACCCACATTAAGCCCCGGAACTTAATTGTGTGAACATATAGACGTAACAGAACTTAAAAAACAAATAAAATAATTCAATTTCAGGAGGGAAACTCATGCGTACAACGTTTATGGCTAATTCAAACACTGTTGATCGTAAATGGTACGTTATTGATGCTGAAGGCAAAACTTTAGGTCGTCTTGCTAGTGAAGTGGCATCAATACTACGTGGTAAACATAAACCAACTTTCACACCACATGTGGATACTGGTGATAATGTTATTCTTTTAAATGCTTCAAAAATCGAATTGACTGGTAAAAAATTAACAGACAAAATTTACTACCGTCATACAATGCACCCAGGTGGATTAAGAACAAGAACAGCATTAGAAATGCGCACAAACTACCCAGAAAAAATGCTTGAGCTTGCTATTAAAGGCATGCTTCCAAAAAATTCTCTTGGTCGTCAAATCTTTAAAAAATTACATGTATACGCTGGTAGCGAGCATCCGCACCAAGCACAACAACCAGAAGTTTACGAACTTCGCGGATAATTAATAAAGGGAGGTAAAAGAAATGGCACAGGTTCAATATATCGGTACTGGTCGTCGTAAAAGTTCCGTTGCACGTGTACGTTTAGTTCCAGGCGACGGTCAAATCATCATCAATGGTCGTGAAATCGAAACTTATATTCCATTTGCAGCTTTACGTGAAGTTGTAAAACAACCATTAGTAGCTACTGAAACAACTGGAAGCTACAATATTCTTGTAAATGTAAATGGTGGAGGTTATACTGGTCAAGCTGGAGCTATCCGTCATGGTATCTCACGCGCTTTGCTTCAAGTAGATCCTGAATACCGTCCAACATTAAAACGTGCAGGGTTATTAACTCGTGACGCTCGTATGAAAGAACGTAAAAAATACGGTCTTAAAGGCGCTCGTCGTGCACCTCAGTTCTCAAAACGTTAATTTTACGTTTCAGAAGACTCTCGAACCATTTTGGTTTGGGAGTCTTTTTTATTATTCAGAAAAACTCGAAACTTAATAGATGAATAATCCGTATAAGTAGTCATAAGATTTGGGAGTGAGATATTTATGTTTTCAACTATACCAGCGCCGACGAAGCAAATCTCTAAAGAGGCAGTTAAAGTTTGGCGCATTACAGAAGTAATCACTAACTTAGTGGTATTAATGATTCTAGGTGTTTTATATTATTTAGATTATTATTTCGCGTGGAAAAATTGGATTGGCTGGATTATTATCGCTTTAGTTATTTTCACCATTTTATCTGCCATCTGGGAAATTTTATTAGAACCCATCTTAAAGCAAAAGTATTGGCGGTATGATATAAGTGAAGAATTCGTTCAGTTAAAATCAGGAGCATGGAATGAAAAACACCAATTGATACCAATGACAAAGGTGCAGTCGGTAGAGTTAAATCAGGGCCCTTTTTTACGAAAGTATCATTTATATACCATTAAGATTACTACAATGGGTTCTAGTCATGAAATACCTGCTATTCCAAAGGATGAAGCCTACCAATTAAAAGATCAAATTGCCCACTTTGCAAAAATAAAGGAAGTGGAATGATGATTGGAAGGGCAAGGCGATTACATTATTTTTTTATCCTAATAAAAATGCTTCATTTTATGAAAAGTAATCTTATATTTTTTGTTATTTTATTTGTAAGTAATTTTGGTACAGAGAAACTCTATCTAAAAATATTTCAATTCCTATTTCTAATTTATATCGGTGTAGGAATACTATTTATTATCGTGAACTGGATAACCTATCGTTATAGCATCAGTGATACGGTTATACAAATAAAATCAGGAGTATTAATGTATTTGGCAAGCAAAAAATGCATAGAACGGCAATTAAAAATGTTACCACTTGCCAACGGAATTTAACTCTGTACGATTGATTCTTTATAGCGATAACTATCGCCGTTAAATACAATTAAATGAGAATGATGAATGAGTCGATCAATGACTGCTTCCGTTAAAATGGGATCTCCAAATACATGATTCCATTGACCAAACTGTAGGTTAGTAGTGATAATGATACTTTTTGTTTCATAACACATGGAAATAACCTGAAATAATAATTCTGCTCCTTGTTTATGCAAGGGGATATAACCTAACTCATCTAGGATTAAAAGATCTAACTTTTCTATTTGCTTAAAAAGCTTATTGAGATTTCCTTTTTCATTTGCTTCTAATAATTTATTGACTAATGAGGCTACTGTAAAGAACTTAATAGACTTGCCATACTTTTGTATGGCATTCAGTCCAATAAGTGTCGATAAGTAGGTTTTACCCGTCCCGACCCCACCATAAAAAATTAGATTTTCTTGCTGTTCTATGAACTCTCCATTTAATAAATCATCTTTGTTCAGTCCTTGAGTAAGGACAATATCCTTCCAATTAAAAGGATTTCTACCTACTTTAGGGAGGGTTGCTTGTGTAAGTAGTAGATTCATCTTACGTTCTTCACGTTGCTCTATTTCTTTTTCAAAGAGCTGAAGTAGGTACTTTTCATTTGTCTCTGCTTCGACCTCGTGATAATGTTCTCTTATCCAACTCAATTTCAACCGTCTGGCGAACTCCTGAATCTGTGTGTTCAATTTAATCCAGCTCCTTTCAGAAGCTGATCATAATGCTGTAGTCCTCTAGATGCTTCTGGCATACTTGGTAATGTCTTTGGAAGCTGTATTTCTTCTCGAATTCCTCGACCATTGATGAGCTGATAGAATATTTGTTTAATCGATTCTACGGATGGGTGACCATGCTCTGATGCTATGCTTAGAGCTTCTGTGATTCTGTTAAAATCATATTCTTTTAATACCATTGCCAATAATCTTAAAGCCTCTGACTTTTCAGATTGTGTACAGGAATGAAAATATATTTGCCATTCAGTTGGAAGTTGATCATAGAAACTAGTATATTTGAGTGCCAAAGGACGTTTGGCCATTAAGTTTAAGTATGGTTGCCATTTCATTGACTTTCTGTATTGTCCATACAATCTAGAATGGCTTACTACCAATTGATGATCCTCTGTAAGGATATCAACCTTATCGTATGAAATTCTTACCAAGACCTTATTTAACGCAAACCTAGGTGAGGTAGAATATAGGTTTTTATCTAACTTTATGTATCCATACTTATCAGCTTTCAAAGATTCGTATCTAATACATTGGTACTCCTTACTTGGTGGAACTAACCAAGCTTTTCGTTCATCCTCATATAATTCTGAAATAAAAGATTCCTTTTCATAATGCTTTCGTATTCGATCTTTTTCGGCTTTTTCCCATAAAGTCTTATTAAGTTCATCTAAATCAAGCACATGTAGGCCAGGGAGTAAAAAATTGTTTCTAACATATTTCACCATTGCCTCTACATGGCCTTTTTCATTGCCACTGTTAGGGTTACAAAATTCACACTCAAAACCATAGTGAAGAACGAAGTTTTGAAACTCCTCTGTTAATTGCCGTTCGCCATTTGGCAATACCTTCTTTACGGCAGCTGAAAGATTATCAAATCGTATGTTTTTTGGAACTCCTTCCATATGGTGAAAAATACGCTTTAATCCTTCTAGAAAACACTCTCTATTTTGAGAAGGGAATACTTGAAAATAAAAAGCATTACTGTAGGGATAAGATAAAACTAGATAAGGTAAAGTAATCTGTTCCCCATGATAATTGAATGGAGCTTCCCCAAAGTCCACTTGTGCTGAACCGGGCTTATTTTCCAATGGTAAAGCTGCTTGACTTGCTTCATTTAAAAATTCTCTTTTACGCTTGGAGACGTAATATCGAACCGTTCGATCTGATCCATTAAAATCGAATTCCTCTTTCAATTGTTCCCACATTCTCTTTGCAGTTCTACGAAACTTCTTTTTTTGTTTAAAATCCTCTAATATCCATTCATCCAAAATATGTTTGACTGGATCAATCACAGGAGAAGGTCTATCTTGTTTTCCTTTAATCTCCGGACTAAAGTCTTCCTGTTCTGCATATTTTTTAACTGTTCTTGAATCTCTTCCTATTCTTTGTGCAATATCTGAGTAGTTACTATCTTTTTTGTTTGCTTCATGTCTGATATAATTAATCTCGGCCACTGCCAACATCTCCTTAATACCTCCTGCGCTTGTTTGTCCCAACAGGAAGTGTATGTGTATTTTGGAATGTTGACAAGTGGTTTTTTTAATTTATGCAGTGTCCTCCGGACACTGCATAAATTAATTGCCATACCCTACATATTTAGTTTGCCATAAACAATTAACAAAGTCTTATCGCACGGTTGCTTTAAATAAAATCCAAAATATTCAAAGACGGACAACTATTTTACATAGAATGGGGAGAGCTACTTCCCTTACTTTAGAGACTGGGGAAACAAGTGATGAAAGTTCTATTTCCTTTGTTGCTATATCGGAGAAAGAGGCAGACTGGATTGAGAGGTCTATTAATGGAAATCAAGATATTCTCGAGAAAGTGGTGAAGGAGGAAATGGAAGGAAATGAAAACGATAAGGAAAGGATAATCCATTTTAAAGCAGTAAAAAAAGATTTAATTAGAGCTTCATTTACTTCTTTAAGTTTTCTAGCGATAATCCCCTTTTTCTCCACTGTTTATTTTCATATCGATGATGTTTTTCGTTTAGATACGATCACAGAAGATATAGTACATATAGTTTTCCGTTATTGGTGGGTTATCTTTCTTGTATTTGTTGTATTTCTAATTGCAGGAATATTGTTCGGTATAGTACGCACCTTTTGGAAGTATGGTAATTATGAAATATCTTCTGATGCCAATAAGATTTATATAAAGAAAGGCTTAGTAGAAGAAATATCTTTCTCTATTTTAAAAGAGAAAGTACAGGCGATTGAAATAAAGCAAACGCTCATGAAGAGGCTGCTTCGTATTACAGAGGTGAAGTTAATAAGTGCGGGTGATACAGGAGAGAGTGAATTAGAAACCAATTCTTTGTATCCGTTTTTACCGAATAAAAGGGCATACGAGATAATTCATGAATTACTGCCAGAGTATGAAGTAGAACAGGTAATGGAAAGGCTCTCTAAAAAGGCTTTAATTGCACGCTTAGTACGTCCTAGTTATTTATGGATTGTAGCGACGCTGGCTATTATGTACTTTTGGCCGTCCTTTTGGTATGTTTCAGTTATTATCTTTATTTTCATGTATTTGCATCGTGTTTTGGATTTTCTTCATAGTGGATATGTAATAAATAATGAATTTATCCAAATAAAAAAAGGTAGTTTTAGTACCACTATGTTTATGACAAAAAGAAAAAAAGTTATAGAAATCGAAGTATTATGCACAAAGTGGCAGAGGTTTTTTGGTCTTGCAACCATAGACTTGATAAATCGTTCGAAGCCGATTATACATACTAACATAAAAGATATCCCTCTTCATAAAGCAGCTTCCTTTTATACTTGGTATCAAAAACGAATAAAAGAAATATCGACAAAATTAGAGTAATCCTCGGCGTGAGCTTGGTCTGTCACGAGTATTCGTCTTTTATGTTTTTTTTGTCCCTGAACTATCAGGGGCTTTTTTTAAAGCTTCCTAATTAATTGGAAGTTATCTCAGATTTACAATAATCTAAATAATCATCTATATATTGGATGTTAAAAATGGTTTGTAACTGGTATTACTCCTAAAGGTTAGTTAAAAACTAATTTTAAGGGGTGAGAAATAAAGTGACCGTTATAACAAACTTTGATGAAAAAAAAAGAGAAAAACAAATGAAATATGAAAGATCGGTTCTGAGGGAAATTTCTATAAAAAATTTAAAAGAAAAAGTGGCCCGTTATTTTGGTTCATCTAATTTAACTTCGAATATAATTATGGATACAGGAATAGAAGAGGCTTGTTATGATGTCGCAATTGAAGCTTATCTGCTTGGCGCGAATTTTAGCAAATTTAGCAATTATGGAGAAAGCAAAGAAATGATTAAGAATAGGTGTTATGAAGAAGATAAACATTTAAAGGATACTCTCTTTCATTTTCTGCTTTATTGGGGAAGTGAAGAAAGCAGTAAAAATGAGTCACTCTTCTATTTATGCGAGCAATTTGTAGATGAATGGTGGAAAGAAGGATTTACAAAAGCAAACAAAAGAAGAAAGTTAAGGCTACATTAGATGTTGTTTAGCCGGTTATAAAGAACAGAAATTAGCGTCGATAAATTGTTTTATATCAGGTTCTAAAATATCCCCTTGTCCCATATAGTATTGTTAAGGACGGGCAGGGGGGACTGACTAGAACAGTGAATAAAAAAATTAAAATAGGCATATTTACAATAGGATTAGTACTCCTATTTTTCATTTTACAATACGATTTTTCAAATGATGACTCTTGGGATGCGTGGAACCTTCCGTTAACTGGAAAGATTATTGTGATTGATCCAGGACATGGAGGACCTGATGGTGGAGCAGGAGACGATGAGGTATTAGAAAAGGATATAGCATTGAAGGTTTCTCTTAAAATCCGTGATTATTTACAAGAGCAAGGAGCCTTGGTCATTATGACGAGAGAAGAAGATAAAGATCTAGCGGATGAGAATACAAAAGGTTATCGTAGTCGAAAGGTAGAGGATTTGAAAGAACGGTTGAATATTATTAATAACTCTGATGCAGATTTATTTCTAAGTGTTCACTTAAATGCTATTCCTTCTTCAAAGTGGAGCGGTGCGCAAACATTCTATGCTCCTCATATAAAAGAAAATGAAGATGCAGCAAAGTTTATTCAAGATGAATTAATTGAAAATTTAGAGAATACGACTAGGAAAGCAAAACCATTAGGTAGTGTATATATATTAAAATATGCTAAAAAACCTGGTGCTTTAGTTGAAATTGGTTTTTTATCCAATCCTACAGAGAAGTTGAAATTAATGGATGATCAGTATCAAAATAAAATAGCTGCATCTGTATATAAAGGGATTAATCGGTATTTTTCAGATGAAGAGCCTATAAAAGATGAAGAATAAAAGGACGCAAATACTTCCTTTTATCAGGTATATATTCCCGGGAAATAATTCATGGAAAGAAAAGCTATTGTTGGTTCAGAGGGAATAGTAGAAAGGCAACCCCTAAATTTTTTATGTTATACTATTTGTAAAATGATAGGGGGATTATCATGATAACAAAAGATGAAATAGAGTTGATACTTGAAAAAATGATTGATCCTTTTTTACATAAAACCTTATTGGAATTGAATTCTATTAAAGATATTAAAAGGTATGAAGAAAAAGGGCATGTAAGCATTAAAGTCGCTGTTGCCAAATTAGGTTCTCCTGCTCAGTTGGAGTTGCAAGAGCAAATTGTTTCTATGCTTAAAGAGAAGGGGGTAGAAAGTGTAGGGCTAAGATTTACTGAACTTTCAGGTAGATTAGTGGAAGAGATATTGGAAGAGGGAAAGAAAGCGTCTAAGCAACTGCCTGTTTATCTTGCAATTGCGAGCGGAAAAGGCGGTGTAGGCAAATCCACTGTATCTGTAAACATTGGTGTATCTCTCGCAAGATTAGGAAAAAGAGTAGGCATACTTGATGCAGACATATATGGATTTAGTATTCCTGATATGATGGGGATCTCTGCACGTCCAGCAGTAGATAAGGAAAAAATCATTCCTGTTGAACGATTTGGTGTAAAAGTGATGTCCATGGGATTTTTTGTTGAAGATAATGCGCCTGTTATTTGGAGAGGGCCAATGCTTGGAAAAATGTTAGCTAATTTTCTTGGAGAAGTAGATTGGGGAGAATTAGATTATTTGATCTTGGACTTGCCACCTGGGACAGGGGATATTGCTCTAGATGTACATTCCATGCTTCCGTCCAGTAAAGAAATCATTGTGACTACCCCTCATCCTACAGCTGCATTTGTTGCGGCAAGGGCTGGGGCGATGGCATTAAAAACAGAGCATGAAATTATAGGTGTAATTGAAAATATGTCTTATTTCCAAAGTAAGGAAACAGGCAATAAAGAGTATGTTTTTGGAAAAGGTGGCGGAAATAAGTTAGCTGGAGATTTGGATGTTCCTTTGCTAGGGCAATTGCCTTTAGCACAGCCAAATTGGGATACAGATGATTTTGCGCCATCTGTTTATCAGGAAACGGATTCTTTAGCGGGTAAATATAAAGAAATAGCTGAAAAAATAGTAGCAGCATTAGATAATAAAGAGAACTAGTCACATGACTAGTTCTTTTTTACTGATAAAAAAAGCAGTTTTATGATTTGCTGCTAGTTCCCCCTTGATTAGAAGAGGCCTCTTTCGCTGCTTTATCTAATAGATCTTGAAATTTTGTCTTAAATGATGGGGTATCCATTGTTTCTTTTAAGATATTTTCTAGGTGCTCTCTATACTCGGTGCTCTTCAGAATTTTCTTCACTTCTGATTCCATTTCAGGATCTTGTAAAAGCTCTACCATCATTTTTCTGTATTCAGGATCTTTCATTAGAGATTTTAACAGCTTTTCATTTTCGGTTTTCATGCTTTTAGCCATTGTCTCTGCAAACTTAGGGTCTTTAAAATTTTCTTTCCAGAAATCTGCTGCTTTATCCGAAATTAACGTTTTTTCAATGGTATCATTGATCGATTTTTCGTTCATAATTAAATTTTGTTTAATTTCTTCATCGCCAATAACATCTCGAATCGCTTTTTTTCCATCATCCGTTTTTAATATATCAACAATCATTTTTTTTGTTTGTTCATAATCCATTTGTTGAGAAGCGGAATCGCTATCAGAACAGCCGCTTAAAACAAAAGTGGCTAAAAGTAGGATGACAATACTCTTTCTCAGCATAAAATCTTTGCTCCTTTCATGAAATATCACCTATTAAGTAGAATGTTGTTTTTTGACTGATATTATTCCTGTTAAGTTATTTTATATTAAGTTTTATCGTCCAACTTCATCAGCATAGAAATAAAAAGAAAATGCCTATCATAGGCTAATCGTCTATTTGGTGTATAGCGTCTCTTTTTTATCATAAAAAAATGCAAAAGATTATGTAACTAATCTTTTGCATGGGAAAGAGTGGAATGAATGTTCAATTGATTTCTTGTGATTTTGATTGTGCATTAGATAGCATTTCAGAAACAGAGACAAATTTTGAATGTTTGCCTTTTAAGCGTTCAATAATAGCTGGAAGTGCTTTTGCTGTTTGTTTTGCAGAATCTGAGGCATGTAGTAGAATAATATCGCCTTTTTTGGCCGAAGAAATATTTTTAATGATTTTATCTACACCTGGATTTGTCCAATCTTTAGAATCGATGCTCCAATGTACGAGTGTATAGTTATATTGATTTGCTATGTTTAATGTTTCTTGATTAAAGTGACCAGTTGGAGCTCTTGCAAGAGAAATATCTTTAATATTTAATTTTTCAAATGCAGTTTTCGCCTTAGACAGGTCTTGTGTAATTTTCTCTTCTTTTATTTCAGAATAATCAACATAATCATATCCAAGAATCCCTATTTCGTGCCCATCCTTTATAATTCTATTTACAGTATCTGGGTGTCGTTCTGCCCAAGAGCCAGCTAGAAAAAAGGTGGCTGTTACTTTTTCTTGTTTTAAAGTATCAAGTATAGGTTCTGCCTTCTCATCTCCCCATCCAATGTTAAAGGTAAGGGCAATTCCTTTTTCACCTTTATAAACTGCTTTTGGCCCATCCTTTGCCGAAAAAACAGGTACTTGTACGATATTCTCCATATACAAAAACCATGCTGTGAAAAATGAAACAACTATTATTAATGCAAATTGTTTTAAGGATTTTCCGTTAAGTACATAAAAGATATTCATCTATTTCTCACCTCGTCCCATTTTATGAAGTAAAATCAAGGAAAATTACAAAAAAATCATAATCCATGAGATTATGGCAATAATACAGAAAGTTGAATAGAAAAAATGAATATTGAATCTAATGAGAGAAAGGAATTTTCTTAGGAAACTGTTTAAATTCGTATTGCACCAGGGAGGAACAAATGTGATTGGATTATTACTAAATCAAACGGAAGTAAAGGAAGTAGAATATTTAATCAAACGAGAGTTAGATGAGATCATATTTGATCTTAATGATGAAAGAATAGATAAAAGTGTAAAAAAGGCGATGATGGAAAGGTACCAAGAACTATTTTCTTTGTTAAAAAGAGTAGCCCCTCCGAAAGTATGTTTACAATACATAATTAGGAATAAAAAATATTTAGATAAAAAAATGAAATAATATATTGACTTATATTTCTTAACTTGGTATATTAATAAGCGTCACTTCGACGCGAATTTAATTTTTTAAAAAAAGTTATTGACTTAAATTAAGTTGATGTGATATTATAATAAAGTTGCTTCTAACAACAGCAACAAATTGCTCTTTGAAAACTGAACAAACAAAACGTCAACAATAAACGTTTATAACT
>JBDNRM010000002.1:6701-69349 GCA_047718615.1 Bacillus sp. (in: firmicutes) | reverse complement strand
AATATTTATTAATATGAAAAAGCTTAATATCCATGTTGGAAATGGAATAATCAGCATGGCAACAATTAAAATTACACTAAATAATACAGTAAGATCTCTACCAGACATATGTTTCGCTCCTAACTAAATCACAACATCTAAATCAAAATTTCCCCTATCAAAACTTCTTAAACTTTATACAGTCGCTACCAAAAAAGGCAATAGCTTATACATTTTTTTCATTTCTTGTTCGATACACAAAGGCAAGAATTTCTGCTACTGTTTTAAAAAATTCTTCTGGAACTACATCGCCAACTTCTATTTGACTGTATAAAGCTCTCGCAAGCGGCCTGTTCTCCACCATTACTACATCATTTTCTTTTGCAATTAATTTAATCTTCTGAGCAACAAAATCTATTCCTTTTCCAACTACATAGGGAGCATCATATTTATCTTCTTCATATTTTAGTGCAATGGCATAATGCGTTGGATTTGTTATGACTACATCTGCTTTTGGAATGTCCTGCATCATCCTCCGCATAGCCATCTCCCTTTGCCTCTGTTTGATTTTGGATTTTATTAGAGGATCTCCCTCCATATTTTTGTACTCATCTTTAATATCTTGCTTGGACATTTTTATATTTTTTTCATAATCAAATCGCTGATACAAATAATCAAGCAGTGATAAAAATAACAAAACACCAGACGCATATAATCCCATTTGAACGGTTAATTTTGCTAATGTTAGTAACGAAGCATACACAGGTTTTTGGGACAATACTAATAGCTCGTTAAACTGAGACCATAAAATAGAAAAGACAACAATTCCAATGAAGCTTATTTTTAAAATGGATTTTAAAAGTTCTATAATGGAACGCAAAGAAAAAATACGTTTAAACCCTGATATAGGGTTTATTTTTTCTAACTTAAATTGTATCGGTTCTGTTGTAAATAAAAAGCCTACTTGCATATAATTTGCAATAAGGGCCGCAATTACTGCCGTTATAAGAATAGGACTTAATAATAAAGCCATCTCTTTTAGAATCTGCAAAAAAATATTCTTAACCGTTTGCTCACTTAAGTCTGTTAACATAAAGTCTTGGAAAGAATGATTCATTAACGCAATAAAACCTTCTAGCATGTAGCCTCCTGTAAAATGGAGAACAGCAAAAACTGCAAGAAGCACAATAGCGGTGTTTACATCCTGACTTTTAGCAACCTGCCCTTTTTTTCGTGTATCTTGTCTTTTTTTCGGAGTTGCTTTTTCTGTTTTTTCTCCTGCGAAATATTGTAAATCTAAAGCCAAATAGTTCATTTTATGATCCACCTATAATATTCATCATTTCTCTCATCGCTTTAAGTGTTGTTGAAAATAAATGAGAAACGGATGCCATTAATACCCCCATTACAATCATTAAAATAATTAATCCAGCCATTATTTTAATTGGTACGCCCACAACAAATATATTTAATTGCGGAACCGTTCTTGCAACGATTCCTAAGCCAATGTCTACTAAAAAAATGCTTGCCACAACTGGTATAGACATCTGAAAAGCAATTGCAAACATAAGTACAAATGATTTTGTAACAAACAGAATTAGATTTTCATCCCCTAAGGCTATCCATGCTTCATTAAGCGGAATATAATGATAGCTGTAAAATACTCCATCTAATAATAGATGATGCCCATCAATCGTTAATAAAAAAAACAACGCAACGGTATATAAATATTGACCAGTAAGAGGACTTTGGGCACCTGTTTGTGGATCCAAGACATTTGCAATGGCAAAACCCATTTGAAAGTCAATTAAGCCTCCAGCAATCTGGACGGCAGAAAATATCATATAGGCTAAAAATCCGATTAATAATCCGATTAGCGCTTCTTTTAGAATAAGCAAATAATAAGTCCCATCAATGGTAAACGTTGGCGGATTCATATTAATAAACATAATGACAGAAAGAAAAAAACCTAATCCTACTTTATGAGTCGAAGGAATAGTCCGATAAGAAAACAAAGGAAGCATAAGAAAAAACGCCGTTACGCGCACAAAAATAAGTAAAAATGCCGGGAATTTCGGTAAGAAATCAATCATTGTTTAACCTATAAACCTAGTTAAATTAGAGAATATATCAGCAGTATAAGATAGCATATGGCTAAGCATCCAAGAACCAAAAAAGATAACACCTAAAAGTACGGCAACTATTTTAGGTACAAAAGCCAATGTTTGTTCTTGGATTTGAGTTGTCGCCTGAAAAATACTAACTGCTAACCCAACTACTAAAGCAATAATCAGTAATGGACCACTAACAACAAGAACTGTCAGTATACCGGTTTTAGCTATTGATATGACCATTTCGGAAGACATGTTTTTTCACCTTCTTAAAAACTTTCTAATAAAGATTTAACAACTAAATACCAACCATCTACTAACACAAACAGCAATATTTTAAACGGGAGAGAAATCATAACGGGAGGAAGCATCATCATTCCCATCGACATTAAGATGCTTGCCACAACCATGTCAATTACTAAAAAAGGTATAAAAATCATAAACCCAATTTGAAATGCTGTTTTTAATTCACTAATAGCAAACGCAGGAATCATTGTTGTTAAAGGTATATCTTGAATAGACTTTGGTGTTTCAGCATTAGAATATTGCAAAAATAGTGCCAAATCCTTTTGCCTTGTATGTTTACTCATAAATTCCTTAAAAGGAATGGCGGCATTATCATATGCCTGCTCTAAATTTATTTCTTCCTTAAACAATGGCGTCAATGCCTTATCATTCACTTCCTGAAAGGTTGGTGCCATAATAAAAAAGGTTAAAAATAATGATAAGCCGATAATTACTTGGTTTGGTGGCATTTGTTGGGTGGCAAGCGCCGTTCTGACAAAGGAAAGAACAATAACAATTCTAGTAAAACAAGTCATTAATATTAATATACTTGGTGCTAAAGAAAGGACGGTCAACAATAATAACAGCTGTACCGAAGTAGAAACATTTTCAGGAGCACTGTTATTAAAAAACTGTAAAAAATCATTCATTTTTTTCTTGCCCTTTCTTTTCCATTTCTTTTAACATCTCTTTTCGTCCTTTTGATATTTCATGTAGTTGCTTTTTTAACTGCACGGCAAATGACTCCTGTTTATTTACTTTTACAGGCTGTTTTTTTACAGCACGCATTACCTTTGTCACAATATCGCTTGGCTGCACAAGTTGATCCATTTTACGATTATACGATTCTACTATTTCCGTATATTCCGCTTCATTATCAATTTCTTTGATTAATTGAATACTTTCTCCCACCCCAACGATTAATAATCTTTTTCCGATTTTAACTAGTTGGATAGACCTGTTTGCTCCTAATGTTGTGCCGCCTAGATTCTCCATTAATTGAGAGCTTTTATACACATGATTTCGTTTATTAATAGTTTTAAGAACAATATATAAAAGAGCAATAACAAAAATAGTAGCAAAAATCATTTTGATGAAATCAAAAAATGTGACACCAACACTTGGTGCAGCTGTATTTGTCTCCGTTTTTTTATTATTTTGCACGGAGTTATTGTCTGTATTATTGTTTGAATCCTCAAACATGTCATGAACACTATTATCAAGCTGTTCTGCATAGACTTGATTCCCCAAGCCCAGCAGAACAATGATGAGTAGTGAACTTGTAAATAAAACCTTTAATTTATCCACTAATGGCACCCTCTATTTTTAAGTTAACCTAATGTTTTACTAATTGCCTCTAATACTCTGTCTGCTTGAAATGGTTTTACGATAAAGTCTTTTGCGCCAGCTTGAATAGCATCAATAACCATCGCTTGCTGTCCCATCGCAGAACACATAATAACTTTAGCATTTGGATTAATCTTTTTAATTTCTTTTAATGCCGTTATGCCGTCCATTTCAGGCATGGTAATATCCATTGTCACTAAATCTGGTTGGCTTTCCTTATATTTTTCGATTGCCTGTGCACCATCTGCAGCTTCTCCAACTATTTCATAGCCATTTTTTGATAGTATATCTTTTATCATCATTCTCATAAATGCTGCATCATCTACTATTAAAATCTTTTGTCCCATAAATCTCTACCCCCAGTAAATATTATCTTAATTTATTTAAACGATCGCCTTGACTAACAATATCGGTTACTCTCACACCAAAATTTTCATCAATAACGACTACTTCCCCTTGAGCAATAAGTCGATTATTAACCAAAATATCGACCGGCTCACCTGCTAGTTTATCAAGTTCAATGATTGACCCTGATGAGAGCTCTAAAATTTCTTTTACGGAGCGTTTTGTTCGTCCAAGCTCCACTGTTACTTGCAGTGGAATATCCATCAGCATATCTAAATTTTTCGTTTCTGGTTCTTTTGGAGTGAATTGCTCAAAGCTAGAAAATACAGCTGGTTGCACATCAGGTTGACTGCTAGAAGAGGAACCTGCTCCAAAATGCTGCGTTTGATGGTTGTTTTGTTGTGCCGCCTGTTGATTCTTTTTCTCGTTGTTATCATAATACTTTCTTTCTACATTATGAGAATCCATTATTGGATCTTGTTTTGGTTCTTTTGTCTCATAATCAGAATTATAATCTACTTTTGGAGTATTGGAAATGTCTTCTGTACTATTATTGTTATTCATTAAACCATCTACTAAACTTTTTGCAAAAGGCAATTGCAGTAGTTGCATAATTTCAGAATCAATTAATGTTCCAATCTTTAATTGAAATGCTACTTTAACAAAAATATCATCTTGTGGTATTTTGTCTGTTCCTTCTCCTTGTGTCAAATCAAGCAAATCAATAGACGGTGGTGAAATATCTACTCTTTTGCTAAATATAGTTGACATGGAAGTAGCAGCAGAACCCATCATTTGATTCATCGCTTCCTGCACAGCACTAAGTTGAATTTCATCCATCGTTTCTGACGGATTTTCCCCATCTCCACCTAGCATCAAATCTGCAATAATACACGCATCTGACTGTTTAATAACTAATAAATTCATTCCAGAAAAACCTTCTGTATAATTCACACGTATCGCTACATATGGATGCGGAAATTCTTCAAGAAGCCTATTTCGTAAAACGACGCCAACATTGGGAGTTGTAATATCCACTTTCTGATTTAACAGCGTAGAAAGGGCTGTTGCAGAACTTCCAAATGAAATATTGCCAATTTCACCTAACGCGTCTTGTTCTATAGAAGATAAATAATCTTCAACTGCTAAATTTTCCGGTGGCTCTGGCTGATCATCGCCTCTTAACAATGCATCAATCTCATCTTGTGAAAGCATATCTTTACTTACCATTCTTCATTCCCCCTCTCTAAAGTCCCTAATATTTGAACAGCAACTTTTTTGTTTATTTTCCCAGGCTGACCGACAAATTTAGGGATATCACCAACTTTTATTAGCAAGGGCTGATCAATTGATTGATTCATTTCAATAACATCACCAATATCAAGCATTAAAAAATCTTGAATAGAAATATCTGATGTACCTAGTTCTGCAACTAATGGTACGACAGATTGTTTTATATTTTTTTCTAATCTTTGTGTTATTTTTGGCTCTGCTTCCTTTTTTTCTGTCTGCATCCAATAATGGCCAGACAGCTTTGGAATAATTGGCTCTAATACGATATGTGGAATACAGATATTAATCATGCCGCTTGTATCGCCAATCGTAGTATTTAATGAAATAACCACAACCGTTTCGTTTGGTGACACCATTTGTAGAAATTGTGGATTCACTTCAAACTCTGATAATACAGGTTCAATTTCCACTATTTCTTCCAACGCTTCACGCAAGTAGTCGAAAGCATTTTCAAAGGTATTTGACATAATTTTCGATTCTATCTCTGTCAAATTTTCGACTTTATTGATACTTGTTCCCCTGCCTCCCATCATGCGATCCATCATTGCGTATGCAATAACCGGATTGACTTCCATTAATACCCTTCCTTCTAATGGAGATACTTCAAAAACATTTAATATCGTCATTTTCGGGATAGAGCGTATAAATTCTTCATACGGTATTTGATCAGCAGATGTCACTTCTATTTGCACATAGGTTCTTAATTGTGCTGAAAAAAAAGTAGTCAACAATCGAGCAAAATTATCATGAATACGAGTTAAACTTCGTATTTGATCTTTTGAAAAACGCAGGGCTCGTTTAAAATCATAAACCTTGACCTTTTTTTCTGTTTGTTCTTTCTTTAACTCATCTGCATCCATTTCTCCAGAAGATAATGCAGATAACAGAGCATCTATTTCATTTTGGGACAAAACATCTCCTGACAAAACAACTCACCTCCGTCACATCGTTATCCCATTCTTTACGGACAGCAAGTCTCTACAACCCTTGCCACTAACGCTATTTTTTTGATAACAGGAAAACAACCCTATAAATCATTTAAAACAATAACATAAACAATATCCGCGACATGCGGTAGTGTTTATATTATTCACGTTCTATGAAACTCCATTTCTATTCTTTTATTGGAGTAGAGAATTGGTAATATATACTTGAACGATCTCTCCGTTTTGCATCAATTCATTTATTTTATCTTTTAAATCATTCTCAAGATCTAGTTGACCTTTTTTCCCCTTCAAGTCTTGCTCCGTTTTTTCAGAAAGTTCTTGAATGATAATATTTTGCACCTGAAAATCCCTTTTTTCTAATTCCTCTTTTGCTTTTTTACTATCTGTTTGGATTTTAAAGGATATTCTAATAAAACTATCGCTTGCTAAATTGGTTGTGATTTCAGGAATATCCACAGATGACTCAATCACCTCATCGATGCTTGGTTCCTTCTCCTTTTGATCTCCAGCAAATTTTGATAAATAAATAAACCCACCTGTACCAATGATTGCTATTGCAAGAATCAAAATGAGCATAATCATCACGACTTTATTATTCTTCATTACAGTTCTCTCCTATGTTCGGTAATCCGAAAAGGCTAACAGATTGATAATAATTTTTTACTGAATCTAGTATTTGTTGTTCACTTTCCTTAACAACATATTTTTTTCCATTTGTTAACGTAATAGTTGTATCAGGAAACGATTCAATTGTTTCAATAAACAGGGCATTAAGTTTGAAACTTTTCCCATTTAATCGGGTTACATTTATCACTGTTATGTTTTCAGAGACTAAGGACTTCCAATTCCTTAATCTCTGATCCTCCTTTTACTATCGTTTCAAGTTCACTAGTTCTTGCAAAATTTCATCTGATGTTGTAATAATTTTTGTATTAGACTGGAACCCTCTTTGGGCAACAATCATATCGGTAAATTCTTCTGATAATTCTACATTTGACATTTCTAAGAAACCGCTGTTGATGGAGCCAGTTCCATCTTGGCCTGAAGTTACCAGACCTCCATTTACAGCAGGGTTTCCAGAAAGTGCTCCAGAGTTATTAGAGGCTTGGAACATATTCGATCCAACTTTTGTTAGACCTTCTGGATTCGCCATTTTAGCAAGAAGAATTTGACCAGCTCCTTGTGTTTGACCATCAGCATCTATATAAGTAATACTTCCATCTGCAGAAATACTAAAGCTTTGGGCTGTGCTTGGAATTTCAGTTCCACCAACTACATTTGGACCAGCTTGGGTCACAGAGCCATCAGCATTTTCGCTAATACCATTTTGAACTTGCAATAGCATTCCATTGGTGCTAACAATATTTCTATCTGCATCTAAATAGAAATTCCCAGCTCTTGTATAATTTTGAGTGGTATCTCCAGGTGCTTGCAACACAAAATAACCATCACCGGACACCGCTAAATCGAGTGTTCTGCCCGTTGTCTGCATGCTTCCTTGTGTATGCAATGTGTCAATAGATGCCATTTGTGCACCCAAACCAATTTGCTTGGCATTGATACCGCCTGTTGTTGCACCTGGCGCTGTTGCACCTGCTGATGTTTGACTGATTAAATCGCTGAATGTTGTTCTGCCCTTTTTAAAACCGTAAGTATTGACATTAGAAATATTATTTCCAATCACATCAAGTTTTGTTTGAAAATTTTTCATACCACTTATTCCAGAATATAATGAACGTAACATTTTTTTATCTCCTCTCAAATTGGCTGCTTCTATCATTCCGCAGCATTGGCCTCCATTTAGGTCCAGCCAGGGGGTATTTTAATTCATAACAATTGTACCATTGATATTAGTGAATATTTGCTGTGATGCTTCCTCACGATCCATTGCCGTTATGACTGTATTGTTTTTGGCACTTACAATTAGTGCAGCATTATTTAACAAGACAAGCGATTCTTTTACACCCATTTGTTTTGCCTGCTCTACTTTCACTTCTATCTGCTTCCATTTCGTTTCATCGATAACAATCCCTCTTTGCTGTAAACGTTGATTCGCATGTTTACTGATGTTGAGGGTATCAGTCGAGTTGATCGATTGCTGTAAATGGGTTGAGAAGGAAGTTGCATTATTGCTTTTTGTTTTAATTGCATTTATCCCTTTGCGAATTACAGCTTGTGATTTTAATGAAGGATAAATTGTTTTATCCATTCAATCACTTCCTATTCAATTTTAATAATTTGTTTAGAAGTAATTTGGCTATTAGAATCATCCTTTAAAGTAAAATGAATGACACCATCTTTTATGGAAACAGACTTTACTTCTGTGTTTTGTTCCTCTTTATTACCATCTAAATAAGTAATGAGTTTTCCAATCATTTGACTAGCTTCCACCAGGCTATTATCACTTTGATTCATGCTAGAAATATTTGCAGGTGAAAGTGTTGATCCATCTTCTAATGTGAATTCAGCTGAATTGTCTTTATATGCTACTGATACAACCTTTCCTGTTCCGGATGTAGTTGTTTCATTGCCTGATTCATCTGTTTCTGTTTTATGCCAATTCACTTCTTTTCCGACAAATTGACTATACGAGATAAGATTGGACTGTGTTTGCAAGGAAGTAAAATTATTCATCGTCGTATTCATATTTGTCATTTGCTCTAAAGATGAGAATGTTGCCATCTGTGCAATGAAATCCTTATCTTCCATTGGATTTGATGGGTCTTGATGTTGTAATTGCGTAATTAATATTTTCAAAAAATCGTCTTTTCCTAAAGCTGAGCTACCAGTTGTTTTCGTGTTTCCCTGATAATTCGATAAATATAAGGATGAATCAATCGTATTAGCCACTTCTTCACTTCCTCCTTATAATTCCATGTTCAGAAGTTCTTCTAGAAAAGATTTCTTCTGTTTGTTTTGTTCTTGGTTTGCTGATTGTTCTTGTCTTTGTTGTTGCTGTTGCTGCTGGTGTGATTGTTGGTCTTTATTCGCTTTCTCCTGTTGCCCAGGTGGTGAAAAAGCTATTTCCATTTTATCGACAACCATATTCTGCGAACTTAAGCCATGCTTAAGACTAGAAAGATGAGAGTCTAACATTTCTTTTGCCTCAGCTGTGGCTGTCAAGATTTTCGCTGTTACTATACCTTCATTTTGGTACACTTCAATTCTGATTGATCCTAAATGTTCAGGTGCTAATCTTAAGGTAAACTTTTGACTATCCCCATTCGTTATATAAGAAGCATTGGATAAAATCTTGTTTAACTGTGCTTCCAGCTGATTAGAAGAAATAGGACTTCCATTAGTGCTTAGCACAAGTAAGGGTTGTTGTTTTATTGGAAAAGGTGTTTGTAATTGCCCAACAGATATTAATGGTTTCTTTTCTGATTCACTTTTTTCCACAACAAAATCCTGTTGAAGTACAGGGGAATCCGTAGTTACTTCTTTTTTCTTTAACGACTCTACCAATAATGGATTTAACAGCTTTTGATACATAACAGTAGGTTTTTCTGTTGTTTTATTTGTTGTTTCTAGGTTCTCAACAATTCTAGAAACTAATGATTTTAAACTCAATGAAGAATCAGAAGCATCTTTTTCATTTTTAAAAGCTGCATTATTTTTTCTATTTTGATTAGCTCCATTGTTTATTTGGTCATCAGCAGAAAATGGAGTCGACGGAAAATAATTTGTAAACACTGCTTTACTAGAGTCTACATTCCTTGTTTGTTGTGCAATCGTTTCATTAACAACAGTGGGTGGAATTTGTTGATGCTCTACCTCATTTATTGTTGGACTTTCCCATGCATTTTCTCCCATTTTAGGAACCAAAATTTCTTCTGCAGCAAATCCTTCTATATAGTCCATTAACTTGCTTACTGTTACTGAGTCTAAACTTTTTCTAGGTTGATACTCTGGATGTTCTGTTTGCTTTTTGTTAGCTTCTGGATTATTAGAAGGTTGTTTAGAATTTTGAACAATCCAATCGACTAATTCATTAACTGTTGCTACCTTTAGTGAATTTTTTAGCGAATCGTCTAGTTTTTCTATCTTTTTATTGCTTCTTTCTGTTTCTATTTCTGTTAATTGCTGTTTTGAATTTTTATCTATACCATTTTGGATAATCCAATCCATTAGCTCCATTACTGTTACAGAGTCTAATGAAATTTCCAACTCTTTTCCCTGGTCTTTTTTATGTAGGCTATTAAACTCAGCATTTTCTGGTTTATCTTTCTGTACTTCATTCGTTTCTGTAGAGCCTAACTCTTCTTTCACTATCATTATAATAGAAGAAAGTACATCTTGAATGTCCTTTTGAACAGTAACCTTCTCGCTTTTGTTTATTTTTACGTCTACTTCATCACTTTTCTTATTAAACCACGCCAAATTTTGTTCATTTTGGTCATTAACTAGTTTATTGTCCTTCTGCACAATTAACGTAGAAGTAGTTATTTCATTTTTCTTCTCACTAGCAGCGCCAAGTTCTTTCACAAGTTGAACATTTTCCAATAGTTCAGATATGTTGCTTTGCTTTCGTAATACATCAGCATTTCCCTGTAATGCTTTAGGTGTTTCAATAAATGGTTGTTGTTCCTCACCATTCAGTTTATTTTCTTCCAGTATGTTCACCTTTTCATCATCCAATGTTGAAGAATAATTATCTGGAATAGCTACATGTTTTTCTTTTATAACAGCTGCATTTATCTTTTTATTTACAAACTGTGAAATATCGCTAGTAAACATCCCTTTTTTCTTTTCATTGCTGCTCGTATTGGACACTTTTTCTTGTTCTGCCATACTAGTAAGATTAATTAAACTTACAACTAAATCTGTTAATGCTTTCACTGCATCTGTAATTTCTTCTGCCTTGCTTGAGTCCATGGTTTCTTTTCCAGCTATTTGCAATACTTTAACTGTGTTCACCAAATCAGGGAAGTCTGTATCAGCAAACATATTCTCATTTATTTGTTCAAAATTAAATGTGCTTAAAAATTGATATAGCCTTTGCTCTACGTTTGTATAAACCTTCTCTGAAATCTGATCTGAAGTCATAGCCTCTGGCTCGCCATCTAGTTTCGTTAACAAATAATTGACTATATCCTCTTCCTCTGGAACAGTCTTATCTTCCATTTGATCCGAAGACAAACTAGCTAGCGCGTTCTCCTCACTTGTCAAAGCATGCAACAATGATTGTAAACTTGCCTGCTGGTTTTCATCTACCCCTAAACCATCGTTATTTTCTAATTGCTCTGGACCTTTTACAGTTGCTAATGCATCAAAAAACAGATGAAACTTTTTCGATTGAACAGCAGTTTGTGCTGAAACCATTGGAGAACTATTTTGTAAGATCGGCTTACTGTTAACACTTATCTGCATTCTATCTTCACCTCCTTCCAATTAAACGAAGTGGTATACATCAATTAGTTGGAAGCACCACTATTTGATGAATCACTATTTGCTTCTAAATCACTAGAAGTGCTTGTTTTTGATAGTTGTTCTGTATATTTAGAAGCAATTTCAGGTTCCATTTTCTCTAATATTGGCGCAAGTGTTGCCGGTTTTAGAGCCGCTAATATTTTTAACCCTTCTTGATCATTCATTTTTTCAATAATGGCTGCTGAACTTTTTGCCGACATTGTTTCATACGTTTTGACTATATCATTAAATTTCTTTTCTGTTTCTTCTTGCTCTTTTTGCAATGTCTCAAGCTCTTTTTGTAATTTTTCTTTTTCTACTTGAACAGTTTTAGATTCCTTTTCGCTCGTTTCTAATTCTGATTGAAGCTTGGAGATTTCTTCTTTTTGTTCAGATAGCTTGGTTTCCAAGTCAAGAATTGTTTGAGTGCTATCTTGCTGTTTTTCTCTATCAGTAGTTTCCTCTGTACGTAAGAAAGGAATATGATTTGCTAATTCTTTTCCTTTTTCCATCACATCTGTACCTGAATATATCATCAATAACACTAAAACAACCATCGCAAATACTGTTGGGATGACAAATACTAATACTATACGCTGAAAAAAATTAAAAGGTTTCTTTTTTTCTTCTACTAAATTCTCCACTTTAGCCACCTAGCTTTCCTGGCTGCATATACTGTTGAAGGGAAATATCGTCCATTTGTTTCGCTTCTAACATTTTTTCAGATTGAATAAATTTTACAATGTCCTTCTCTTTTATTTTAGTAAACTTCTTAACTTCTATATTTTTCTCTACTAGCTTTTCTTGATAGAAATTCATAGAGTTTCTAGCATTCATCACCATTTTTTGACTATGTTCAATCATTTTAACTAAATTAATAACAAACTGCTGATGATGCCTTATTTCCTGAACAGATAGCCCGTTTTTAAGTTTTTTTGCTTGGTATTCTTCTAGGTCTTCTTTTTTCTTTAATAGCTCGTAAAGCTTTTCTGCTGCATCTTCAAATCTTTTAACTGCTTGATTATAAGTAGTGCCAGCCTCGTCTTTTTCTCTTTCTTTAATGGTTAAAATTTTTTCAAATTTAAACGTATAACTCATAACATTAATCCCCTGCTCCTACTAATGATATTAACGCATGAAAACTTTGCTCCATCGAAACTTTTTCATCTGTAGCTTGCTTAATATAAGCTAAAATATTGGGATATAGTTTAATGGCTGTGTCAATTTCTTTAGAAGATCCCTTTTTGTATGCCCCTATATTGATTAAGTCTTCCGAGTTTATGTATGTACTTAATAAATCTCGTAATCTTTCACTGGATTTAATATGTTCTTTTGGAACAATATGATTCATTACTCTGCTTATACTTTTCAGCACGTTAACAGCAGGATACTGGCCCTTGTTGGCTAATTCTCTATCCATAACAAAATGTCCATCTAAAATCCCTCGAACTGCATCTGCAATCGGTTCATTCATGTCATCTCCATCAACTAGAACTGTGTAAAATGCCGTGATACTGCCATGTTCATTTGTACCAGTTCGTTCCAGCAGCTTAGGAAGTATCGCAAATACTGAAGGTGTATACCCTTTTGTTGTTGGTGGTTCCCCAACGGCTAGCCCTACCTCCCGCTGTGCCATTGCAACACGTGTAACTGAATCCATCATCAACATGACATTTAAACCCTTATCGCGAAAATATTCTGCTATGGCGGTAGCTGTGTAAGCACCTTTTATTCTCATTAAAGCAGGTTGATCAGATGTAGCTACAACCACTATCGATCTTCTCAATCCCTCTGGTCCAAGATCCCGTTCAATAAACTCTCTAACTTCTCTTCCTCGTTCTCCTATTAAAGCAATAACATTGAGATCAGCCTTTGTGTTTCTAGCAATCATGCCGAGCAATGTACTTTTCCCCACACCGCTTCCTGCAAAAATACCTAGACGCTGTCCTGTACCTACTGTCAGTAAACCATCAATTAAGCGCACACCGACTTCCATTTTATCAACAATCGGTGGCCTTTTTAACGGGTTCGGAGGTTCTTGCTCAATTGAAACTTGTTTTAATCCATTGGGAAGGGAGGAACCATCTAATGGATTTCCTAAAGAATCTACTACCTTGCCAATTAGTCCTGCACCAACCTTTATTTCTAATGGCTCAGACGTTCCTTCAACTAAACATCCTGGTGATATGTCATGAACCGTTGTATAAGGCATTAACATAATATTCTCTTCTTTAAATCCAACAACTTCAGCCTTAATGATTCGTTTTTTTTTTGTTCCAATGTGAATATTACACACATCGCCTATTGAGCTTTCAGGACCTTGTGATTCAATCATTAAACCAATCACTTTTTTGACTCTGCCATATCTTATAAAAGAATCCATTGCATCAATTTCCGAAAGAAGTTCTGCTGCCTTCATTTCTTATTCACTCTCCAATAAATCAAGCAGTTTTTGTTTTATTAGCATTAACTGTGTATCAATATTGGCATCAATTCTCCCATTTGCTGTCTCTATAACACAGCCATTTTCAGAAATAGTTTCATTTGGGAAAATAAATAACTTTGGTTGAATTGGAAATAGACTGAGCAGTTCTTCTTTTTCAGACATAACATATTCAAACTGATTCGGGTGCACATGCAATTGAATTTCTTTTTGTTCCAGTGCCTCATTGAGCACTTTTTTTACTACAGTTAAAAAGTAACGATTATCAGCGGAAATACTGCTGTTTATAATTTTTTCAGCTATTTTTATACTAAGCTGCAAAATTGTATTCTCTGCGGACTGCATATAAGATTGATAATCATTTTTTGAACATTCTATTACTTCTTGTGCTAATTGAATATGTTTTTTAAACTCCTCATATCCTGTATTTCTTCCCTCATGTACTCCATCGTTATACCCTACTGCTTTTGCTTCTTCTCTTAACTGTTCTTTTTCTGCTTCCCAGCCTTTTTTCTCCATAAGAAGCTCTGCTTTTTCTTTTTCTATTTGTTCATAGGTCTGTTGGCGAATCAGTGCTGCTTCTTCATTCGCCTTTTCGATTGTTTTTTGGTATTCAGGCTGTGATGCATAATCATTATTATCAAATGATTCAAGATTTTTTATTGAAATAACCTTCTCGTTGGATTGACGTTCATTTGCCCATGTTGATTTGATTAATCTAGACAATAATATCATCTCCTCCGCCGCGTGCTACGACTATTTCACCAGCATCCTCTAGTCGACGGATGATTGCTACAATTCTTGATTGTGCTTCTTCTACATCTTTTAGTCTAACTGGACCCATAAACTCCATTTCTTCTTTAAAGGATTCAACCATTCTTGTTGACATATTGCTATAAACAATTTCTTTGACCTCTTCACCAGAAACCTTTAATGAAAGCATAAGATCTTCGTTTTCACAATCTCGAATAATTCGTTGTATCGCCCTGTTGTCTAATGTAACAATATCTTCAAACACAAACATTCGCTTCTTGATTTCTTCTGCTAATTCTGGATCTTGTATCTCTAAACTATCTAATATCGTTCGTTCTGTTGCCCTGTCTACGCCATTTAATACCTCTACAACTGCTTCTATCCCACCAGTTTGTGTATGATCTTGTGTGACAGTACTGGATAATTTTCTTTCTAATACTTGTTCTACTTCATTGATAATTTCTGGTGATGTACTCTCCATAACAGCTATTCTCTTCGCAATATCTGCCTGCATCTCCTGTGGAAGATCTGACAATATTTGTCCTGCTTGTGTAGGATCTAAATAGGACAATATCAATGAAATTGTTTGTGGGTGCTCATTTTGTATAAAATTTAAAATTTGACTAGGATCAGCTTTTCTTGCAAAATCAAAAGGTCTAACTTGTAAAGAAGAAGTCAATCGATTTAATATTATCGAAGCTTGTTCTATACCAAGAGCTTTTTCCAACACTGTTTTTGCATAGCCGATTCCACCTTGCGAGATATAATCCTGTGCAAGGGCTATGTTGTGAAATTCTTCCAGCACTTCATCTTTCGAAGTAGTTTCCACCTTTTTCACTCCGGAGATTTCTAGTGATAGTTTTTCAATTTCTTCTTCACTTAAATGTTTATATACAGAAGCAGCTACATCTGGACCTAACGATATAAGAAGAATCGCTGCTTTTTGTTTTCCGGTTAATTCATTTGCATCTCTTCTAGCCATTTCTTGACTCTCCTTAATCTTCTGTTATCCATGTTCGAAGAAGTTTGGCAAAGTCTTCAGGTTTTTCTTTTGCCATTTTTTCCAGTTGCTTTCTTCTAACTGTTCCCTCTGAGTCTTTCTCTTCGTTTACATCAGGAACAGAAACTGGCTGAATAATCTCCTTTATTTCTTCGGATACTACCTTCTTTTTACGTGTTCTAATCATAAAGAAGATTAACAGGGCAATTATCGCTAATAATACGCCTCCTACCACATAAATCCACCAAGGAATCGTCGTTGGTGATGTTTTGCTGGCAACTGCTTTTCCGTTGAACTGCTGTACAGAAACAGCAATTTTATTTTTAAGATCATCGTCTGTTAATTGCCCGTTCGTAGAAGATTTATCAACAGTAGTTCGAACGATCGTTCCTAATAGATTGGATATATCGTCCATTCTTTCTTGCGGAAGCGATTGAGCATCATTTGCTACTGGCGGTTCTACCATTACTTGAATGCCAACATCTCTGATTTTATATGGGCTTTCTACGATTTGTTTTTTTATACGGTTCACTTCATTGTTTACCGTCTCTTCCACCTTTTCGTAATCACCATTTCCTGACCCATTTTCCGAGTTATATGTAGTTGTATCTGTATTTTCTTCCGCTTGTGCTACACCTTCAGCAGCATTTTCACCTGAATATGTTTCAGTGATTTTCTGAGCACTGACTTTGATGCCTTCCATATTTTCTTCATCTACAGGAGTTACTAAATTTTCTTCTCTATTTTCCTGTGTAAAATCAATATCTGCAGTAACGGAAACCATTACTTTATCTTGACCCATTAGTGTCCCTAACATATTCTGAACTTGCCTTTGAATATCTCTTTCCACTTGTTTTTTCACATTATTTTGTGCAGTAAAAGTATCCGTAGCAGAATTTATTGAAGAATTTAAATCAAAATACTCAAAGTTTTGGTTCGTAATGACGATATTATCTGTAGGAAGGTTAGGAACACTTTTGGAGATGAGTGTATATAACCCTTTTATTTGATTTTCAGAGAAGTCGTATCCTGATTTTGTATTTAATACAATCGAGGCAGATGCTTCTCCTTTGTTATCAGAAACAAAAACACCTTCCTTTGGCAAAGTAATAACAACATTTGCATCGTTAATACCGTCAACCCCCTTTATAAGGTTGGCTATCTCTGTCTGCATGGCATCCAATTTTAAAACATTAAATTCATTATCTGTCATACCAAAGCTTGCATTTTGACTGAAAAAGGAATAATCTATACTGCCAGATTTCGGTATACCTTCTGCAGCAAGTTCTACTTTTAATGTATCAACTGTTTCTTCTGGGACGCTGATTGTTGTTCCGCCTTCAGAAATTTTTGAAGTAATTCCCTTGCTATCTAAATTTTCTTTAATAGACCCAGTTTCAGAAGGTGATAGATTACTATATAACGGAACTAAATTTTCCTTTGAAAAGAAATAAGCGGATACCGATACAATTATCACAAGCAAAAAGATGCTACCAATTAGCATCGTCTTTTGCTTTTTAGAGCGATTTGCCCAATACTCCTTAAAAGGTCTTAAAAATTTTTGCATATTCTCTTTCATTTTTTTCCCCCGGTTACCGTTAATGAATGAAGCAATTGCCACTCCATTTATTAAACCGTCATTCTCATCATCTCTTGATATGCTTCTACTGCTTTATTTCTAATTTCTAATGTTGCTTGCATCGTAATATTTGCTTTTTGAGATGTAATCATTACTTGTGATAAGTCAACATTTTCACCATTAGCGAGTTTATTCGTTAAAACATCCGATTCATTTTGTGCGTTGTTGACCGAATTAAGGGAGTCCTTTAAAAAAGAAGCAAAACTTTTTTGTGCTTCTGACGTGCTTGTTTTAGCAGTATTTGTACTTGTCAACGGTAAAGCAGTAGATACCGCTGGAAAATTAATAGCCATTTAAGTTAACTCCTTTATTTACCAATTTCTAACGTTTTCATCATCATGCTTTTAGAAGAATTAAGAACTGTAACATTTGCTTCATAAGATCTTGAAGTACTCATTAAATCAACCATCTCTCGTAGTGGGTCAACGTTTGGCATTTCCACATAGCCATCTTCATTTGCATCTGCATTTTCAGGATCATATACCAACTCAAATGGTGTCTCATCTTCTATGATTTGTGAAACTTTCACACCATCTCCTGCGCTTTTATTTGCTGCCTGCAAATGTGATGCAAAGGATCCGTTCCCTTCTTGTGCTTGTAATACAACTGACTTTCTTCTATACGGCTGCCACTCACCGTTAACTAATTTTCCTCTTGTCGTTTCAGCATTTGCCATATTAGAGGATATAATATCCATCCTTAACCTTTGTGCTGTTAATGCTGAAGCGGTTGTGTTCATGCTATGAAACATTGACAACTTACTTACCTCCTCTTATTACATTCTCCAGCGAGTTAAATTTCCCGTTTATTCTTTCAATTAAAGCATTATAATAAATTTGATTAGTAGCTAAATCGGTCATTTCTTTATCCATATCCACGCTATTACCACTGTTATTATATGTAGCTCCCTTTTTAGCTGTAATCTTTGACTCTACATTTGATTGAGAAAAATCCATATGCTTTGGATTTGTTTTATGTACTTCTAATGCATTAGTTAAGGACTGTTTAAAAGTTACTTCCTTTGCTTTGTAATTCGGTGTATCCACGTTTGCGATATTTTGAGCAATCACCTTTTGTTTTGTATTGGAATAATTGATAGCATTTTCCAAGTTTGATATTGTATTTGAAAAAAGTTTCATGAGACAGCACCTCAAAAAAAGTATTTATCCATTGAATGTTTTTGTAGAATAATGCAATTAAATGACGAATATAGAACACGATGTCTTTAATTGTAATGAATTTGAAATAATATGTCTATGGATAGAAGGAGAATTTTAATAATTCAATAGTCCTATTTTAACTTCTAAATCTAAATATTATGGAAAAAAGCTGATTTTTTTCTCTTATTGAATAAAAAAAGAATATACTATCATCATAGTATGTTAGAACTATTTAAATAAAACGTCTTTATAAAAATATATGATATTTATTTTGTAATGTAAATGAAAAGAAATGGCAAAATGTCGAAATTTGCTGAAAAAAGCAATATTGTAGAAGGTTATAAAAAAAGAAAAAAACAGAGGAAAATGTTTATTTTCCTCTGTTTTTTTCTGAGCTATTGTTTTTGTTATCTTTTTAATTAGATTTAAGTTTCTCTAATTCTAAAAGGAATTTGCCATTTAACACTTTTATATACGTACCTTTCATGCCAAGTGAACGTGATTCGATAACACCAGCACTTTCTAATTTACGTAACGCATTTACAATAACTGATCTTGTAATGCCGACTCGATCAGCAATTTTAGAAGCAACTAATAAGCCTTCACTTCCGTTCAGTTCTTCAAAAATATGCTCAATCGCTTCTAATTCACTGTAAGACAATGAACTAATCGCCATTTGTACTACCGCTTTGCTTCGAGCTTCTACTTCAATTTCTTCCGCTCTTTCACGCAGAATCTCCATGCCTACAACAGTTGCACCGTATTCAGCCATGATTAAATCATCATCTTGAAATTGATCTTTAAGACGAGCTAAGATTAGTGTACCTAATCTTTCTCCTCCACCAATAATAGGCACAATAGTAGTTAGGCCTCTTTGGAATAAATCTTTATTTTCTACTGGAAAAGCTGTATATTCACTCTCAACATCTAAATTACTGGATGTTGCTTGAATATTGAATAAGCTATTTGTGTATTCTTCTGGAAATTGACGATCTTCCAGCATTTTTTTCATACGATCATTTTCAATTTGTTGATTTACAGCAAAGCCTAAAAGTTTTCCTCTTCTGCTGACAACAAATATATTTGCTTCAATTACTTCGCTTAATGTCTCGGCCATTTCTTTAAAGTTTACAGGCTTCCCAGCTGCTCTTTGTAGCATCGCATTAATTTTTCTTGTTTTTGACAATAAATCCATTCTTTTTTCCTCCTATTAACTCAAACCAAAACTATGAACTTTGTTTCTTTCATTAAGATACCGTGCAGATCTATTGCTAAATGAAGGATTCCTTATTACTTTCTACCTAATCATTATAGTATAAACTGACTTAAATCTTTATTTCTCGAAATAACTCCAAGTTTTTCTTCCACATACTGTGGAGTAATTGTAATTTTATCCATCGTTATTTCCGGTGCTTCAAATGATAAATCTTCCAGTAGTTTTTCTAAAATAGTATGCAATCTTCTTGCACCAATATTATCCGTATTTTGATTGACTTCATATGCCACTTCTGCAATCTTACGAATAGCATCGTCAGAAAATTCTATTTCTATACCTTCTGTTAATAAAAGAGCTTGATACTGCTTAATAAGTGCGTTATCTGGCTCCACTAAGATACGATAAAAATCATCTACCGTTAATTTAGTAAGTTCAACACGAATTGGAAAACGCCCTTGAAGCTCTGGTATTAAATCAGATGGCTTAGAAATATGAAAAGCTCCCGCTGCAATAAACAAAACATGGTCCGTTTTAACCGATCCATATTTAGTAACAACCGTTGACCCTTCTACAACAGGCAGGATATCTCTTTGTACGCCTTCTCTTGAGACATCTGCTGAAGAGCTTCCGTTGCTTTTACTAGCGATTTTATCAATTTCATCGATAAAAATTATCCCCATCTGCTCCGCTCGCTGCACGCTTTCTTGGGCAACTTCGTCCATATCAATCAGCTTTTGTGCTTCTTCATTTGTTAACACTGTACGTGCTTCACGAACGGTCAGCTTTCTTTTTTTCTTTTTCTTAGGCATAAAACTGCTTAGTGCATCTTGCATATTCATCCCCATTTGTTCCATTCCAGAACCTTGGAGCATATCAAACATAGACGGCTGCTGTTCTTCCATTTCAACCGTTATTTGTTCGTTTTCTAATTCGCCTAAAGCTAGCTTCTCTTTAATAATTTTTCTTTTTTCATACTTATTTGTTTCTTCTACTGAAGGCTCTTCTGTCTCTGCCTCTGAGTTTCCACCGCCAAAAAGCATTTCAAGCGGATTTTTGTAGTTAGATTGTTTTTTCGTAGAGGACGGAACTAATAAATCAACAATTCGATTATTCGCTGCAACTTCCGCTCTTTCTTTCACTTGAAGCATTTTCTCTTCTTTTATTAAGCGAACCGAAGTTTCAACAAGGTCTCTAACCATTGATTCAACGTCTCTTCCTACATACCCTACTTCTGTGAACTTAGTCGCTTCTACTTTAACAAAAGGGGCACTGACAATTTTGGCAATACGTCTAGCAATTTCGGTTTTACCAACACCTGTCGGACCCATCATCAGAATATTTTTTGGACTAATTTCATCTCTCAGCTTTTCGTCTAATAAACTGCGGCGAAAACGATTTCTTAATGCTACTGCCACTGCTTTTTTTGCATCTTTTTGTCCAACAATATATTGATCGAGACTTTCCACGATTTGACGAGGTGTTAAGCTTGCTTTATTTTGCATCAAGGTAAATCCTCCTCCTTACAATTCTTCCACAATAATATTATTGTTTGTATATACGCATATATCTCCAGCAATTTCTAATGCAGCTTTTGCTATTTCATATGCAGAAAGTTGGTCGCCTGAGTATTTTTTTAATGCCCTTCCAGCAGATAAAGCATAGTTCCCACCTGAACCTATTGCAAGAATACCGTCATCCGGTTCAATTACTTCACCAGTCCCTGATACTAATAATAAATCTGATTCGTTCATTACAATTAGCATCGCTTCCAGTTTGCGTAAGAATTTATCATTTCGCCAAAGTTTTGCTAATTCGACGGAGGCTCTCTGTAAATTTCCATTGTACTCTTCCAGTTTTCCCTCAAAAAGTTCAAATAGTGTAAAGGCATCAGCAACTGATCCAGCAAACCCGGCAATGACCTTTCCGTTAAAAAGTTTTCGAACTTTTTTCGCAGTATGTTTCATTACAACTGCATTTCCAAAAGTTACTTGACCATCACCTGACATGGCACATTTCCCTTTATGCTGCACAGCAAATATTGTTGTTGCATGAAATTGTGGTAATTCAGCCATATATACTTCCTCCTTTAACAATCTGGACTATGCCCTTGGATGAAAAGACATGTATGTTTTCTTTAAATACTCATTTGTTACATGTGTATATGTTTGCGTTGACGATAAAAATGCATGACCTAATAGTTCTTGAACAGTCCTCATATCAGCTCCATTTGCTAATAAATGTGTGGCAAATGAATGTCTAAGTTTGTGGGGATGAATTTTCCCTTGTAAAGAAGAAGCATTCATCATCTTGTTTAATATATCCCGAATACCTCTATCTGTTAAAGGTTCTCCTCTATAATTTACAAATAGAAAGGAGTGTTGTGTACGATTTTTCCCCATCAACTTTGTTCTTCCATCTTTTATGTAAGATTGCAAAGCGGCATGCGCAAAGCTGCCAAATGGAACATACCGCTCTTTTTTCCCTTTTCCTTTAACTAAAACGGTAGAAATACTAAAATCAAGATCCTTTAATTCTATTTTAGTACATTCACCAACTCGAATTCCAGTTGCGTATAACAATTCAAGAAGTGCCTTATTTCTATTCCCTAACGGAGTAGAAGAATCACAGGACAAAAAAAGCTGCTGCAATTCTTCTTCATAAAAAAAGTCGGGTAATCTTTTTTCTAATTTCGGGATAGAAACTGCTGAAAAAGGATTTGTTTCAACTATTTTTTCTCTTGCTAAAAACTTGTAAAAACTGCGCAGACTGGATATTTTCCGGGCAATAGATTTTCTAGCAAGCTTTCCATTAAATAAGTCGGTTAAAAATATTCTTACATCAGAAGAAGTAACTTCATCTAATTCGTTTATTAGTTGATTTGACATAAAAAGAAAGAACTGTTTAATATCTTGCTGATAATACTCAATAGTATAAGGTGAGCAGTTTTTTTCAATTTGTAGATATTCAATAAATAGCTGTAATGAAGTGTACTCTTTCGATTCCATCGTTTCACCTCACAGACGGCTTCATTATAGTAACATACTTTGTATACACAAGCAATTAATTTACGTATTTTTCACAAAGTTCTGAATTGTTTCTAATGCTCTGTTAGCATGTTGTTCATATCTTTCTTTTTTTCCTTTAATTCTAATAGGAAGATCAGGAAAAAGTCCAAAGTTAGCATTCATTGGCTGAAAGTTCTTTGCATTTGTAGTCGTAATATACTTCGCCATGCTTCCAATTGCTGTTTCGTTTGGAAAAACCAATGGTTCTTGTCCATTTACAACTCTCGCCGCATTTATTCCAGCAACAAGTCCGCTGGCTGCTGATTCTACGTAGCCTTCTACCCCAGTCATTTGACCTGCAAAAAACAAATCTTTACGATTTTTAAACTGATAGGTAGCCTCTAATACTTTTGGTGAATTAATAAATGTGTTGCGGTGCATAACTCCATACCTTACAATCTCTGCATTCTCAAGCCCCGGAATTAACTGCAGCACTTCTTTTTGTGCTCCCCATTTTAAATGTGTTTGAAAACCAACAATATTATATAAGGTTCCGGCTGCATCATCCTGACGAAGTTGAACGACAGCAAATGGGCGTTTTCCAGTACGAGGATCTTCAAGACCAACCGGTTTCATTGGACCAAACAGCATTGTCTTCTTACCACGTCCTGCCATTACTTCAATCGGCATACATCCTTCAAAATAGACTTCTTTTTCGAATTCTTTCAAAGGTACGACCTCTGCCGAAATAAGTGCTTCATGAAAACGTTCAAATTCTTCTTCCGTCATTGGACAATTTAAATAAGCTGCTTCTCCTTTGTCATAACGAGATTTCAAATAAACTTTATTTAAGTCTATGCTTTCTTTTTCAATAATAGGAGCAGCAGCGTCATAAAAGTATAAATATTCTTCTCCTGTTAGCGCTTTTAAACTATTGGATAGACCTTCACTTGTTAATGGACCAGTTGCTATAACGGTTGGTCCTTCTGGAATTTCTGTAATTTCTTCGTTAAAAACAGTTACATTCGGATGATTCTTTACTTTTTCTGTTACTCTTCCTGCGAACTCATGTCTATCTACTGCCAATGCTCCCCCTGCAGGCACTGCACATAAATCAGCAGACTCAATAATTATCGAATCTAAATTTCTCATCTCTTCTTTTAATACTCCGACAGCATTTGTTAAAGCATTCCCTCTTAAGGAATTACTACAAACAAGTTCAGCAAATTTATCTGTATGATGAGCAGGGGTTTGTTTAACCGGTCTCATTTCATATAAACGCACGTTAATTCCTCTTTTTGCCAACTGCCACGCAGCCTCACTTCCTGCGAGTCCTGCCCCAATTACATTTACGTATTTTTGTGTCTCTTGCATATTAAATCCTCCAACTAATCTATAATGTCTATTGCATACTTTTCATTTTTTATAACAAAGGCTGATATTTTTAGGATAAGTCATTCAAATTATATATCCTCTAGCATTTTACACTATGTATGACTTTAATTAAAGTTTTTGTATCTTCCAATTAAAGAATGACCAATAAAAATCCATCATTTTACATATTCGTTCTCAATAGAAAAAAGTGAGCTTTGTGTGCTCACCTCTTCCTTTAGCAAAACATTGCCATATTCTTGGTATTTTCACTAGAACAAACAGTATCTACACATTAAAAGAGCAAGCATCTGCTTACTCTTAACTTTGCGGCTCTTCTTTATAATCACAGCTAACACATTGAACTTGAATTCCTTTTTTCAGCTTTTTCTCTACAAGCATTTCTTCACATTTTGGACACGGACGTTGAATTGGTTTATCCCATGAGATAAAATCACATTCAGGAAAACGATCACACCCGTAAAAAATCCGCCGCTTTTTACTTTTTCTTTCAATTATATTTCCTTCATTACATTTCGGGCATTTTACACCAATCGCTTTAACAATTGGTTTAGTGTTTCGACAATCAGGAAAATTGCTGCAAGCCATAAATTTACCATAACGACCCATTTTAAATACCATTGGGCTGCCGCACAGTTCACAATCTTCACCAGCAGGTTCATCTTTAATTTCTACTGATTGCATTTCTTTTTCTGCTTTTTCTAAATTTTGTTCAAAAACCTTATAGAATTCATCAATTATTTTTACCCAATTAACTTTTCCTGTCTCAATATTATCCAAATCATGTTCCATATTGGCAGTAAATTCAACATTTAAAATTTCAGGGAAAAACTCTAAAATCAATTCTAATACTATTTCTCCCAACTCGGTCGGAATAAAACGTTTATTATCTAACGCCACATATCCTCGTTTTTGAATAGTATCCAAAGTTGGAGCAAACGTGGATGGTCGTCCAATTCCCAACTCTTCCAATGTTTTGACAAGTCTTGCCTCTGTGTATCGTGGTGGAGGCTGCGTAAAATGTTGTTTCGAATCAAAGTCTTTCTTGATTACTTCGTCTCCCTCTTTCAAATCAGGAAGAAGGCGATCCTTTTCTTCTACTGCATCATCTGTTCCTTCCACATATACTTTCATAAAACCTGCAAACTTTACTTTTGAACCTGTCGCGCGAAATAAAACATCTCCATTTTGCAAATCAACACTCATTGTATCCATGATGGCTGATGCCATTTGGCTTGCAATAAATCTTTCCCAGATGAGTTTATATAAACGAAGCTGATCTCTTGATAAATGTTCTTTTAACATGCTTGGTTCTCTTGTTGTACTTGTCGGCCGCACGGCTTCATGGGCATCTTGAATATTAGCATTTTTCTTTTCTTTGCTTTTTTCGCCTTTCGTATATTCACTGCCGTAGCTATTTGTAATATACTCAAAAGCTTCTCCTTGCGCCACTTCTGAAATTCTAGTTGAGTCGGTTCTCATATATGTGATTAAACCAACTGTCCCTTCCTTTCCTAAGTCAATTCCTTCATAAAGCTGTTGTGCAAGCATCATTGTTTTCTTTGCTCTGAAATTTAATTTTCGTGCAGCCTCTTGTTGAAGAGAGGAAGTGGTAAACGGAACTGCTGGGTTTCTTTTACGTTCTCGTTTTGTTACTTTGGCAACGGTAAATTTATTCCCTTTGATTAAGCCTGCCACTTCTTTTACTTCTTCTTCTGATTTTAGTTCTACTTTTTTCCCGTTAACTCCATAAAAACCAGCTTCAAAGTTTGATTTTCCTTTTAGAAAGCTGCCTTCAATTGTCCAATATTCTTCAGGAATAAACTGTTTAATTTCATGTTCCCGATCAATTATAAGACGAACTGCTACAGACTGGACTCTTCCAGCACTTAAACCTTTTTTTACTTTTTTCCATAATAAAGGACTTATATTGTAGCCAACTAACCGGTCAAGTATTCTTCTAGCCTGCTGAGAATCTACTAAATCCATATTGATTGGCCGTGGATGTTTAAAAGACTCTTTAATAGCATCCTTAGTAATTTCATTAAATACAACGCGGCAGTCTGAATCGATATCTACGTTCAGGCTTTTTGCCAAATGCCATGCAATTGCTTCCCCTTCTCTGTCGGGGTCAGCTGCAAGATAAATTTTTTTTGCTTTTTTCGCTGCAGTCTTTAATTCTTTTAATATAGGGCCTTTTCCACGAATCGTTATGTATTTCGGTTCGTATTCTTTTTCTATATCAACACCCATTTGACTCCTCGGTAAATCACGTATATGCCCCATAGATGCTTTTACTTTATATTTTTTACCTAAATAACGTTCAATCGTTTTTGCCTTTGCAGGAGACTCCACGATTACAAGAAAATCTGACATTAACTGTCCTCCTTAAGAGGGATTATAAATATTCATTATTATTGTATACTATGTTTCCACTTGTCAAATAATACGCCAAAAGGGAAACGTTTTCAACTAATTTATATCCATTAAATTTTTGATTTCATTTATTTTTTCATCTGTTGCAAAATGTATAACAGATTTCAAAAAATAGCAACCTTTTTTTCTTTTTCCTTTAAAAAAGTAGAAAATTCCACATTTTTGTTTACAAAAAGCTGCACTACTTGTTTAATTATTCTTCTTTTGCAATCTAAAAATAATTCCTTATTTTTTCATTGTTTATATCGTATCATGTACTAAACAAAAAATGTATACCACTCATTCCTATTTCTGTTAAAAATTCCACTCTTCCAAAATATCATTTGCTGTTATCACTGGCTTCGCTCCTGCCTTTATTAATTCATTTGTGCCAGCTGAATAAGGACTAAAAATACTTCCAGGAACGGCAAAAACATCTCTTCCTTCATTAACTGCATAATTCGCTGTTATTAATGATCCACTTTTTCTTTTGGCTTCAACTATTAAAGTTCCGTTGCATAAGCCGCTAATAATACGATTCCGCATTGGAAACTGCCATCTATTTGGCTTACATAATGGAGGATATTCTGATAAAACAAGATGGTGTTTCATCATTATACTTGCCAGTTGAATGTTTTCCTTAGGATAAATATGAAACAATCCACCAGCAATAACACCGATTGTTTTTCCCCCTTTAGCAATCGTGGATTTATGGGCGATTGAATCAACACCAGCTGCTAAGCCACTTACTATTGTAATATTATGTCCAATTAATTCAGGAATTAAATTTTCTATCACTTTCTGACTATAATTTGTAGCAAGTCGCGAGCCTACAATCGCAAGTTTTTTCTCAAAATTCAGCAAAGATAAATCTCCTTTTGCATAAAGAACCCAAGGAGGCTGATAGATTTCTTTCAAAATCGATGGGTAACGGGAATCAAAATAGGTGATAGCTGTTATACCGTTAGGAGCATATTGACTGATTTGTTCTTGTATTAAAGGGGAGTGATAATCTTCTATTGCTTCGCTTTTTAATGGACGAGAAAATGAGGAAATTGCTTGACTAGAAGTTGAAGATAATGTTTGAAGATCCGGGTCCGTTTTTAATAAAAATAAGATGGTTTTCCAGCTAATTCCACGGCAATGATCAAGCAGGATTAATTTCTCGTTTAATTTCTCCAATTTTCGTTCCTTCCTTTCTGATATTCACTTAATAATAGAAGGAATTTGTAAAAGTATACATTAGCATGAATAAAAATAAAAAAGAAAAAATAAGGAATTATCTATTTTATTATATGAGTTTTACATTTATTTTAATAGATTTTATTACGTTTATTTTCCACTCCCCTTCATTTTGTTCCATTTTTAAGCACTTGAATCACATTAATAGATGGAAGTTACGTAGAGAAATACCCAAGAAAATCCACTTGGGTATTTGCTATTAGATTTATTGAATTTCATGGGTTTTACAATGATCGTATAAGGAATGTTCTTTTAATACAGCTATTAAAGCAGCTCCCATTTCGGCAGGAGTTTCAGCCACTTTAATGCCACATTCATTTAAGACAGCTATTTTTTCATCTGCTGTCCCTTTTCCTCCTGAAATAATCGCTCCTGCATGGCCCATTCTTTTGCCAGGGGGTGCCGTTCTTCCGCCAATAAAACCAACAACCGGCTTTTTCATATTTTTTTTAATCCACCTTGCTGCTTCTTCTTCTGCGGTGCCTCCAATTTCGCCAATCATCATGACTGCATAAGTCTCCTCATCTTCATTAAACGCTTTTAATGCTTCAATAAAATCTGTACCGTTCACAGGATCTCCACCAATGCCAACTGCTGTTGATTGGCCAATTCCTGCTTGTGTCAATTGATGCACTGCTTCATATGTTAAAGTTCCAGAACGAGAAATAACCCCTATATGGCCTTTTTTATGGATATATCCTGGCATAATACCAATTTTACATTCTCCTGGTGTAATAACACCTGGACAGTTAGGGCCAATTAATCTAGTTTTTTTCCCTTCCATAAAACGCTTTACTTTTACCATATCTAAAACGGGTATATGCTCTGTTATACAAATTACTAAATCCAACTCCGCATCGACCGCCTCTTCTATTGCATCTGCCGCAAATGGGGCTGGTACATAAATGACGGATACATTTGCATTGGTTGCTTCCACAGCTTCTTTCACCGTATCAAACACTGGAATTCCCTCTACCTCTGTTCCTCCTTTTCCAGGCGTTACACCACCTGCAATTTTAGTTCCATATTCTATCATTTGTTTTGTATGAAAAAGAGCAGTAGACCCCGTTATTCCTTGTACTAATACTTTCGTTTCTTTATTTATAAATACACTCATTTTCCTTCTCCCTTCCCTTGAACAAGCGAAACGATTTTTTCTGCTCCATCAGCCATCGATTCTGCAGTGATAATAGAAATGCTTGAATCAAGCAGGATTTTTTTCCCTAACACCACATTTGTACCTTCTAGACGAACTACTAAAGGTACTTCTAAACGCACTTGCTTTGCAGCCTCTACAATACCTTCGGCTATAATATCGCATTTCATGATTCCACCAAAAATATTAACAAATATTCCTTTTACTTGATGATCAGATAATATAATTTTAAATGCTTCTGTTACTTTTTCTGGAGTAGAGCCGCCTCCTACATCCAAAAAGTTGGCCGGTTCGCCTCCACAATGTTTAATGATATCCATTGTTGCCATTGCTAAGCCTGCGCCATTTACCATGCAGCCAATATTTCCGTTTAATGAAATATAACTTAATTCATATTTTGATGCTTCGATCTCTTTCTTATCTTCCTCCTCCAAATCTCTATATGCCATAATATCCTTCTGTCTATATAATGCATTACTATCAAAATTTAATTTCGCATCTAATGCGACAACTTCTCCTTCGTCTGTTAAAACCAATGGATTAATTTCTGCAATAGAACAATCTTTCTCTACAAAAACTTTATATAAACCAAGCATAAATGAAACCGCTTTATTTATTTGTTTAGAAGGAATTCGTATGGAAAAAGCAAGCCTTCTTGCTTGAAATGCTGTTAAACCAATAACTGGATCAATTACTTCTTTAAAAATCTTCTCAGGCTGATTTTCTGCTATTTCTTCAATTTCCGTTCCGCCTTCCTCTGACCCCATCAATACAATTCGAGAAGTTGCTCGATCAACAACAACCCCTATGTAAAACTCTTTCGTTATACGACATCCTTCCTCAATAAGTAAACGCTTAACTTTTTTGCCTTCTGGACCTGTTTGGTGAGTAATAAGGGTACTTCCTAAAATAGATTCTGCATATTTTTTTACTTCATCCATTGTTTTTGCTACCTTTACTCCTCCCGCTTTCCCTCTTCCTCCAGCATGGATTTGCGCTTTTACTACCCAACTGTCGCCTCCTAAATGTTCAGCAGCTTGGATCGCTTCTTCCACTGTAAATGCCACTTTTCCTTTTGGCACCATTACTCCATTTCGTGCTAAAATTTCTTTCCCTTGATATTCATGAATATTCAAGGTTCCTCACCCCTTTTGCTGTTTTGTTCTCTTTTAAAAGTATCATTTACACTATCATAATATTCATTCTTTTTAACTTTTTTTCATTTTCAAAAAGTTAAATGGAAAATCCACTAAATGTTTACGCTTTCATTTTATAAAAAAGAAGCTCTATTTGTCTACAAAAAGGCTTTAAGATTAAATTATACTGACTTGCCTTTTCATTTTCTATTAGAAAGTGAGAACATAGTTTTTCCGCGAAAAACCTTCCGACTGCTCCACTTATTATACTAGCATTTAAAATATTTTGGATCATCTTGTCATAGTTTCATCCCTTATTCTCGCCATACTCTTTATCCAATTTATAAATAAGGGCAAATACCTCTGCAACTGCCTTATATAAATCTTCTGGTATTTCCTCATGCAAATTCAGCTTTGCTAATAATTCCACTAAGGATGGATCATCTTGAATCGGAATTCCATTTTCTTTTGCTTTTTCAACAATAGATTCCGCAATCATTCCTTTTCCCTTTGCTATTACAGTTGGCGCCTCTTCATATTGTGTATAACGCAAAGCTACAGCTTTTTTACGTTTCCTGTTTTCACTCTCTTTTTCTTTCATATTTTAAAGTCTACTCCTTTATAGGAAAAATTTCCAAACTCCAAGGAAGATAGTCCGTTTTTCAGATTATGTTGATTCTCTGACAGCGGCTTGCTCGCAATACTTAACAAGGTATAATCTGCCTGGTTCATTTTTTCTTTTAGCTGTTTAGAGTACGCAGAAACTAGTGTAGAAATAAGAGGCTGATTATTCCATATAGTGATAGTCATGACTCTGTTTTGGATATGCATATCAATGACTGTTTCTTTTAAATACTCTAAATCTAAATAAAACATAATCCGACAATAATCACTATCAATCTTGCCATCTTTTGTTTTCTTCCCATTATATTGAATCGTTGCATCCATCGTATGTTTACCAAAAGATACTGGCAGCTGCATCATCATTTGAATCATTGGTCCAGCTTCTTGTGATAGCAGTTGCACACCTGTAATTTTTTCAATTAGCTGACTTGTAATATCCTTTGTTGATTGTGGAATATCGTCACTTAATAATTTAAGTAAAAGCGGTTTTAACTGCTCTGATTCCTGCCATGTTTTTTTCGTTTCTTTTAATAAGGTAAATTGCTCTACTTCATATGAAAATCCTAATCGATGAAAAATTTCGGCTAATTTCCCTTTAATTTGATTGCTATCCTCCCAATTAGTAAAATTTTCAGAATGGAATGTACTGATTACTTTTTCTAACAAATTACTTTGGATAGAATGCGTGGTTAGTTCATTGCTTAAAGCATGCAATAAATCGGTAAATGAACTTCCTGAATGCACTTGTACTAAACTCGTAAACACTGCTTTGGTCAATGGAAGCTCTCTTTCTACCATTTGTTTGATAACGGCAATATCTGATGGAAGATTTTCGCTCTTTGTTAACCAAGCACTTGCTTTGAATAGAATTTCTTTCGTTAATGGAAGCTGATCTTTTAAAAAAGAAGCTACCACTGCTCTATTTTCTTTTGTATCTGAAAGAGACAGCTGTTTTAATAATGATGCTGTACTGCTGCCTTTGTCTTCTTTTCCTGGTTGCTTTACGCTAGACAGTACTTTTAATGCTAGTTTTTCTTGTCCAACTTGAACTTGAAACCAATATTTCTCACCTGAAGATAAAGGAGTCGATAAATGGGCATAGAGCTTCTGCTCGCCAACCTGTATTTCCGCCATTTCGTTTGGAAACAACTTTGTCACTTTCCCATAAACAATTTGGCCAGGTCTTAATTGCACAGGCTGATTTGGTAAGCTATATTCTTGTTTAAACAGCTGCTGAATATTATTAGCAGAGTAGCTCATGCATACTTCCCCCTTACTTCTTCCTTGTTAATGACATTTCTTTAACCGGTGAAAAACTTTTACGATGATAGCTGGTTATTCCCTCTATTTGTAATGCTTCTAAATGTTCCTTCGTGCCATATCCCATGTTTTTTTTGAAATGATAGGCAGGGAATTGTTTATCCAACTCTTTCATCATATTGTCTCTTGTTACTTTTGCAATGATACTTGCTGCTGCAATCGTAATGCTTTTACTGTCTCCCTTAATAATTGACTGGCTTGGGTATGGTGTTGTTAATTTCATTGCATCGATTAATAAATAATCTGGATTAATCGTTAAATCATTTATTGCTTGTAACATTGCTTTTTTTGTCGCTTCGTAAATATTAATTTGATCAATTTCTTCAGCATGTATAATTCCAATTCCAATGGCTATGGCTTCTTGTTGAATGCTTTCAAAAAACTCTTCTCTTTTTTTCTCTGATAGTTTTTTTGAATCATCTATGCCTGGTAAATAAAAGTTTTCTGGAAGGATAACTGCAGCTGTTACGACGGGTCCAGCAAGTGGTCCTCTGCCTACCTCATCAATTCCAGCTATAAGTGTATAGCCTTTTGTTCTCAGTTGATTTTCGTATGTATTTAATGCTAAGAACCGCTGATGTAGTTCTTCTTCTTTTTCTTTCTTTTTCTGCCATGTTTTAAAAAGAGTTTGTACTCCTTTTCTTGTATCTTTTTTTATTTCTTCGATAAAAGGATCGTTTATTTCTGTTATATTTTCTAGCTTTGTTTTTAACTCTTTTATTGTAGCTACTTTCATTTTTTTCTCTTTCCTTTCCTTGTGGCTGCCTTGAAAATATGCTTTGATTCTCTCGAATAGTCCGCAGTCGGAATGCACTTCGCTTTCCGTGGGGTTATGCTTGAGCCAACGATGAAATTTGTTATGTTCTTTTTACCGGACTTTTTGAACAACCTTATACAATTAAAAAAGAGGATCATGACCAAAAGATCAAACCCTCTCTTATCTATTTAGTCATTTGTTTCTTGTGACACCGCTAAATCTTTTGCATTTTCAAACGTTAGAGGACCGAATTTTTCTCCTCTTATTTCTCTGATGACTAACTCTGTTACTTTATCGTAGTCAACAACGGCACCACCTGTTAAGCATCCGCGTACTTGTCCAATTTTATCAAAAAACTCAACAATATCTTCTGGGATTTCTTCCAGCTGAAACCTTTCCTTTAAACGATTTGGATATTCTTTTTCTAAAAAGCGCAATCCGTATATGGCAATATCCTGCAAGTTTAAAATAGTATCTTTAATTGCTCCAGTTAATGCAAGCTTTAATCCCACTTCTTGATCTTCAAACTTTGGCCAAAGAATTCCTGGTGTATCTAATAGCTCTAACTCTTTGCCTACTTTAATCCATTGCTGTGCTTTTGTAACTCCTGGAGTATTTCCTGTTCTTGCAATATTCTTTTTTGCTAAACGATTAATCAAGGTTGATTTTCCTGCATTTGGTATCCCAACAATCATTGCTCGAATAGCTCGCGGTCTAATTCCTTTTGCCTTCATCCGGTCAAATTTTTCCGACAATACTTCTTTTGCTAATGCCGTAATTTCTTTCATCCCGACACCAGCTTGTGAATTAATAGCCAAAGCTTTTATTCCTTTGCTTTGGAAATAGTTAATCCATTCTTTTGTTTTGTCTTTATCTGCCATATCTGCCTTATTTAACAACACTAATCGTGGCTTATGTTGGATAATTTCATCTATCATTGGATTTCTTGACGATTGTGGAATTCGTGCATCCACCAATTCGAAAATAATATCAACAAGTTTTAATTTTTCTGTTACTTGCCTTCTTGCTTTTGCCATATGGCCTGGAAACCATTGTATTGTCAAATTAATCACCTCATTACTAACTTGCTTATCATATTATTAGTAGTATTTATTTAATAAATTGAATATCTGTTACCGGCCAGTAAATAACACTAGTATTCCCTAACACTTTTTCAAATGGAATGGTGCCGATATGTCTGCTGTCTTTACTATCTCTTCTATTATCTCCCATAACAAACAGCTCCTCTTTAGGTACTGTTTTTTCGCCAGTTTTTTCTTCCAATGTAAACGATTCTGTTAAGGGACCGTCGATAACTTGTTTTTTATATTCGTCTAAATAGGGTTCTTCGTACGCTTTTCCATTAATATATAAAGTATCATTTTTATATTCAACCGTGTCTCCAGGTAGTCCAATTACTCTTTTAATATAATCTTTTCCTTCTGGGGCATGGAAAACGATAATATCAAAGCGCTCTGGACTACTGATTTTATAATTTAGTTTATTTACAATCATTCTGTCTTGATTATGAAGTGTTGGCATCATCGATTCTCCATCTACCACAATAGGAGCAAATAAGAAATAGCGGATAACAAATGCTAATAATACTGCAATTATTAATGCTTTTCCCCATTCCCAAGCTTCATTTTTCTTTTTCTTTGCCATCTTGTTCACCAATCCTTGTTTGTCGTAATGAAGGAGTTGTTCCTCTTGCGTCTATTCCAACTATTTTAAACATTTTGGTTCATCACAGTTCTGTAACTGGGTGTTGGTTTGTCGGCTTGATTTAGAGTTTCAAACTTCTTTCTAGTATTTATTTTAATCTAAATAGTAGGACGATGTAAAATTTCAATAATGGGTATGTAATTTAATTAGGCTGTCCTGAAAAAATGATGCTCTCTTAATAAGTCCGCAGCCGGAATACACTTCGCTTTCTGCGGGGTCTTGGCTGTCCCGCAATTCCCGCAGGAGTCTTCGTGTATTCCGGCTGCTACCTGCTTTAAACTTAGGTCATAAACAAAATAGAAAGCTGCTTCTTTTCAAGCGCCATGATGCAAATTTTGTTCCATGGGTGTCTCCCCTGAAAAAAACCTTAGCTCTCGAATAGTCTGCAGTCAGAATACACTTCGCTTTCCGTGGGGCGAGCGGTGAGCCTCCTCGGAGCAAGCTCCTGCGGGGTCTCACCTGTCTCGCAATTCCCACAGGAGTCTTCGTGTATTCCGACTGCTCCTTGGTTCAAACTCAGATCATAAAAAACGGAAAGCTGCTTCTTTTCATATGCCATTGTGCAAATTTAATTGTATGGATGTCTATCCTAAAAAAGGCAGGCACGCTCTATTAGCCGCTGTCTTAATATTTTTGATTTTGCTCTGGAGTCGTGTGGGTGACTCTTTATGCTGATAGGATGAGTAGTATATATACAGACATATCTCATTTATTCTCTCTCTATTATTTATCGAATAAAGTGCTTTTTCAATGGCTTCGAGGAATGCACGAGGAGCCTTGGCGGTTGGTTCGTCCGATAAATAGGAGTGGATTTGCATGAATATTTCCATTGTGATTTAACATTTTCTAAATAAAAAAGAGCTTGTTTAGAACAAGCTCTTTTTTGGTAACAATTATCGGATTTCTTTAATACGAGCTTTTTTACCACGTAGGTTACGTAGGTAGTAAAGTTTAGCACGGCGAACTTTACCGCGACGAATAACTTCAAGCTTCGCAATTTTTGGTGTGTTTACAGGGAAAGTACGTTCAACGCCTACTCCGTAAGAAACTTTACGTACTGTAAAAGTTTCGCTGATTCCACCACCACGACGCTTAATCACAACACCTTCGTATACCTGAATACGCTCACGAGTACCCTCAACAACTTTAACGTGTACACGTACAGTGTCACCAGGACGGAACGTAGGAAGATCTGAACGAAGTTGTTCTTTTGTGATATCTTCTATTAATTTTTGCATCGTTTTCAACTCCTTCCAACAGACATTCTTGCACTCTTAAGAGAATTCTTGCAGCGGAACATCGTTTTAAGGCCTTTACGCAGATTGTCTCCGCTTAAGCCACAAGTGATATCTTAACATAAAAAGAAAACAACATCAATATCTATTCATTGCTTTTCTTCATTTCTTCTATTAGTTTTTGTTGTTTTTCCGTTAATGGGTAGTTTTCTAGTAAATCTGGCCGCCTTTGGATTGTTCTTCTAAGAGATTCCGTTTCTCTCCATTCCTCAATATGAGCGTGATTTCCTGATAATAAAGTGGGAGGAACCTTCATTCCTCTAAAGTCTGCTGGACGGGTGTAATGGGGGTGCTCAAGCAAGCCTGTACTAAAAGAATCATTCACATGTGAAGCTTCTTTTCCTAATACACCTGGCAATAAGCGCACAACACTGTCAATCACTACTAAAGCTCCTAATTCTCCGCCTGTCAGAACATAATCGCCAATCGAAATTTCATCTGTTACTAAATGTTCTCTTATTCTTTCATCATAGCCTTCATAATGACCACAAATAAAAATCAAATGATCTTCTCTAGCAAGCTCTTCTGCTTTTTGCTGCGAATATCTTTCCCCTTGAGGGCACATTAAAATAACGCGCGGAGAGGTACCGCTAGCTTCTTTTATCCCTTGTACAGCATCAAAGATAGGCTGTGGCTTTAAAACCATGCCAGCGCCGCCACCGTAAGGATAGTCATCAACAGATTGGTGTTTGTTGTCTGAATAGGAACGGAAATTCACGACATTGTACGTAACTTTTTCAGCTTCCTTCGCTTTTTTTAAGATAGAGCTATTAAATATCCCGTCAAACATCTCTGGGAAAAGTGTCAGTACATCTACTTTCATTAAGACAACAGCCCTTCCATTGGCTCAATAATAACTAGTTTTTCTTTTACATCCACTTTCATCACTACTTCTTCTATATAGGGAATAAGCAGCTCCCTTTTATCTTTCCCTTTTATTACCCATACATCATTTGCTCCCGGAGTCAAAATCTCTGTAATAATACCGAGTTCCTCCCCTTCAATCGTTTTTACAGTGCAATCGATAATTTCATGGAAATAATACTCGTTTTCAGAAAGTTCTCCTAAGAAGCTTTCTGGAACCTTTAATAATCCACCTTTCATGAATTCAATAGAATTAACATTATCATATCCTTCAAATGTTAATAAATTAAAATTCTTATGTACACGATGGCTTTTGATGGTCACTTCCATTGGTTCAGCTTTCTCCGTTTGAAAAAAATATATCGTATTGCCTACTTTATATCGTTCTTCTGGAAAGTCTGTACGTGAAATAACACGAACTTCCCCTTTTATTCCATGTGTATTAACGACCTTTCCTACATTAAACCATTTTTCCATTTTTTCACCTCTATCTTATTTCTTCTACTACTCCGTCTTTTATAATAATTGTTTTAGAGCTTATTGTATCTTGCCAAACATCGCCTTCGTTAATTTCCACTAATGCTGTAACTTCTTGTTCCTTCAGTTCACTACCCAGTGGTAGTATATGTATTTGTTCGATCAGAAACTCTTTCCCTTGCTTTTTTTCCAATCTTTTTTTTATTGTGCTGTTATAATAGCCTTTTATTTTACTAGTAGACAAATGTTGATTCCGCAGCTGTTTTTTTTCCTCAAAGCGCAACTGCTGACATTCTTTCTCCAACTGCATGATCTCTTGTTCATATTTTTGTAAAAGCTGTTCCTTTGTTGTTTCTGTTAAAATCTGCTTTACACTAACGGACTGGAGTATTTTCATACATGCCTCCTGATAAAAAGTAATTAGAAAAAGAGAAGGGTTTCCCCTCCTCCTTTATTTTACTTCTAATCACTAATCTCAACAATTAGTTTCTTCTGTTGTAATGATCCAGCTGCGTAAACAACCGTCCGAATTGCTTTAGCAACCCGCCCTTGCTTTCCAATTACTTTTCCCATGTCGTTCTTGTTGACAGAAAGCAAGTAAATGATTCGATTAACCTCTTCCGTAACCTGTACAGTAACATCATCCGGATAATCAACAAGGGGCTTAACAATCGTTTCTATAAGCTCTTTCATTGTCTCAGAACGAATTACTTGCCGTTTTTAATATTATGGAATTTTTCCATAATACCTTGGTTAGAGAAAAGGTTACGAACTGTATCAGATGGTTTTGCACCAGTTTGTAGCCATTGTAGTACTTTTTCTTCGTTGATATCCACGATAGCAGGCTCTGCTACAGGATTGTAAGTTCCTACTGTTTCAATGAAACGTCCATCACGTGGTGAACGAGAATCTGCTACTACGATACGATAAAAAGGAGATTTTTTTGCTCCCATACGTTTTAAACGAATTTTTACTGCCATTAAAATTGCACCTCCGAATAGTTTCACACAAGATAGTATAATATCAATTGTTTTAGAGTTTGTAAAGTGTTTTTTCTTGTCAGACTTTACTTTCCCATCAAATTCACTAAATCTTGCGGTTTTTCCTTGTTTAAAATGGATTAAAAGGCATTTTAAAGCCGCCTTTTTTCTTTCCTTTTTGACCCATATTGGTCATTTGTTTCATCATTTTTTTCATATCCTCAAATTGCTTTAACAATCTGTTTACTTCCGGTACACTTCTGCCGCTTCCTTTGGCAATACGCTTCCGTCTGTTTGCATTGATAATTTCCGGGTGTTCTTTTTCTTTCATCGTCATGGAACGAATAATTGCTTCTACATGAGCAATTTGTTTTTCATCTACTTGTAGATTATTCAAACCTTTTATCTTATTCGCGCCAGGCATCATTTTTAATAGTTCATCAAGGGGGCCCATGCTTTTTACTTGCCCTAATTGATCAAGAAAATCGTCTAATGTGAAAGAAGCATTTTTCATCTTCTTTTCAAGCTCTTTCGCTTTTTCTTCATCCACATTCAACTGTGCCTTTTCAATTAAGCTTAATACATCGCCCATCCCAAGAATACGGGACGCCATGCGTTCTGGATGAAACGCTTCTAATGCATCCATTTTTTCACCAAGACCAACAAACTTAATCGGCGTTTGTGTAACAGAACGAATGGAAAGTGCTGCACCGCCTCGAGTATCTCCATCCAGTTTTGTCAATACAACACCCGTAAGTCCAAGCTGTTCATTGAAGCTTCCTGCAACATTTACAGCATCTTGTCCTGTCATAGCATCAACGACTAAGAAAATCTCATCAGGCTTTGACAGTTCTTTGATCTGCTTTAATTCATCCATTAAAGATTCGTCCACATGAAGACGACCCGCTGTATCAATTAATACATAATCATGATGCTCTTCTTTTGCTTTTTCAATCGCTTGTTTTGCAATCTCCACAGGACTTACTTGGTCACCTAAAGAAAACACTGGAAAGTCAAGTTGTTTCCCTAAAGTTTCCAATTGCTTAATAGCAGCTGGCCGATAAATATCAGCCGCAACAAGGAGTGGTTTTCGATTATATTTTTTGCGCAGCAAATTAGCGAGTTTTCCAGTAGTAGTGGTTTTCCCGGCACCTTGCAATCCAACCATCATAATAACAGTCGGCGGCCGGTTGGAAACAGCAATTTTACTTTGCTCTCCACCCATTAATTCTGTCAGCTCTTCTTTTACTACTTTAATAACTTGTTGCCCAGGAGTTAAACTTTTCAGCACTTCTTGTCCAACTGCACGTTCACTAACTTTTTTCACAAATTCCTTTACTACTTTAAAGTTAACATCCGCTTCCAATAATGCAAGACGGACTTCACGCATCATTTCTTTAACATCCGCTTCATTTACTTTCCCTTTTCCACGGATTTTTTGAATGGTATTTTGCAGTCGGTCAGCTAAACCTTCAAATGCCATATGTGACCCTCCTTAATCTAATTTCTCCAGCTCGAATATTGCTTTCTGCAACGCTGAAACCGAAGGAGTATCGTTTTTTAGCAACTCTTTCATTTGCGTAAAAAGTACAGTACGCTCTTGAAACTTCTGAAAGAGTAATAATTTATGCTCATATTCCTCAAGCATTGCTTCTGTACGTTTTATATTATCATACACCGCTTGACGACTTACATCATATTCGTCTGCAATTTCACCAAGAGAATAGTCATCCAAATAATAAAGAGACATATAACTTCGTTGCTTCGGTGTCAACAACGACTGATAGAAATCGAAAAGATAATTCATTCGTGTTGTTTTTTCAAGCATCGAAAATACCCCCGTGTTAAGTCAAAAGCCTTTACACAATTATTCTACACAGAATATGATTAGATGTCAAGATTTTATCTTTACATGACTTGTAGTAACAAGCAACTAGTCATTACTTATGTTTTTTTCTTTTCATTTCTAATAATTGCTGTAAATGACTTTCTCGATCCGAGCTAGTTTTTGTGCTTTTTTGTATTTGTTTTTTCTTTTTTGTTTTTCTTTGCTCTTTCTTTTTCTCTACTTCACGTGTCACTCCCCTGTCATTTATTTGCTCTTGATTGCTTGCTGCCTTTTTGTTTATTTTCTGTATGTTTTTCTTTTCTGGTTTATTCTTTTGTTGGAAGGTTATTACTTTTAAGCCAAATCGACGGATTGCTACTTCAATAAATAATAACAAAAATGCCAAAACAATCAACCATAATGTAATTTCTTGTTTTTTGTTGCTTTTTTCTTGAAGTGGACGAAAGGAATCTGCTTCTTTTGTCAGCAATTTTCCATCGGAAATAGAAAGCAGCTCTTCTACTTTCTTTTTATCGCTTCCTTTTAATAAATATTCCTTTGAATAAGGAATAGAAAACCCAGATTGATAAAGAGATGTATTTCCCTGTTCCGTTGTTTGTTTTATATTAATAAAATAGAGCCCAGGATCTTCATCAAGATCGACTTCGTATTTTCCAGGAGCCGTCATTTTTGTATGAATATCAAGCTTTTCTCCTTTTTGTGAAACAATAGAAACCTCTACCGGCAATGTCGACAGCTCATCAGAATTGATTGTCAGTACATTTTGCTCATCCCTTTTTTCTACTGATACGGAATAAGGATCCGAATCATATTGGGGCAGTGTTTCTGTCACCATTTTGTTTACAAAGCTTCCCCATTTTGACCAACGTGACCAATCACCGTTCCATCCGCCATTAATATCCGAAGTAAATGCCACCGTTTTTCCAAGTCCATACTGCCATTCTGCTAATACCGCATCTTTTTTTTCACTTAAAATTGGTACTTGAGCCTGCCCCTTAGGTGTTGTTGCAATATAAGCATTCATTCGTGGAACTCCGTCTTGAAATAAATTTGTCCAGCTATACCCATTTTGAATAATTGGATAAAAAGGGTTATCTTCAATATATGTGCGAGAAGCCATCACTGTTTCTCTCGATAAAATAGATGGAATAACACTTGAATCCTGAACCTCATAATAACGGCCAGATCCTAATTCAGCTAATTCCTCTAAAAGCCCGATATCTGCATCCATGCCTAGCGCAACTGTCGATAAAGTGATACTATTTTTCTTACCTTCTTCCAAAAGGCTATTATAATCATTATTAGTAGCAGATTGTCCATCTGTTAAAAGAATAATATGTTTCCGTTTAACATCCAATCCTTCCATCTCTTCATAAGCAGCTGCTAAGGAAGAATAGATTTCGGTTCCTCCACCTAATGCAATAGACCGGATTTTTTTAATTACTTCCTCCTTATCTTTTAAAGGCTTCGGTTCTACAATTTTCCATGGTTTATCATCAAAGGCAATAAACCCCAATGTATCAGTGTCTTTTAACAGCTCAATCGATCTTGCAGCTGCCTCTTTTGCCAATGCTAATTTATCGCCAGACATGCTGCCAGAACGATCTAATACAATCATTAAACCTAATGATGGCATTTCCTTTTTTCCTTTGATCTCCATATCAACAGGGAGCAGTTTTTCAATCGGTGTTTTAAAATATCCACCTAAACCAAAGCTGTCTTCTCCACCTGCCATTAAAAAGCCTACTCCAAAATCCTTTACACTTTTCTCCATTAAGGACATTTGTTTTTCCGTTATGGACGTAGCCGGGACATTATTAAAGATAATCGATTGATAAGAAAGATAACCGGATAAAGAAGTAGGAAGTTTTGCAGGAGATAAACTGTCCACCTCATACCCTGCAGATTGTAAAATATCTTTTACCTGATCATTTTCTGTATTTTGCACAATTAATATTTTAGGCGTTGTTTTAATCGTTGTTACTGCTTGAAACTTATTGTTTTCTGTATAAGCATCCTTTTCCGTTTCCAGCTCTGCCCGATATGTAACAAGACCAGTTTGGTCTACTTTCATATGAATTGGAAATACATTTTGCCCCTCTTTCACATCCACTTCCTTTGTTTCAATCTGTTTATTATTAGCATATAAATGAAGTGTTCCTTTTTTTGAAACATTACTGTCAACAGAAACATGCAATGAAACTTGCTCTCCTTTATAAAGTGTGGGAGGAAGCTCTATATTGCTTATTGCCATATCTTCGTAGTTTTCTGATTGTAATAAAACCGCATCCAATTCAATCGATTGATTTTTTAGAAGTGGGACAAACTCTTTTGCCTTGCCTATTGTTTCATTTCCATCTGTTAGCAGTACGATTCTTCCACCATGGTTTGGAAGAATACTAGAAGCGAACGATAAAGCAGACTCTATATTGGTGTGATTTTGTCCGATTTCTTCACTTAATTTGGATATTCGCAGCTCTTCTGTTCCCATGATTTGCTCAACAATTGGCTTATCCCCGAATGAAATGATACTATATTCATCTGTCGGTTTTTTTGAATGAATACTTTGTTCTAAAAAACTAAACTCTGCATCAGCTGATCCTTTTACACTTGCAGATCTATCCAATACAAATACAACAGGCACATCTCTATGCGGGATTACCAACTGTGGAACGGTTAAAGCAAAAATCAGTACGCTAAATAGACAAAAACGGAGGGCTGCAATTATATACCCTTCCTTTTTATTATTCCGTTGATTTTGTAGTTGTTTTACATATAAAAACAACAAGATGCTAACAGGCAAAAACAATAAAAATAGGAAAGGGTATTTAAATTCTACTAGCACGTCTATACACCTCCCATTCGATTATAAGTAGTATAAATGCTGACAAAGCAAACCAAAACCACAACGTATTCTGCTGTACTGCCACTTTGTTTGTTGTGTTTTGTAGGGATTGATCATTTATGGAAAAGGATTTTTCTGATTGAATCTTTTTTTCCCGATCATCTAAGCTTACAGAAAAATAAAAAACACTATCTCTAGATGAGAGTTGATAAACTCCTGGAGATTTTGGAGCTTGAAAGCTTTCTTTGGCAGGATGATAGGAAGCAATGGCTTCATCTTTTTCATTAAAAATTTCCCATTCCTTTATAGATGCATTTAAATTCAAAGATTTTGATTCTAATGGCTGAAAATCACCGATGTAGTTAGATTGTGACGATAACCATTGATAACTATTATATAAGAACACAGGAAAGCTTGGATGCAGCGGCCAATCACTATCTTGAATCGAGAAATTAATATAAATTACCGGCTGGCCATTTATCTTTCCTTTCTGTATAAGTGGTATATCCCCACTTTTTAGAATCGTATCCATATCATTTTGTTTATTTATATAAGCTTCTTTTATATATACATCCTTCATATCGACATGGGTAAACAAGGAATCGTCTTCCAGTTCCAATGCTTCTTTTAGCGGAGTCTTGTCCTTCGATTCATAAAAAAAGATTGATGGCTGTGTATTGTTTTTCAGAATGGTAGAGCCATTCAACAAATAGATCCCATCTTTTTTCTTCTTAATTTCGTCTTGATTCTCCATTTGTACCACATGTAAACCGATTGTCGAAAAAGCTTTCAATAGAAATGAATTAGCCGAATCTGGTGCATAGATGGAAGATAATGCACTAGTATAGATGGCCGTTTGCTTATTATCTACCATGTACTGATCTTTTGCATTGATTTTTGCTTCATAATAAGCTTTGGCAGGAAGTGATTCTATCGTGATTATTTTTTGTTCTTGTGGAAAAAGTGTGATTGTTTTCTCCCATAATATTGCCCCTTCACTTACAACTTGAAAAGGAATCTTTTCTGTTTTTTCATTCTGATTTTTCACCATAGCTACTCCAGCAATGCTATCATTTTTCTTCGCAACCCCAAACGATTGAATAGAAATATTAGAATCCGTATCGCTTCCAATATTATGAACTTCTGTATAGTAATCTTTCAAATGTTGCTCCACTGTCTCGTTTGTAACAGCATCCGAAAAAATATGGATAGCAGTTTTGCCAGCAACTGCTATTGATTCTGCCATTTGAGTTGCTTTATCAAAATTGTCGTGGGTATAGCTTAAATGCATATCATTGATTGCTTGAACTATTTTCTTTTTATCCTTTTCCTTATTTAAAAGAATAGTTGGTTGATTATTTACTTCCATTAATGTGATTGTTTGATTATCTTTTAATGCTTGCACCATTTCGATTGCCCTTTTTTTGCTTTCCTCTAGTTTGTTCTGTTGATTAGCAGTACTTGCCATAGAGGCAGAGGTATCCATCAAAAAAATAAATTGTTCTCCTTTTAATCCTTCTTTCCAGTAAACAGGCTGCACTACTGCGAATAAAAGCAATAAAAGACAGAGCAGCTGCAGCCAAAACAGAAGGTTATTCTGCCATTTCTGGAGCCAAGAGGATGCTTTCATTTCATTCATAACCTCTGTCCACAATAAATTAGATGGGATGATTTGCTTTGTATATTGCTTGCGGAAAAAATAAAAGAGGATAAACGCAGCAATAAAAAGAAGAAATAAAAAATACAGTGGGTGAACAAATTGCATAAGCGCTTCCTCCTTATCTTATATAACCTTGATTGGCAAAATCCCGAAGCAAGATTGTTTGAATATCTTTAGCATCTGTAGCCAGCATGTAGTGCACTCCATATTTCGCACAAAGTAAAGCTAGTTCTTTATTATGTTCTATCACTCTTTTTTTGTACATTTCTAAAATATTCTGATTCATACTTACATCGACAGTTGACTGATTTTCACTGTCTAGCAATTCCATATCCCCATGAAAAGCAGGATTTAATTCTTCTTCACTTAACAGCTGAATGAGCCAAATGGAATAATGACCAGTGTGAACCCGTTGAAAAAACTCAACAAAATGATGGATTGGCTCTAATCCGTCAGTAATTAAAATGGTCAGATTTTGCTTCTTTGTAATAGCCTTTCCCAGGGGCTCGATAAAGCTTGTCGATTCACTTTCTTCTTGAAAATCCATTATTTCATAAAAGGTTCTTTTACTATGTACGGCACCTTTTCTATAAAAGGTGCTTTTTGGCGAAGTCATGGCAGAAAAGAATAAACGATCCTCATGTACTAAGGTTAAAAAGCTTAAACTTGCTGCTAGCTGCTTAGCCAATTCCCACTTACCAGCAATCGACTTCATGGAGGAAGTCGCATCTAAATATATACTAGTAAGCACTTCTTTTTCATCCATAAATCGTTTTATGTATGCTTTATTTGTGCGTCCCATGACATTCCAGTCAATTTGCCGTATATCATCGCCTGGCTGGTATTTCTTATAATCAGAAAATTCCGTAGAGGACCCAATTGTAGCGGATTTTCTTTTTCCAATTTGCATTCCTCTTTTTTTATTAGTAAGTTGAAGACTTTTCCTTTGCAGTCGACTTAATAATTGGTGATATTCTCTCATTTTCCTCTTCCTGTTTCGATGCTGATTGTTTTTTGTAAAATATCTTCTATTACTTTATCAACCGTAATTCCGGCAATTTCTCCTTCAAAGTTCAAGCTAACGCGATGTCTTAAAACGGGAAGTGCTGCATGACGGATATCTGCGATTGAAACATGAAGTCTTCCTAAAGACAATGCTCTTGCTTTTGCCATCGCAACCATACTCTGGAGCCCACGGGGTCCACTGCCATATTGAATATATTTTTTTCCTAAATCTGTTGCATCTTCTGAGTCTGGATGGGTAGCAGCTAGAATATTTACAGCTGTATTAAGCATTTCATCTGCAAAAAGAACCTTTTTTGCAAGCTTTTGAAGAGATAACACTTGTTCCACTTTTGCTATCTTTTTGAGACGCACTTGTTCCGCATTAGTTGTTTTCAAAATAATTTCTTTCAGCTCTGCTTTTGATGGATATTTAACGATGAGTTTACATAAAAACCGATCAAGCTGTGCTTCTGGCAAAGGATACGTGCCTTCCATATCAATTGGATTTTGTGTTGCCAGAACAAAAAATGGAGAATCGAGTTCTTTTGTATCCCCCATTATCGTCACGGTTTTTTCAGCCATTGCCTCAAGGAGGGCGCTTTGTGTTTTCGGTGTAGCACGATTAATTTCATCAGCTAACACAATATTTCTAAATAATGGCCCTTCATGAAATTGAAACTGCTGTTTTCCCGTTTCATCTGGTTGCAAAAGCATCGTTCCAGTAATATCTGCCGGCATCAAATCTGGTGTAAATTGAATTCTTGCAAAGCTCAAATCAAGTACTTCCGAAATAGTCCGAATTATCTAACGAACAAAAAAATGCATTAAATCAATTATCAGGATATGATGGAAAACTAACAGATGAACAGCTTAAACAGTTAATGAAGCAGATGGAAGATAATATGAACTCAGAGAGTAAACTGCAAGAATTGGCTACAGCTCAAAAAGAACTTTCTAATGTTCAGAATTATCTGCAAAAAGAAAGCGTAGCAAATGGTATTTCTACGCCAAATTCAAATACGAACACCGCGCAAAATACAAATCAGACGACGAATAATCAAAATGCACAAAATAATCAACAAGCAAATAACGGAAATGCTCAAAAGAATTCTGCTAATTCAAATGGAAATAAAGGCAGTGGAAAAGGCTCTGGAAACGGAAATGGAAATGGCAATGGCACTGTAGTTTTTTCATTTCCTTTTCCATCGACTGAAACGCTTTTTTTACGGTATCTGTTTTTATTAACTCTTTATCCACTTTTTTTAATGTATCGGCTACCTGTTTATTTGTTTCCTTTGTCACTTTTTTATCTAGCTCTTTTTTTGTTTTAGCAATAACGTTTATTTCTTCTTCCTTTTTCTTTCCTAATTGAAAAGTAGAAGACGGAAATTGCAAAAGAACAGTATAAGAAGCAAAACATAAAAAAGATAGCACTATTAATTTAGGATAAAAAAAGTGCTTTTTTCTTTTTAACACATGACGCTGTTTTGTTCTCATTTCTTTTAGTGCCTGTTCCACCACTAATTGTTCCATTGCACCATCATTATTTACATAATGAAACCCTGTAAGGGCATAATCTTCTGCAACATATGTATTAAACAAAGTTACCGTTTCCTTGCTGGTAGGACGCTTGAACCATAAACGAAGAAGAAAGACAACGAACAGGAGGAAGAAACTAATAAGAATGTACCAATTTAGAAAAGGAATAATCACAAAATTTGCCAACAGATAACTGAATAAGAGGACAATCCCTGCTTCTAAAAGCAGGAATTGTATTTCTTTTATCAATAACTCCATAAACAACGATCTTTGAACGGGTTTAAGCAACGAAAAAAACTTCTTTTGATTATTCATTTTGAACCCTCACTTTTATTTTGCCTTTTTCATATTCGGTCTAAGTCTGCGGATGCTCATCAAAAGCGAACCAATAATAATGATTGAATAGGAAATAATATAAGCAATCCATATTGGAAATTCTATCCCGGATTGTCCTTTTATTTCAGCAAGAAGCTCCGGTTCAAACATGCCTGCTAAAATTAAGCCTGGATTTAACATCGCAATAAAATAAAAATAAGGAGAATCAGCAGGCTGGCCTTGGGTATTAATCATCGCAAGCTGATACACTATAAGCGCAATGACAGCTGTTCCACCTGCAATAAACAAAACGGAACTGTAGGTTGTAACCATTGAAACAATTGTTTTTCTAATTAAAGTAGAAAATAATACACCTAAACTTCCAACTGCAATCATTGTAAACAAAAAGAACAAAAAGGTATACAAGAGCTGCGTTGGCGAGATTCCTCCATATAAAAATACCAAACTATATAAAGGCAAACTTGCAAATAACAAAAGTACTAAATAAGAAAGAGAAGACAATAATTTCCCAATAACAATTCCTGTACTGCTCTGTGTGGTTGTAAGCAGCATATTTAATGTCTGTCTTTCCCTCTCACTGCTGATAACTCCACCCGTTAAACCTGGCGTAATAAAAAGAATTAAACCTAATTGGAGAAACGAAAACAGCATAAACATGACACGGCTGTTTTCCGGTTTAAAAAATCCATTTGCATTGGACATAATTTCTATATACATATAACCGCATAAAAGAATGCTTAATGCGAGTAAATAAAAGAGCAGCCCGAGAAAACTCTTTCCAGAACGAAATCGTAATTTAAGCTCTTTACTTAAAACCGGATTCATAAACAATGTCTTCAAGAAAGATCAACCCCCTTTGTAATTTCCATAAAGATATCTTCTAAATTCGTTTCTGCATGTGAAAAGCTAACAATAGGAATATTTGATAGCATCGCATTTTTTAATAAATTCATTTGATCTTCTTCCGTGCCATTATATAAAAATTGAACGGTTTTATTGTCTCCAGTAGTTTCCACCTTTGACACTTGAAAATTTTCTTCTAAAAAACGAATCGTTTTTTCTACATCCAGTGTAATCACTGTAATTAATTTCTCGCTCTGCAGCTTTTTCTGTATGTCAGAAACCGTTCCTTGTGCTACCATTACACCTTGATCTAAAATTCCTATCACATCACACATTTCTGCTAACTCCGGCAAAATATGAGAAGAAATCATAATCGTTTTACCCATTTTCTTTAACTCTTTTAGTACTTCCCTCATTTCTACACGAGCTCTTGGATCTAATCCTGATGCAGGTTCATCCAAAATCAGAACAGCAGGATCATGAATGAGACTTCTTGCTAAACAAAGACGCTGCTTCATTCCTCTTGATAATAAATCAACATATTCTCCCCGTTTATGCGATAGATTTACTAGTTCTAAAAGCTGCGGAATTAAACTTTGACGCTCCTGTGCACTAATTCCATAACTTGCCCCATAAAAATCCAAATACTCCTCTGCTTTTAATTGATCATATACACCAAAAAAATCAGGCATATAGCCAAGTTGTTTTCTTACTTCTTTCGGTTCTTCCATAATATTAAACCCATTTATATATGCAGTGCCGGAAGTGGGTGCCAAAAGAGTCGAAAGCATCGAAAATGTTGTCGATTTTCCTGCCCCATTTTGACCGACAAACCCAAAAACGGTGCCTTTTTCAATTGTTAAATTTAATGGATGCAGTGCAGTAAACTTTCCGTATTTTTTGGAAAGATTATGAATTTCTATCATTCTTTTATCTCTCCTTTTAACTTAATGTTCGGAAGTGATACATATGGATCACCATTCGAATTCTTTTTAATGCCAAGCGTTATTTTACCTTTCACTGATACATATTGATCTACTTCCTTTTTACGTACAGAAAAAGACCCGCTTATATCTTGATATTTTTTCGTTTTATTATTATAGATAGTAAAGTTGGCTCCTCCTGCTCCATTGCCTTGAAGGGTTAATGACTCAAATGAAATTTTATTCAGGTTAAAAGAGTCAGGTATTTGGTAATAATAGTTGTATTCGCCATTTTCAAGCATTAATCCCTTAGACATATAGGAACCATTGTAGACAGCACCATTTAAAATATTAATACTCTTATCGAAATTTTCTTCAGTAAAGGTAATATTGCCTGCAAAATGATTATGTAACGAAATAGGTTCCATAATAATATTCGTATTATTTTTCTGCACTTTTTTATGTGCTAGATTGACAGAAGTAATTTCATCATTCGTTATGCCATAAATAATAGGTTTGCTTTCATTATTTAATCCTGAAAGACTTTTTTGCGAAATAGCAGTTTCTACTACTTTTTCACGGAATACGGTTAAATCTTTCCCTTTATAATCCCCAGGATAAATCCCTTGATAAGTTGAATCAACAGGCGCCGTAAAATAAGCAGTTTGTTTTTTTGCATCAATTGTTTTGGTTTCTCCAGCTTTTAAACTGCCGATTTTGATTTTATCTTTCCCAGACCAAATATAAACAACTGAAAAGTCATAGGGAAAATTATTTTTCACAGTACCAGTAAGTTTTTGAGGAGTACTGTTTAAATGTTGTTCAAACCCGCCTTTTAGTGGTTTCATTGCTTTTCCAATAATGGTTCTATTTGACCAATATTCCACATCAGAGAAATTAATTTCATTCATTTTCCGCTTTTCTTCTATTACGGCTTCTATTTTTTTATTCGTGTATCCTATATATGGAATTGGTTCATATTCTGACTTATTATACGAGATTGTATAATCACCTGCATTATTGCTTAATAGTGTCGTAGCATGATAGCCAGTTAAATAGTTATTTTCATATTGAAATATACCCATTTGATTAAATTTGGATGATTGAATTCGGTCCTTTGCCCCGATGACAAAGAGTGCTATCGAAAGACAAATGGCAATTCCAGGGATAATCCACCAAGCATATTCTCTTTTATCCTTTTTCTTTAATACAAAATACAGCACTGGCACGATAACTAGGAGATAGCTGAGTAAAATGCCAATGATTAGCGGAATAGAAAAATTAGAGCCTTTAAAATACTCGTTGAATTCAAAAAATGATTGATACATATCATTGAAAACAGTGTTTGAATACTGTTGATTATTTAGTGGCTGCATCTTTTCCGACAGAAATAATTGTTCAAACCAATCAGCATAGCTATCGGAAGCTAAAAGACTTGGATCATGAAGAGAAAATGCGGTTTGTACGATCAACCCGTTTCCGACCGTTTTTTTCGCAATAAGCGGATTGTTATTGCTGCCGGTTATCATTTCTGCTCCATTTGCAAGGGTTGTTTCATAAGCCGGCAGTGAAAAATCATTGAACTTTCCATTATGTATACTATTACTTGAAATAGTAATTTCTTTGCCAAGTTGTAATGGCAAAAGGGGTTGAATAGTAGCCAGATTCTGCTCACTGTTCGGTTGACTTCCTGTTATCAATACTCCACCTTTGACAATCCAGTCTTGAATTGCCTTTTGCTTCAGTTCGCTTAATTCAGTGAGGGAAAAATTATCTATTAATAAGTAGTTTACACCTTCTAAACCAATAGAACTGTCTGGTATTCTATCTTTTGTTAATTCCATTGTTTTCATAGAATCGTTTTGCAAATCACGTAAATCTTTATATTGATCATATTGATCGCTTAGTATCGCAAACGTATAGTCTGTTATAAAATTTGTTTTAATATTTTTCGTCCCGGTAAAACTCACTTCTTCGCCGTCCTGCCAATCTCCTTTAAACAAGCGAATCGTATTATTTCCATTAGCAAATCCATCTGAACTTAGACCAGCAAGGGAAATGGAATATGTTTTTTTGCTGTTAGCAGGCAAATCAATCGCTAATACTTTGCTGCCTGCCGTTTCATATGTAGAAGCATATGGCAACAATAGATTCCCTTTAAATGTCTTTCCGGTATTTTCAATGGAAATGGTAATAGGATATCCTTTCCCCTCTACAACTTTCCCATCAAATCCAACTTCTGTTGATATTTTCAAATCACTAGCAAGCTTCTTTGCAAAAGCGCCTTTTTCCGTAATAGCAAATAAAAATAAAATAAACATAAAAATAAGTATTGCCTTTTTTGAGGTCTTCAAAAATTAATCCTCCATTCCAATAATAAAACAGTAATTTTTTTCTTCCACTAAATAAACGATGAAAAGTGTTCTTTCCCCTACACCTTTTTTATTTTTTTGAAATGTTTTTAAAAAACGACATTTCTATTTGTCTTTTTCCACTTTATTGTAAAATCCAACAATTATCAACCTGAAAAATAAGTCATTACAAAATAATCTTGGACGAAAAAAACACAAAATAGCTTATTAAACCTAGCTTTAAACAAAGAAAGGACATAATCCATTAATCAAGCTAACCTTGATAAGCGCTTATATATGTAATAAAATCAAAACGCTGCATGGGATGGCGATAACTAATACGCCAATAATTTTCAATCGAATTCCAGATAAGCTGGTTAAAAATAAATTTTCTTCTTCTATTGTTAACAGATGCTTCGATTCTGTTTGGACTAGTTGACGGTTTGTTAATGTCGATCCTAATTGTGAGAAGGCATGAGTTTGTATTTTATGGCCTTTTCTTGCAAGAAAAATGCCAATAACAATTATTATAATTACAACAGTTTGAATAAACATTGTACTCCTCCTTTTACGCAATCTTTCGTATTATTTAGTATTCTTCTTTTTGTTTTTTTTAGTCTGCCTTGACAAGATAATGCACGCGACACACTCGAATAGAATACACTTCACTTTCCATGGGGCATTTCACTGCGGGTGCTCAGTCTTTCCTCTACTTCCCACAGGAGTCGAGTGTCTTCAGGCTGCGGGTGATTACTACAAACCTTCTTTTTTACATAAATAAAAAACCCAAACCATGATACGAGATATTTTTACATCTTCGTATCATTGTTCGGGTTTATCTTCGGCTGGAATACTTATGTCCCAGCTTCCTTCTTTTTATTCTTCTGTTTCTTCAACTAAATCGGAAAAAAGTCCGTACACGTATTTTTCTGGATCAAATGGTTGTAGATCATCCATCTTTTCTCCAAGTCCGACTAATTTAACTGGGATATTCAATTCATTGCGAATGGCTAAAACGATGCCGCCTTTTGCTGTTCCATCTAATTTGGTAAGAACAATACCATTAACATCTGTTGCCTCTTTAAATGTTTTTGCCTGTATCAATGCATTTTGCCCTGTTGTTGCATCCAATACCAATAGAACTTCGTGTGGCGCCCCTGGAATTTCTCTTTCAATCACTTTTTTTACTTTTGCTAACTCATTCATTAAGTTTACTTTGTTTTGCAAACGGCCGGCAGTATCGCATAAAAGAATATCTGCTTGACGAGATTTCGCTGCATGCACGGCGTCGTACATCACAGCAGCCGGGTCAGAACCTGCCACTTGTTTTATCACTTCAACGCCTACTCGTTCTCCCCAAATTTCTAACTGCTCAATAGCGCCAGCACGGAATGTATCGCCTGCTGCCAAAAGGACTTTTTTGCCTTCTTCTTTGTAAGAATGTGCAAGTTTACCAATCGTTGTTGTTTTCCCAACTCCGTTTACACCAACAAATAAAATAACGGTAAGTCCATCCTTTTGTATATTAATGGTTGGGGAAGTATCGCTGCCATTTTGATAAATGCTGACAAGTTTCTCAGAAATAACAACTTGTACTTCTTTCGGATCTTGAATATTTTTCCGCTGTACTTCCTTTTTTAATTCATCAATTAGTTCCATAACTGTATCAAAGCCAACATCTGCTCCAATTAGGATTTCTTCTAATTCTTCGAAGAAATCTTCGTCCACTTTTCGGTAGCGGGAAACAAGATCATTCACTTTTTCGGAAAAGTTGTTCCTTGTTTTCGATAATCCTTGTTTAAATTTATCTGATACAGTATTTGTTTGCTGCGACATTTTTTCTTTTAATTTTTTAAAAAAACTCATTATTTCCCTTCTTTCGTAAAAAACGTAAGTATGTTGTTCATCTCGGAAAAATAATGTTCTACAGACTCAAAAGTTCCTTTTACTTTTTGAGTCTAGAGATTATCTTTCACAGGTGTAAGGTGCTGAAGCTAGTCAGTAATTTAACGTGAATTAATACATTCTCATGCTTTTTAATCTTTGCTATATAGACTGGTCATTTTTAGAAAAGGCTCCACTGAAAAGAGGGTTTCGCTCTCTCGAATAGTCCGCAGTCAGAATACACTTCGCTCTCCATGGGGCGAGCGGTGAGCCTCCTCGTTTCACTGCGTGGTTTCACCATCCCCATAGGAGTCTTCGTATATTCTGACTGCTCCCTGCATCCACTAACAAAAAACTTAGGGAATTCCGCTTCTTTTCGTGTGCCATATTGCAATTTGGTTGCATGGTTTCTATCCTGCAATGCGGCGGGTTCTTAATTCGTTCGTGCCCAATCTATTAAAAAACAACAGGCTATTATATTAGAGCTGATAAAGTTTGTTTAGTTTGCTACTAGGCTTTCCATTTCGCTTAATCTTACGGATACTAGTTTGGAGACGCCTGATTCTTGCATGGTGATTCCATATAAACAATCTGCTTCTTCCATTGTTCCTTTTCGATGGGTAATCACAATAAATTGTGTTTCGCTGCTATATGATTTTAAGTATGAACTGAAGCGGAATACATTCGCTTCGTCTAACGCAGCTTCTACCTCATCTAATATACAGAATGGTACTGGACGAACTTTAAGAATAGAAAATAATAAGGCGATGGCAGTTAATGCTCTTTCCCCACCTGATAACAGACCTAAGTTTTGTAGTTTTTTCCCAGGAGGCTGTGCAACAATATCTACTCCCGTATTTAAAAGATCTTCAGGGTTAGTTAAGCGTAAATCCGCTCTCCCTCCGCCAAATAAGGCTTGAAAAACAGGCTCAAAATGTGTTTTGATCCCAACAAAGGTTTGCTCGAATCTTTTTTTCATTTCATCATCCATTTCATCAATCACTTGATAAAGGGTATCTTTAGCATGTTCTAAATCTGTTTTCTGCTCTAATAAAAAGTCATAGCGTTCCGATATTCGCTCGTATTCTTCAATTGCCCCAATATTGACCGTACCCATTTCTTCAATGGCCAATTTTATTAATTTTACTTTTTTGCGTGCCTCTTCCACTTCAATGGTCATTGGATAATCAGCTTTAGCACCTTCATATGTCATCATATATTCTTCACGCAGGTTTGAAAGTCTTGTATCCAGCTCCACATCTATACGATTGAGTTTTACTTCTTCCTCATTTAACGCTTGAACCATCCCCCGGTGAATGCGACGATGTTCCTTTATTTCTAGTTCCACATCTTCCATAGCTGCTTGAAGTTGAAGGCGTTCTTCTCTTCTTAAAGAAATTAACGAGATCGTTTCATTTTTTTCTTGCAGCTTTTGTTCAGCTGCACTTTCTAAATATTCTTCACCAGAATGACTTGTTGTCATTTCAGATGAAAGAAGTTCCAAATCTTCTTTTACATTTATCCATTTTTCTTCCTGCTCTTTTAAATCGTTTGTTTGAAGAGAAAGTTTCTCTTCTGCATGAGTTAATTGCTGCTTTTTGGCAGCATACTGCACTCTGAGTTCTCCTATTTCATTTACAACTGTTTCTTTTGATAAACTTTGTTTATTTTTTTTATCTGTTAAAACAGTTATTTCTTGATCGAGTTTGTCAATCTTTTGCTTCATTATTTCCAGTTGTTGTATTAGTTCCTTGTGTCGTGTTTTTAATGTTTGATTTTCTTGAACAAAGTCCGCTTTATTACGGTCATATAAAGATAATTTATCATTCATTGTTCTTTCTTCAAACTCTATTTCCTTTAAGTCATCTTTCCATGACTGCATTTGAAAACGAAGGTCCTCAGTCTGAACCCGGATGCTTTCTAGACTTGCTTCTTCTATTTGCAAAGTGCTCTTCCCTTTTTTCAGCTGATCCTCTAATTTAAGGGATGACTTTTCCATATCAAAAATCTTTGCTTTTAACTCTTCTAGTTCACCTTTACGTGTTAATATCGATGCCGTCTTTTGTTTTAAAGCTCCACCCGTCATGGAACCGCCTGGATTTACTATTTCGCCTTCTAAAGTTACAAATCGGGAGCGATATTGCAATAGCTTAGCCATTTCGTTGGCACCTTTTAAATCTTTTGTAATAATGACATTGCCTAATAAATTGCTCATAATATTATGATACTTAGAATCATAACGTATAAGATTAGCTGCAACGCCAATGAAAGACGGATGGTTTTGAATAAGTCGAAGCTGTGAGTCTGCTAATGATTTACCTTTAATAACATTCATTGGCAAAAAAGTAGCTCGTCCAAATGCATTCTTCTTTAGAAAAGCAATTGCTTGACGCCCATTTTGCTCTGTTTCCACAACAATATGCTGCATGCTTGCTCCAAGGGCAATTTCCATGCTCACGCTATATTGTTTTGGTACATGCATTAATTCAGCAACCGCACCATGTATACCTTCCAATGCTCTTTCTCTTGCTTTTAAAACTTCTTTAACTCCTTGGAAAAACCCAGCATAATCATCTTCTAGTTCTTCTAGCATCTCTTTGCGCGACTTTGCCTGCTGAATAAATTGATACGACTGATACAATGATTTTTCTATTTTCTGCAGCTTGCCTTGAATATCGCCAACGGCTTCTTGTTTTTCTTTCAAGGACAAATCCGCGTGATTAAGCTCTGCACAAAGCTGTTCTTGCTTTTCAATAATTGTTTGTTTTTTTTCTAGTATTTCTTGTCTTTCACTTGTATATTTTGCATTATCTGCTTCCAACTGAGTGGTTCGTCGATCTTGACTTTCCAGCTGTTGATTAATATAGTTTATTTCATTTTTTGCAGCAGCTTGCTCATTTAAAAGTTCGATATAATCACTTTTTAATGTTTCAATCAACTCTTCTAAATTTTCATTAAATAACAGCAAATCTTTTTCATTTTTCTTTAAACGTTCATCAATTTGCTTTGCTTCTGCTTGAAGCATCTGGACAAACTGCTGTTGCTTGCTTTTTTCAGTTGTCAGCTCTTGTACCCTTACTTCCAATTCCTGCTTGTTTTTCTCGAGCTGTTCACGGTTTTGTGTAGCATTCTTTTTTCTTTCCTTTAAAACTTCCTTTTTACCTTCTAATTTCTCTAATTCTTCACTAACTAACAGCAGTACTTGTTGGAGATCATCAATTGATTCATCTAGAGCAGCAATATGATTTTTTGTTTCTTCCATCTTCGCTTCTTTTCCTTGTAAAAGAGAAGAAATCTTTAATTCTTCTGCTTTATAATGAGCGAGCTGATTAGAAATATGCTCGTATTTTTTATGAGCTAACTCGATATCATAAACCATTAATGCAACTTCAGTTTGTTCTAAATTTTCTTTTTGCTCTAAATAGTCTTTTGCTATCGAACTTTGAATTTTTAAAGGCTCTACTTGACCTTCTAGTTCAAACAAAATATCATTTACACGATTTAAGTTTTCTTGCGTTTCTACAAGCTTGCTTTCCGCTTTCTTTTTTCGTGTTTTATATTTTAAGACACCTGCTGCTTCTTCAAATATGGAACGGCGTTCTTCAGCTTTACTGTTTAAGATTTCTTCTACTTTTCCTTGACTGATAATGGAAAACGCTTCTCTTCCTAAACCAGAATCCATAAATAAATCAACAATATCTTTTAAACGACAGTTTTGTTTGTTAATAAGAAATTCACTTTCTCCTGAACGAAATACTCTTCTTGTTACACTCACTTCATGATAATCCAACGGAAGAACATTATCCTCATTTTCTAGCGTTAAGGTTACTTCAGCAAAGTTCACAGCATTTCTTGTATCACTTCCTGCGAAAATAACATCTTCCATTTTACTTCCCCGCAGAGATCTGGCAGATTGTTCTCCCAGTACCCAACGAATGGCATCTGTAATATTGCTCTTACCACTGCCATTTGGACCGACTACTGCTGTCACCCCTGGTACAAAATCAACAGCAATTCGATCTGCAAACGATTTAAAACCAATCACATCCAACCGTTTTAAAAACATCTTCCTCACCCCCGGTTCTTTTCTGTTTGTGTTTACCTGCTGCTGTTTTTGGTGTGATTAAGAATTGTTGTTATTTTTCTTTTTCCGTACTTGTAATTTGTTCTTTTTTTACCAATTTATCGTTGCTCGCACTACTTGTTTTTAACATGGATAAAGCCATTTGAGCAGCATGCTGTTCTGCTTCTTTTTTCGAACGGCCAGTACCACGGCCAAGCTCTTTGTCATTTAAAAAGACTTGGGAAACAAATTCTCGATTATGTGCTGGCCCTTTTTCCATTAAGATTCGATATTCTATCGTACCAAAAACGTCGCGTTGCACATATTCCTGAAGCTGACTTTTAAAATCCATCACATGAGAAAAAGCACCGGCATTTATTTTTGGAAATATCACTTTTTCTAGGAAGTTTACCACTGTGTCAATTCCTTGATCTAAGTAAAGAGAACCAATAAATGCTTCAAAAACATCTGCAAGCAATGCTGGTCTTGCTCTGCCTCCTGTCATTTCTTCTCCTTTTCCTAACAAAACAAAACTGCCGAATGATAGTTCGTTTGCAAAGGTCACAAGAGAAGGTTCGCATACAATTGCAGCTCGAAGTTTCGTCAATTCCCCTTCACTCATCATCGGATATTTTTTAAACAGGAATTGTGAAACAGTCAGTTCCAAAACTGCATCTCCTAGAAATTCAAGTCTTTCATTATCTTCATGCGGTTTTCTACGATGCTCATTCACATATGATGAATGGGTAAAAGCTTGTTTTAATAATTTTTCATTTGTAAATGGGATACCAAGTTTTTGTTGTAATTCTTTTATTTTTTTATCATTTGGTCGATTCATTCTTTTTTCTTTTCCGTTGCCTCGCATTTTGCCTCCACCTTAGCCCTAAGATTACATATCCATTTTAAGTTTAAGTAAAATAGATAAAAAACGCAAAGAAACTTGGAAAGTTTTTTTCTTTCCAAGCGTTTATCATCCATCCAATAAAGCACCTTTTTACTTTGTTAGACAGTCTGAAAAGTGATTCTACATTCACTTTTTCTACACACTGAAAGCTCCGCTGTAAACGGAGCTTTAAAGTTTTCGACTTAACGATTACTTATGTAATTAACAGCATCACCTACTGTAGCAATCTTTTCAGCGTCGTCGTCAGAAATCTCCATATCGAACTCATCTTCTAATTCCATAACAAGTTCTACTACATCTAGAGAGTCTGCACCTAAGTCATCTTTAAAAGAAGCTTCAAGTTTCACTTCAGATTCTTCTACACCAAGACGATCTACAACGATTTTTGTTACACGTTCTAATACATCTGCCATTTCCAATTCACCTCCTCTCAAATGCATTATAGAGTATTTTTGCTAAATAATAAATGCTCTTTTTTTTACAGTTCCATTAAAAATGATAAAAATATCTTTTTTTAACAGATTCAACTCTTTTGAAGAGTCCAATTACATATACATACCGCCGTCAATATGTAATGTTTGGCCTGTTATATAACCACTTTCATCGGATGCTAAGAAAACAACTGCGTTTGCAATATCTTCTGGATTTCCAAAAGCACCTAAAGGTATTTGGCTGAGCATTGCCGTCTTTACATCATCTGTTAGTTTACCCGTCATATCGGTAGTAATAAACCCTGGTGCAATCGCATTTACAGTAATATTTCTTTGTGCAAGCTCTTTTGCAGTTGTTTTCGTAAATCCTATTACACCTGCTTTTGCAGCAACATAGTTTGCCTGCCCAGGATTTCCTGTTACTCCAACGATAGAAGTAATATTAATAATACGACCTTTTCTTTGCTTCATCATCGGACGCGTAACCGCTTTTGTGCAGAGAAAAACACCTTTAAGATTCGTATTAATAACATCATCCCACTCTGATTCTTTCATACGCATTAATAAATTATCTTTTGTAATACCTGCATTATTTATTAAAATATCAATTGTACCAAAAGCTGCAAGCGTTTGTTTCAACATATCAGCTACGGATTCACTATTTGACACATCACATTGAATGGCAATTGCTTCTCTTCCCATATCTTTTATTTCTTGTACCACTTCGTTAGCACGATCAACACTTCCAGCATAATTCACTGCTATATTTGCACCTTGTTTGGCAAGTTCTAATGCAATTGATCTGCCAATTCCTCTTGAAGCTCCTGTTACTAGCGCTGTTTTCCCTACTAATTTCATGTTACATTTCCTCCTTTAATGCAGCAGCAACTGATTTGCTTGTTTCTTCATCATAAACAGAGAAAATGCGTGCTTTTCTGTTAATTTTTTTCACTAAACCAGCCAATACTTTTCCTGGCCCGATTTCAATAAAGGTATCTACACCAAGTTCCATCATTTTGTTCACAGAGTCTTCCCATAATACTGAAGAATACAATTGCTCTATTAAAAGCTGCTGAATTGTTTCCTTTTTTTCAACTGAATCTGCTGTCACATTTGCAATAACAGGAATTTTAGCGTCATTCATTTTGATTGCATCTAAACATGCAGAAAACTTATTTGCAGCTGGCTTCATTAAAGCGGAATGAAATGGACCACTAACTTCTAAAGGAATCGCCCTTTTCGCTCCTGCTTCCTTTGCTTTTTCACATGCAATTTCTATCCCTTTTGCCGTACCAGAAATCACAATTTGTCCTGGACAGTTCAAGTTAGCCAATTGTACAGAATCTCCTGCTTTTGTAACAGTTTCTGTTACTTCTGTTAAAGCATTTCTATCTAATCCTAATATGGCAGCCATAGAGCCTTCACCTGAAGGAACAGCCTCTTGCATATATTCACCACGTTTGCGAACAGCCTGCACAGCATCTTCAAATGCTAGTACCCCACTTGCCACTAATGCCGAATATTCTCCCAAGCTATGTCCTGCAACATAATCTGCTTGAACTCCAAATTGTTTAAAATGCTCTAATAACGCAATGCTTGTTGTTAACAGAGCTGGCTGTGTATTATATGTTAATGTCAATTCTTCTTTTGGTCCTTCAAAAACCAGCTTGCTCAATGGAAAACCCAGCTTTTCATCCGCTGTTTTAAAAAGAGAAGCAGCCGCTTCAAAATGATCTGCCAGCTCTTTACCCATTCCAACCGTCTGAGAGCCTTGACCAGGAAAAATAAAAGCAATCTTACCCATAAATAACATCCTTCCTTTCCTTTTTCTTAAAACAGCAGCAAACAATGAAACCTCTCATTCACGCTTGCAGCTATTCTTTTATTTTTTCTATCGTTGTTTTAATTGTGTGAATTACTTCAGACTGTACTACTTCCCTCGCCTGTCTGACCGCATTATAAATAGCATTGCTGTCAGAAGAGCCATGTGCTTTAATCACAGGTGCATTTAAACCAAATAGAGCAGCACCGCCGTATTCTGAATAATCCAGTTTATTGCGAAGCCCTTTTAAACTCGGCTTTAAAATGCTTGCAGCTAGTTTTGTTTTCAGATTGCTGGTAAGGGCTGTTTTTAACATTTTAAAAATCGATAATGCTGTTCCCTCAATCGTTTTCAATACCATATTCCCAGTAAATCCATCTGTCACCACTACATCACAGACTCCGTCTAATAAATCTCGCGCTTCGACATTTCCGATAAAATGGATATGACTATTCTTCTGTAAAAGTTCAAATGCATTTTTTGTTAATTCATTTCCCTTTTTTTCTTCCGTTCCGATATTTAATAATCCTACTCTTGGCTTTTCTATGCCAAGTACTTTTTCCGTATAGATGCTTCCCATTATAGCGTATTGTTCTAAATGAATCGCTTTTGCATCCACATTCGCTCCAACATCTAATAAAAGAAAGCCATCTCCTGCAATTGTCGGTAGAGTTGGCGAAAGAGCAGGACGCTCAATGCCATCAATTCGGCCGATACAAAATAGTCCAGCTGCCATCAAAGCACCTGTATTTCCAGCAGAAATAAACGCATCTGCTTTCCCTTCTTTTACTTGATTTGCACCAAGCACCATACTTGCATTCTTTTTTTTGCGTACAGCACGAACAGGTTCGTCTGTCCCAAGAATCTTTTCTTCTGTATGGATAATTTCAATTCTTTCATTATTTGTTAAATAGGATTGGATCTGTTTTTCATCCCCGATAAGAAGGATTTCCACATCACTAAATGCTTGTATCGCTTTTTCGGCACCTAAAACGATTTCCTTTGGCGCGTGATCTCCACCCATTGCATCAATAGCAATTTTCATATCCTTATCTCCTGTTAATCATTATTTTTTTACACGATACATTTCAAATTCGCCTTTAAAAACTAATTCTGCATTAACAAAACTATTAACTTCTACAAAAGTCCTGTCTTTATTTGCATCTATATGAACCACTTTTGCTTTTGCGATTATTCTTTCTCCTAATTTAACAGAACGGGTAAAATGAATATTTGCCTTAGCCGTAAGAGCAAAATCAACATTAATTAATGCAACTGCCAATGAATTTGCTTGTGCAAATAAATAATGTCCCCTCGCTATCCCATTACGCTGAAAAACATGCTCTTCATTCACTTCAAATATAGAAATAGCAGAATGATCTAGGTCCATATCAATAATTTCTCCAATTACCTCTTCTAGCGGCAATGATTTTACTTCATCATCAAATGTTTTTTCTGCAACGTTTTTTATCCGTTCTCTTAATTCAGGAATCGATAATTCCAAACGATCAAGGCGAATCGTTTGTACACTAACAGAGAATTTTTCTGCCAATTCTTCATCTGTAATAAAAGGATTTTCCTTAATTGTCTCCACCAACAACTGTTGGCGTTCCTTTTTACTTCTTCTCATTTGCAACACCGTCCGTGATATTAAGACTAGGTACTAATAGTAGTATATAAAAAAAAAAGAAAGATTGCAAGAAGAAAAGCGGAAGCGCCTTGGTAGCCCCGACAAGCAAATGTTCTGGCCGATAAAAAGGGCTTTCTCCTTTTAATCGGACAGGTTATTTGACTCGAGGGGCTAGGCGCTGCAGCTGGACAATGAAAAGCGGAAGCGCCTTGGTAGCCCCGACAAGCAAATGTTCTGGCCGATAAAAA
>JBDNRM010000002.1:0-6601 GCA_047718615.1 Bacillus sp. (in: firmicutes) | reverse complement strand
GGGCTTTTTCCTTTTAATCGGACAGGTTATCTGACTCGAGGGGCTACCAAGGCGCTGATAAGATCCAGGCGCAGAATCAGTAGATAATGCTTTATTTATTTTCCGCTTCTCTTATATCATTTAATCTAATTTCTCCCCCTCAAATACACCTGTTTCTTCTAGCAAACGCCGTAAACGCTCATATTCCGGATGATCCCAGAATGCAGCTGATTCAATAAGAATTGCCGCATCATTTCTAGCTGTTTCTAATACTCGGTAATCATGCACCATATCCGCCATCTTAAATTCAGGCATTCCACTTTGCTTTTTACCGAAAAAATCTCCTGGCCCCCTTAGTTCTAAATCTTTTTCACTAAGAACAAACCCATCATTTGTTTCCGTCATTATTTTCATCCGCTCTTTCCCAACATCTGTTTTCGGATCTGCCATTAAAACACAATACGATTGCGCCTCCCCACGGCCTACTCGCCCGCGAAGCTGATGAAGCTGTGATAAACCAAATCTTTCGGCATCATAAATTAACATAAAGGTTGCATTTGGCACATTGACCCCTACCTCTACTACGGTTGTGCTGACAAGTACTTGAATGCTATTGCTGCTGAATTTTTTCATCATTTCATCCTTTTCATCAGGATGAAGTTTTCCATGCATCAAACCAACTTCGTAGCGATTTTGAAAAAAAGTTGAAAGAGCAGCATGTACATCCATTGCATTTTGAACATCCAATTTTTCTGATTCTTCAATCAGCGGACAAATCACATAGCTTTGTCGGCCTTGGGATAACTCCTTTTCCATAAATTGCAGAATTCGAGTCAGCATATCATGTTTGGCCCAGTACGTTTCAATACTTTTTCTGCCAGCAGGCATTTCATCAATAATGCTGACATCCATTTCACCAAATACCGTGATAGCAAGTGTTCTCGGAATTGGTGTTGCTGTCATAAACAGCACGTCAGGACTTTCCCCTTTTTCTCGTAAAACTCTTCTCTGATTTACACCAAAACGATGCTGTTCATCCGTAATGACTAAACCTAAAGATTGAAACTCTACTTCCTCTTGTATAAGTGCATGTGTACCAATTAGTACATGAATATTTCCCTCTTTTAATTCCTGTAATAAGGCTTTTCTTTTTTTGCCTTTTACTGAACTTGTAAGTAGAGCACACGTAATGCCAAACGGGTCAAACATCTTTTGCAAAGATTCCGCATGCTGTTCTGCTAATATTTCTGTAGGAACCATCAATGCCCCTTGATAGCCAGATAGAATAGTAGCATATAAAACAATTGCCGCAACAACCGTTTTTCCAGATCCAACATCTCCTTGTAAAAGACGATTCATTCGATAAGGACTTTTCATATCTTTTAAAATTTCATTCACTACTCTTTTTTGAGCATTTGTTAATGGAAATGGCAAACTATTAATAAAATCTTTTAGTGCATCTATTTTGTATTGCTGCTCCATTCCTTTAGAGTTTTCCCGCTCATATTTTCTCAATGCCTGCATTTTTAATTGAAATAATAAAAATTCTTCGTAAACGAAACGGCGCCTTGCTTGTTTTAAGTCTTCTCTGCTAGCTGGAAAATGAATCGTGCGAAGTGCTTCGCTTCTTGGCAGCAAACGATATTTTAATAACAAGGAATTGGGGAATATTTCTTCCAACTTGTCCTCATATTGAGATAAAGCAATTGAAATAAATTTTCTTAATCCTTTTACGGTAATATTTCCTTTAACCGCATAAACTGGTTCAAAATCCTGGCCTTTTTGATTGCTGCCGACTTGAAGATGATTTGCTGTTATTGTCTGCCTGTGCTGGTCCCATTTTCCAGTTACCGTAACTAGTTGATTAATTGCCAATTTGCTTTTTAAATAATGCTGATTAAAAAACACGACACTTATTAAAAGATTCCCTATTAATACTTTTATCGTTAATCGGGATCTTTTTTTTCCGTAAAAAACAAGGGAAGGTTCACTATGAACTTTCCCTTCTACCGTCACTTTTTCTTCATGTTTTATCTCTTCTAGGTTTCGAAGCCGATAATCTTCATAACGATAAGGAAAATATTCTAGCAAATCATAAATAGTATAAATATTCATTTCTTCTAGTTGCTTTTTTGTTTCAGAGCCAATGCCTTTTATCTGATCTAGTGATTGAAGCAATACGTCGTTCATTTTATAACGCAGCTTTCCCAAATATTTCTGCCTCTAATTTGCGTGCAGTTGGTGTTGCTGCCAATCCTCCTTGCGCTGTTTCTTTTAAAGCAGTCGGCATCGATAATCCAATACGGTACATGCTGTCAATTACTTCATCACAAGGTATACGGCTTGTAACGCCTGCAAGCGCCATATCAGCTGCTATCATAGCGTTGGCTGCCCCCATTGCGTTTCTCTTTACACAAGGCACTTCTACTAGCCCGGCAACTGGATCACAAACTAGCCCTAACATATTTTTTAACGTAATAGCCATCGCATTTGCACTTTGATCCGGAGTGCCGCCAGCCATCTCCACAATGGCTGCAGATGCCATTCCTGCTGCTGATCCCACTTCAGCCTGACATCCTCCTTGTGCTCCAGAAATACTAGCATTATTTGCCACTACGAACCCAAATGCTCCGGATGTAAACAAAAAGGCTAGCATTTGTTCTCTTGTTGGGTTTAATTTATTTTTTACAGCAAATAATGTTCCTGGAACGACACCTGCTGATCCTGCAGTCGGCGTGGCACAAATAGTCCCCATTGCCGCATTTACTTCATTTGTTGCTACAGCTTTACTAACTGCATCTAAGATTATTTCTCCGGATAAAAAGTTTCCTTTTGCTATATATTTTTGAAGAAGGACTGCATCTCCGCCTGTTAAACCTGAATGGGAGACGACGCCAGTTAGCCCTCTCTCTACTGCTTGTTCCATTACTGTTAAATTGATATCCATTTGAGCAATTATCTCTTTTCTTGTTCTTCCTGTTGCTTCTATTTCCTGTTCTATCATTATTTCTGAAATAGGCATTGCTTTTGTATTTGCCATTTCTACCAATTCTGCAACATTACGAAACATTTAGATTCCTCCCGCTTTTTATTTATCTTACTATCATTCTAAAGATTTTATAGATTACCCTGAAAGAAGATTTGTCTCTTGGCTCTCTCAAATTAGTCCGCAGCCGGCATACACTTGTCTAAAGAATAAAAATAGTAATCTTCCATTTTCCACAGCTTTATTACTCGATTATTCTTGTTACTTTTTCAATACAATTTAAAGCTTGTATTTCTTTTAATATAGCTTCATCTATATTTTGATCGACTTCGATTGTCATTAATGCGAGCATGCCTTTTTCTTTTCGACTTACTTCCATATGACCAATATTGACTTCATATTCAGCTAATATATTGCTTACTTTTGCGATTGCACCAAAACGGTCATTATGAACAACTAAAATAGCTGGGTGATGACCGGATAATTTTAGCTGAAAACCATTTAATTCGGTAATTTCTATTTTTCCTCCACCTATTGAAATACCAACAAGCTCCATTTCACCTTGTTCATCACCTATGTGGACCCTTGCTGTATTTGGATGTTCTGGAATGGCGTTTTCTATATGAAAAGAAATATTCATGCCTTTTTCTTGTGCGATTTGCAGCGAGTTTTTAATTCTTTCATCGAATGTATCGTAGTCTAGCAATCCGCCGACTAAGGCAACGTCTGTTCCATGTCCTTTATAGGTTTCAGCAAAGGATCCATATAGATGGATATTTGCCCACTTCGGCTGCCTTTCGAACAGGCTTCTTGCTACTCTGCCAATTCTTGCAGCTCCAGCAGTATGCGAACTGGATGGTCCAATCATAACAGGGCCAATGATATCAAATACACTTTTATATTTCATCTGTATATACGCTCCTTTTTAATTGAGGTATCTATTTCGTTATATGTATAAAGACCCCCCCTAAAAAATGGTTTGGACTTTCTCAAATAGTCCGCAGCCAAAATACACTTCGCTATCCTGTGGGCGAGGGTCAGGCATCTATATACAGTAGATTCCTTCACATGAACGATGCATTAATCCTTTTTCTAATCACTATATTAGTATAAATTAAATGCAGGATATTGTTAAAAACAAAGTCTTTTCTTGCTAAATAAAAAAGATGGTCTACGTTCGCAGAGTAAAACGTTGACAAAAGCGAAGTTGCTGCTCTTTTTACAGATATTTCATTCAAATCATAAGGTTCAAAAAAACAAGCAATTTTCTTCCAACTGGTTCTTCTCTTTATTATTCCTTTTCTTTTCATCATACCATATGCCTTCTTCTTTTTACTCTTTTCTTTTTTAGGGTTTTATTGTTTATTATGCGCCTAAACGATAAAAAACTGTATGCCGTTATTTTAACAGCATACAGTCCTTTTATTGTATTATTTATTCTATTGAAAAAATAAAGGAGTATAATGGTTGTTTTCCATCATGTATTTCAACTTCGACATAATCAAATTCTTCATCAACAAAAGCAGCAAGAGCGTCAACCTCTTCAATAGAAGCATCTTCTCCTTTTATTATTGTCAGAATTTCTGCATCTTCATCAAGCATATTTGTTAATAATTTTTTTGCTGTTTCTAGCTTTTCTTTGCTTTTTACAACAATTTTTCCATCTGCAATACCCATAAAATCACCATTTTCAATTTGAAGGCCATCTATATTTGTATCTCGTACTGCAAAAGTTATTTGTCCTGTCTTCACATGCTCCATTGCTGCAGTCATGTTTTTGGCATTCCCCTCCATCTCACTAGAAGGATTAAAAGCTAAAAGTGCAGCCATGCCTTGTGGAACCGTTTTTGAAGGAATAACTTTAACATCTTCCCCCAGCACGTCAACAGCTTGTTCAGCTGCCATAATAATATTTTTGTTATTCGGCAGAATAAACACTTTTTTTGCATTAACCTTTTGAATCGCATTTACAATATCTTCTGTACTTGGATTCATCGTTTGCCCGCCTTCAATTACACTATGAGCACCAATGCTTCGGAAAAGATCAGCAATGCCACTTCCCATTGAAACGGTAACAATTCCGTATTCTCTTGCCTCTTCTTTTAAGGAAACAGGGGCTGCATCAAAGGATTCTTTTTCTGTACCTTCAACTAAGCTGCTATGCTGTTCCCGCATGTTTTCAATTTTCATCTTTACTAAGCTTCCATAATTCTGACCAAATGTTAATACTTCACCAGGCTGGTTCGAGTGGATATGTATTTTCACAACCTCGTCATCTGCAATTACCAATAACGAATCACCATATTTACTTAAGCTTTGTCTAAAATCCTCTTCAGAAAAAGGTTGATTTCCTAACTTTTCTTTTTCCAAACGAACCATAAACTCCGTACAGTAGCCAAATTCAATATCCTCTGTGTTGATATAGCTATGAACATTTTTATGATGTTCCGCATTGACAAGCTCATTCATTGATACAACTGCTTTTATTGCATCAGGGTGTTCTTCTCCTTTTAGCGTCGCAAGAAAACCTTCATAGACAAAAACAAGCCCTTGACCGCCGCTATCTACTACACCCACTTCTTTTAAAACTGGCAATAAATCTGGTGTTCTGTTTAATGATTCCTTCGCCTCTTTTACAACATCTTCCATAATAACAATAATATCTTCATTTTTTTCTGCTGATTGAACACCTTTTTTAGCAGCATCCTTTGCTACCGTTAAAATCGTTCCCTCTACAGGTTTCATTACTGCTTTATATGCAGTTTCAACTCCAAACTGTAAAGCGTTTGCAAATTCTTTTCCTGTGATGCTCTCTTTTTGCTCCATGAACTTTGAAAATCCACGAAATAATTGAGAAAGAATAACACCGGAATTCCCTCTTGCACCCATTAGTAGACCTCTTGAAAGAGACTGCCCTACTTTACCGATATGTGATTGAATATTATTTTGAACTTCCTTTGCACCTGATGTCATCGACAAATTCATATTTGTACCTGTATCACCATCTGGTACAGGAAAAACGTTCAACGCATCTACATATTTAGCATTAGAGGATAAATGGTTTGCTCCTTGGATAACCATTTCGGCAAAACGTTTTCCTTCTAAAACTGTAATTGACACTTTTCGTTTCCTCCTCACTACAAGTTCGTCACACGAACTCCTTGAACGTAAATATTTACCGAGTCAACAGCAAGTCCAACTGTCTTATTGAGTGTATATTTCACTTTTGATTGAACATTGTGTGCAACCTCGGAGATTTTCGTTCCATAACTAACGATTATATACATATCAATATGCACTTCTTCATTTACACTTCGAACAATTACTCCACGAGTAAAATTTTCTTTTCGTAAAATATCAGTCAAGCCGTCTTTAATTTGATTTTTAGACGCCATTCCAACAATGCCATAGCAGTCTATAGCAGCTCCACCTGCAATTGTTGCTATTACTTCTGTTGAAATATCTATTTGTCCGAAATTTGTTTTCAATTCAATGGACATGAGTTTTCCCCCTTTGGAATTGCTCTTTGACTACTGATATTTTACTATAACATAATATTTTTTGAAAGCGATAGTTAAGACAAGTGGCATAAACCTTATTATTTTTTGTTTTCCTCTATCGAAAAATACCTTTTTC
>JBDNRM010000001.1:9663-126768 GCA_047718615.1 Bacillus sp. (in: firmicutes) | reverse complement strand
TTTGGCGAGTGTTAGGTGGAATTATCTCGAAAAACTTTTACTCTTCAGAGCTGTTTCCCTTACTCTATTATTGAAAGAAAAACGAAATCAGCAGCTGTTCATAAGGAGTAAACGGTTGATTTATTTGCTAATAGTTTCTGTTTTAATAGGCAAACGAGCCTTGCACTGTCTTTATTTCCGTTCTATAACCTGTTTATATAAAAACATGACCAAACAATAAGATAAAGATGCTAGCGTTTTCTAGTTGTATGTAAACTTTCCTTCTCAAAAGAAAAGTATTTTCTTTACTACTGGAAGGGTTCACTTATATAATAGAAGAAGTGCAAGATAAGGAAAGGAGAAATGAGCATTGCAACCGATTTATACGCTTCTAGTAGTAGTAGCAGCCGTTATCGTTTATTCGGTAACTAAATGGCTTTATCAACGTAGAATAGTAAAAACAATAACAGAAGAAGAGTTTCGCCAAGGATACAGAAAGGCACAATTAATAGACGTAAGAGAACCTAATGAGTTTGAAGCTGGTCACGTTCTTGGTGCTAGAAATATTCCTTTATCTCAATTAAAGATGAGAAAAGGAGAAATACGTTCGGATAAACCAGTCTATTTATATTGTCAAAACGGTATGCGCAGCGGTAGAGCCGCAGAGTTCCTACACCGAAAAGGCTATAAGCAGCTTACACAATTACAGGGCGGCTTTAAAAAATGGTCTGGAAAAGTAAAAACGAAAAAATAATAGCCACAGTGGTTATTCTATATAGAACAAGTAGAGGGAAATCCAGTTGGAATCCCTCTTTTCGTTTGCATTATATTATGTTTAAAACTGAAGTATGACTGCATAAATACAGGCTGATTGAAAAGGTCTATCCATCGAGGCTGGCAGGATGCTAGTCAATCGAAAAAAACATAAGAACGTAGTGAACTTAGTCGATATTCCTTTAGTCGCTTCTCCCCGTTTTTGGGTAATGAGCACCGCAAAAATGAGGAGAAACGAAGTGGGATATTTTTCGTGCAGCCCCAGTAAGAATAGCTTTATTGCCGACTTTTCCCCTTATCCTTTTACATAGCGCAACACTGGTTTTCTGGCAGCCAACGTTTCATCTAATCTGCCTATTATTGTTGTATGAGGTGCTTCTTGCACTACTTCAGGAGTATCTTCCGCTTCTTTTGCAATTTGTATCATTGCATCAATAAACTGATCTAATGTTTCTTTAGACTCGGTTTCCGTTGGCTCAATCATAATACACTCTTCTACATTAAGAGGGAAATAAATGGTTGGCGGATGATAACCGAAATCGAGGAGCCTTTTGGCAATATCAAGTGTACGAACTCCTAGTTTCTTTTGACGTCTTCCACTTAATACAAATTCATGTTTACAATGTCGATCAAATGGAAGATCATAAAATGCTGCCAATCTTCTCATCATATAATTTGCATTTAAAACCGCATTTTCTGTAACGGCTTTTAATCCATCTGGACCCATGGAACGGATATACGTATAGGCACGAACATTAATTCCAAAGTTTCCATAAAAAGGTTTTACCCTTCCAATCGATTGAGGGCGATTATAATCAAAAACATATTCTTCTCCCGCTTTTGTAATAATCGGTTTTGGTAAAAATGGAATTAAATCTGCTTTTACTCCAACTGGTCCTGACCCTGGTCCGCCGCCGCCATGAGGACCTGTAAAGGTTTTATGCAAATTTAAATGCACCACATCAAATCCCATATCTCCAGGTCTGGCTTTCGATAATACGGCATTTAAATTGGCACCGTCATAATACAATTTCCCGCCGGCATTGTGAACAATATCCGCCATTTCAAGAATATTTTCTTCAAATAATCCAAGCGTGTTCGGATTTGTCAGCATCAGAGCAGCAGTATCATCTCCAACTACTCTTTTTAGATCCTCTAAATCTACTAATCCATTTTCATTTGACTTAACGGTGATTGTTTCAAATCCGGCAACAGTAGCAGATGCTGGATTTGTGCCATGTGCAGAATCTGGAACAATTACCTTTGTACGATTGCTATCACCATTTGCTTCATGAAAGGCACGAATCATCATTAATCCAGTCCATTCACCATGAGCGCCTGCTGCTGGCTGAAGAGTAACTTCATCCATACCAGTAATCTCTACCAAATGCTGCTGCAGGTCATACATAAGCTCTAATGCACCTTGTATAGAACTCTCGTCTTGTAATGGATGAATATGAGCAAAGCCACTAAAACGGGCAACATTCTCATTCATTTTCGGATTATATTTCATCGTACAAGATCCTAGAGGATAAAAACCAGAATCAAGGCCATGGTTTCTTTTTGATAAAGCTGTGTAATGACGCATAATATCTAATTCAGAAGCCTCTGGCAATTCAGGATTCGTTTTTCGTACATAATCAATTGGCAATAAATCAGATAATTCGACTTCAGGAATATCCATTTCTGGCAGACTGTAGCCAATACGTCCAGGTGTACTGCTTTCAAATATTAGTGCTTGATGTTGATTATGCATGGTAATCCTCCAATTCTTTTACAAATTCATCTATTTCCTCTTTTGTTCTTAGTTCCGTTACCGCAACAAGCATATGGTTTTCTAATTCCGAATAGTCTCTTCCTAAATCATACCCGCCAATTATGCCTTTTTTTAGAAGCTCTTTATTGATAGCGGCAACTGGTGCATTACAATGTACAATAAATTCATTAAAGGAGTGTCCGTCTAAAGCAATAGAAAAACCAGCTTCTTTTAATTTCGTTTTCGCATAATGAGCTTTTTGCAAATTAGCAGCCGCCATTTCTTTTACCCCATTTTTACCAAGTGCTGTCATTGCTACAGACGCAGCTAAAGCATTAAGAGCCTGATTGGAGCAGATATTAGATGTTGCTTTATCACGACGTATATGCTGTTCCCTAGCCTGTAATGTAAGTACAAATCCTCTTTTGCCTTCTTCATCGACCGTTTGCCCAACCAGTCTTCCTGGCACTTTGCGCATTAATTTAGATGTAACCGCAAAATAGCCACAATGCGGCCCCCCAAATGCTGCTGGAATTCCAAATACTTGAGCATCCCCAACTACTATATCTGCGTTGAAATTGCCAGGAGGCGCTAATATACCTAAAGCGAGCGGGTTGCTTGACACAACAAACATTGCTTTATGAGCATGAATTACTTCTTCCAACTCTTTTAATGGCTCTATTCTGCCAAAAAAATTAGGGTATTGAATCATGACAGCTGCCACCGTGTCATCCATTAATTCCTCTAATGCATCCATATCTGTGATTCCATCTTTGTATGGAACTTCTACTACTTCAATGTATTGGCCTTTTGCATATGTTTTTACAACTTCCTTTGCTTCAGGATGGACCGTACTGGAAACAAGAATTTTTTTTCTTCTAGTCGCACCAGCACTAAGCATTCCAGCTTCTGCAAGGGCTGTAGCTCCATCATACATAGAAGAATTGGCCACATCCATTCCAGTTAATTCACAAATCATTGTTTGAAATTCAAAAATTGCCTGTAGCTCTCCTTGTGAGATTTCCGGCTGATAAGGAGTATACGCAGTATAAAATTCTGATCGAGAAATAACATGGTCAACTATTACAGGAGTATAGTGATCATATACACCTGCCCCTAAGAATGACACATTTGATTTAGAGTCAGCATTTTTTTGAGCAAGTCTGCTTAACTCTTTTAATAAGGCAGATTCACTTTTAGCAGGCTTGATCTTGTATTCTCCTTGAAAACGGACCTTTTCTGGAATATCTGTAAAAAGCTCATCCACAGAGTCTACTCCAATACTTTCTAACATAGCTTTTTTATTTTCTTCTGTCATTGGTAAGTAGCGATGCTTCATCTGTTTAACTCCTCCTAATATTAAGCCTTTTTTCTCTTATAAAATGGGGTTGCTACAACTTTTGCTTTCACCAATTTCCCTCTTATTTCCACATCTATCTCTTGATCAAGCACTGCATATTCTTTCTTTAATAATGCAAGCCCTATATTTTTCTTTAATGTCGGCGATTGGGTTCCAGTTGTCACTTCTCCTATCTCTTCACCATTTGCATAAACTTTATAGCCATGTCTTGGAATGCCTCTATCCAGCATCTCAATACCTGCAAGTTTGCGAGGAACACCGTTTTCCTTCTGTTCTTTTAGTGTTGCTTTCCCAATAAAGTCTGCTTCTTTATTCAATTTAACCGCAAAAGCAATTCCTGCTTCTAACGGAGAGATATCAGCTGATAATTCCTGGCCATACAATGCAAGTGTCGCTTCAAATCGCAATGTATCTCGTGCTCCTAAGCCACATGGAAGCAAACCAAATTCTTTACCGGCTGCTACTATTTCTTTCCATAAAAAAGCTGCATCTTCGCTATTGCAATAAACCTCAAATCCATCTTCTCCTGTATAACCTGTACGTGATAACAGTACTTCTTTGCCTGCAAGTAATTGTTTTTGTTGAAATTGAAAATAACCAATAGCTGCAGTGTCAATTTGATCATTCATTTTTTTGATCACTGCCTCTGCAAGCGGACCTTGAAGTGCTAATTGGGCATAATCTTCTGACAAATTAACCAATTCTACTTGATCGATTACATGTTTTTTCATCCATGCAAAGTCCTTCTCGATATTAGATGCATTTACAATTAATAAATAGTGATTATCAGCTAATTTATATGTTAGTAAATCATCGACTGTTCCGCCATTTTCATAACACATAGCAGAATATTGAGCACCGCCATCATTTATTTTGGACACGTCATTCGTTAAAATTTTTTGCAGGTAGGCTAAGCTTCTCTTTCCTTTTACTTCTATTTCTCCCATATGAGAAACATCAAATAAACCAACCTTTGTACGAACTGCTTCATGTTCTTCTTTTATACTAGAAAATTGAACAGGCAAATCCCATCCACCAAAATCAATAATTTTCCCTCCATATTGTTTATAGAGATCATACAAAGGTGTACGCTTTTGTACAGTCATTCTCACCAGCTCCTCTTCCTTGAGATATTTGTTTTACAATCGAGAGGTTTCCTATTTTCGAAAAATTCCCACAAAAAAGGACAGAGACCTCCCTTAATACATTAAGTAAGGTCTCTGTCCTTGCACCTGAAAGTTTACCGAAATCGGCTGTCCCCTTTGGTGGCTGTAAAATATTTTCAAACAGCACTCTCCAGAGCTGCGTCAAAATAGAGTTCTTTTGCCTGAGAGATTCACAAAATAGATTGTTTGCTCCTTCGGCGCTACAAAAGTAGTCTCTCCCCTATTTCTCATCCGCATTATAAAATTATTTCTATTGGTCATACTAGTACTAACTATTACCTGAAAATATAGTTTGTTTGTATTATCTTTATTTTTGTTTCGCTTTCTCGTTTTATACTATTTCTATTAACAAGAAAAAACGATTGATTAGAACTGCTTTTATAGATTTTGTTCATGTTTTACGATAAAAAGCATTATTTTGTGACAATTTTCAAAACTTTTCACCTCTTCATCCTAACATCTTGATAAAAATGAGGCAATATTTTTTTCATTTTAAATCATAAATTTATGTGAATATTTCTATATATTATTTTTCAATAATTACTCCCTTACGTTCAGCTTGATTATTTCAACTAGGCAAGAACGGGTAAAAGAGATAGAAAGGATGACAATACATGACGATTCAGATTAATTTTGATCATTCATGGAATGACGAATTATTAAAACGAATGACAGATGATGGTCCATGGGCAAATTGGGAATTATTTAAACTTTCCCTCGAAGTGGAGCAACATACCATTATTCATGAGTTTGAAGGCCTTCAGGCACCTAATCATTTATCTGATTTAACCCCACTTCCCCACCAATTAGAAGTGGCAAAAAAAGTTATTGAAGATATGAACGGAAAAGCTATTTTAGCAGATGAAGTGGGACTTGGCAAAACCATTGAAGCAGGTCTAATTTTAAAAGAATATATGATTCGTGGACTCGTAAAAAAAGTCCTTATATTAGTGCCAGCTTCCCTTGTCACACAATGGGCAGTCGAATTAAATTCAAAATTTTTTATTCCAGCTGTAATCCAAAGAAAAAGTTATGTTTGGGATCAATGTGATATTGTCGTATCTTCTATTGATACTGCAAAAAGAGAACCGCATCGTGACATTATTTATAATCAAGATTATGATTTAGTTATTATCGATGAAGCACATAAATTAAAGAATAATAAAACAAAAAACTATGAATTTGTTCAAAATCTAAAAAAGAAGTTTTGCCTTTTATTAACTGCAACTCCTATTCAAAACCGTGTCAGTGAAATCTTTAACCTTGTTTCTTTGCTTAAACCTGGTCATTTAGGGAATGAATCTAGTTTTTATGAAAAATATAAAAAAGATGCCCGTTCTGTTAGCGATGATGAACATTTAAAAGAGCTAGTCAATAAAGTCATGGTTCGAAATCGAAGACATGACACTGGAATTGAATGGACAAAACGCATCGTTGAAGGAGTAACGATTGATTTTTCTCCTGAAGAAAAAGAGCTTTATGATGCGATTGAGCATTTAAAGAGCCATTATCACGAAGAAAACACAGGCAGAAATCCATTTTCAATGATTACATTACAGCGGGAGGCATGCAGCAGCAGAGAAGCAGTCTATTATACCCTGCAGAATATGCTAAAAAAAGCAGAAGCGCCCTCTGCTTTGTTAACAGAGAATGTACAATTGCTAATGAGCAAAGTGGAAGCGATAAAATCGAATTCTAAAGCGGAAAAAGCGTTGGAGCTCATACAAAAAATAAATGATAAAGTGATTATTTTTACAGAGTACCGAGCTACACAGCTGTATTTGCAATGGTTTTTAAAACAGCATGGCATTACTTCTGTTCCATTCAGAGGCGGCTTTAAACGAGGGAAAAAGGATTGGATGAAAGATTTATTTCAAAATCATGCGCAAGTATTAATTGCGACAGAAGCAGGCGGAGAAGGAATCAACCTGCAATTCTGTAATCATATTATAAACTTTGATTTGCCATGGAATCCGATGCGGCTCGAACAGCGTATTGGGAGAATACATCGTTTAGGTCAAGAAAAGGATGTAATGATTTATAATTTTGCTGTTAAAAATACAGTTGAGGACCATATTTTAAAACTATTATATGAAAAAATTCATTTATTTGAAAAAGTCATCGGTGATTTAGATGATATATTAACAAAATTAGATTTTGGCAATATGGATGACTATATGGTTGATATCTTCTCTAACTCTCTTTCTGAAGGGGAAATGAAGATAAAAATGGAGAACTTAACGAGCATGATTGAATTTGCTCAAAACCTGAAGGATGGTGAGCAATATGAAGCAACAGGAAATACATCAATTTCTTGAGCGTTTTTTTCAAGCAAATGATTGTGAAATAATAGAAAATAATCAAGGTTATATGATAGTGCAATTAACGATTGATTTAGATAAGGAACTGATGAACCGACCATTTTATTGGCATTATCTTGAGAAAACGGGTGGTACACCCAATCCCGCTAAGCTAACCTTAATAACAAATCCGAACGTTGCTCCAAAAGAGGTAAAAGGAGAATTAATTCATTTTGGTTCACCAAGGCTTCACCAATTATTTGCTTGTTCCAAAAAACTATCTGGATATATTCGATTATATGAAAATATGGAAGGCAAGCTTCAACAGCACACTGCTTTAAAGCCATGGCTCAATATTAATATGAAAATCTCCTATCAATGTGATCGAAAAAGGGATGTTTATCAGTCCATCGGTCTTCAGCTTATTAATGGGCAAATCGTGAGTGATTTTCAAAAAAGAATCAAAAAACTGGCTTTATCTGCGAAAATCCCTGATTTCGCCTTTACTTTATCCCCTCTTATTATGCCGAAGAGTGGGATAACCAGGATAGAAAATACAATTAATCAATCCTTATTGCAAGAAGACCATACTTGGGCAGAAGAAGCAAAAAAAAGATGGGAAAAAGACTTAAAGTTGTTAGAGCATTTTTATGAAGATTTAGAGGAGAAATCCGAAAGTCTAGATACAGAAAGACTGGCTTTGCAAGAACAGTATGAACCGAAAATAAACATATCGATTATCAATGGTGGATTCTTTTATTTAGCAACTGAAGCGATATAAGAAAAACTGCTAATCAGAAGTTATCAAATTCTAATTAGCAGTTTTTTAAGTTATTTCCGTCTTCTTTTGACACTCGCCGCAATTGCATATGGCAAGATGCCGAACCAACGCAGCATAAAAGGTTCTTTCTGATTTTTCCGTTCCGCTCTTAATTTTTGGCGTTGATCTTTTGGCTGATCCATATACTGCACAAATGTTTGTGTTAAAAATTTAACATAATCATTGGTATTCATTTTTATCACCTACATACTTTTACTTATAGAATAACCAGCTCTTCTCGTAACTATTCATTTTAATAGCTATTTATTTGACTACCTCCACCCATTTTGTCATTTTTTTCTGTTCTTTATCATAATAACTTAAAGCCCAGATTCGGTAATTAGACGGTGCAATTAAGGAATATTCTATTTTTTCTACTGAAGATGAATAGTCGGTAATCTTATAAGAAACCGTTGCATGTTTATAGATGTATTGGCCAGTATTTGGAAGTTCTTCTTCATTTGACCGTTTTTTTTCTATATTCTTTAACGAACTCATTAAATAATAATCTTGACTATACATTGCTTTTATTTCTTGCGTCATTTGTTTTTTTGTTATATATAATTGAACCATCACAAGAAAAAAGAGAATAAAGATGGTAAATACACAAAATGTTATCGGATAAATGAACCCTTTTTCATCACGTACCATTATTACCTCCTTCATGCTGTAAATAATTCCAAATCAACACTTCCTTTTGCTGATTATACTTATTTTTCACTTTCACCTTAACTCCATTTTGTATTTCAGAAAATTGAACCGCCGCTACATCTTGTAATGTTACCTCATGTCCAGCAGCGTTCACTCTTCTTCGTATTTTATCTGTATATAATTCATATTGAATATTTTCTCCATCAATATACATAAACAGCTTATTATTTTCGACATAGATGTTTTCAGACATCCTCACTTCTTTTTTTAATTGGCTGACAAATAATTGCCATTCCATCTCTTTCAATTGAATAGCTACTATTTGATTATTACCGATTATTTTCAATGTAGGTGGTATAAAGGAGACTATTACTAAGAAAAGAGATAACGCAAACAGCATATCTAACAAGATAAATCCTTTATTCGTAATTTTCACAAATTTGCTGTTTTTTTCGAAATACATTTTCATAATATAAACAGACCTCCTGCCCATTCGTCCATTGTATTGTATAGCTTACTCCTTCCTTTTCCACTTCTATTGTCTCTTTTTCCTTTTCTTCTATAAGAAATCCTTGTAAATATTCATATAAAACCTGATTAGATAGCTGTTCTTGGTCTAATTGTTGGAATTGTTTTAATAAATGGGTATAAGCAGGAAAAAAGAAAAGTGTTAAAAGAAACCATACAGATAGAGATAAAAAGATTTCTGGTAATAAAAAGCCTTTACAATTTCGTAACATAAAATCTTCCCTTGCCTATTTGAACAGTAAAAGTATACTGTCTATCCTCTATTGAAAGATAATAAGTAGCAAATTTTGTTACATTTCCACTCGCTACTATTGAAAAGGAAATAGTAGTTAAATCTTTATTTATTATCACGCTTTCATCATAATAACGATCTACAATTATCCCTGTCTGCTGATCACCTCTAATATAATAACGCTTCTCCTTTGGGTAGATATAAACATTAAGTTTCATTTGATGTGATAAAGCATAGCTTTGTGCATAAAACAAATCCGACTGTAAGGTGGCAAAAAACATCTTTTCTTTAACGGCTGCTTGCTGTGGTCTAAATAATAAAAGCGATAAAGAGATAAGAATCAAAAATATCGATAGTGATACGAACATTTCGATTAATGTGAAGCCTTTTTCATTTTTTATCATGGATCACTAACAACGGAAACTTCTCCATTACTGCTAATTGCAACAGCGTTTCCATTCGGACAAGTTGTTTGATTTTCCATAATATAGCCAGCATCCGCTAAGTCTTCCATATCCTCTGGATACTTTTTTTCATCCATATAATAGGACTGCACTTCCGCTTGCACCATTTTTATAAAAGCTTCACAACCCGTTTTGTTAATTTTAGAATTATGTTTTGTAACATTAGGAATGGTAATAAGAAGCAATATGGAAATTACGAGAAGAACAATCATCATTTCTATTAGCGTAAAGCCCTTTTCATTTTTCATTTTTTTCTCCTTTCAAAATCCATCTAAAAGCTGAAACATCGGTAACAATACCGCTAAATATAAAGAAACAATTAATATGCCAACAAAGGCATATAAACTTGGCTGGATGATTTTTATTGTTTTGTTCATACCATCTTGAAATGTACGAATGCAATAGCTGCTAAAATAGTGTAGTTCTTGATCTAATCTTCCGTTTTCCTGACCATGTTGCAAAATTCGCTGTAATTCTTTTTGCAAAAAATCTATGGCGTTAAAAGCTTTCTCTAATCGCTCACCACTTCGCAAATGATCTATTACGATTATTCCAATTTCCGAATATAATTGCTGCTGTTTATTTTGTTGAAAAAATTGAAGACTTTCATAGATGGAGAAGCCACTTGATAATAAATAGCTTAATTGGAGGGAAATAACATGCGTATAATACAAAGAAAAGTAGCGCCCAATTAAGGGCATCCGAACCAGTCGATTCAACTGAGCAATCTTGTCCTGCTTTTTAAAATAGAAATGATAATAAAGAAACAACAGAAGAAAACATCCAATAACAAGTGTAAAAACAATTGGAATCACTTTCTCAGCCCCAATAACGATAACCATAAATAGATTCTTTTTTAAATCCATGGATAGAAAAAGACTTGTAAATTTCGGTAGAAGGATTTGCTGTACAAAAAAGAAAAGGATCAAGGTGAAGGATATCAGAAAAAGTGGGTAATAGAGGATTTTCTTTAATTTTGTTATCGTTTCCTGCCTGCTTATTATCATTCTGCTAGCATCTTGAAAGGCTTTTGCAAAACCACCATGTTTTTCAGCAAAAAAGACATAACTGATTAACTGTTGATTAAAATTCAGCTTTTTTAAGTTTTCATAAAAAGATTCACCTCCTTTTAATGCCCCTATACAGGAACGAATTTCTTCGCGCTTATGATGTGGCAAATAATAAAGAGTAGAATGTGCCGCTTCTGCCAAGGAGTAGCCTTGTTCTAATAATTCTCCAATATTTTTTAATAGCAGTGCCTGTTCTGTAAGGGACCATTTATTCTTTTTCATCAACATATACCCAACGCTCATATTCCGTTGCTTTAATAAAACCTAAGGCAATTCCTTTATTAATATTTTGCGCTAATGTTTTAACCTTCTTTTTTGCTTCCATATCCTTATCTTCAAGAATTTGGAGAATGGTTTTTCCTGTAATGATTTCAAAAACACTCGCCCTTTTTTTCTGACCATTTAGGCTGAAACAATATGATGAACAATCATCCATGCAAAATGGACATACTAACTCTACTAACCTCTGTGCTGTCACAGCAATCAACGTTTGTTTAATTTCCAGTTTATTTATTCCGAATTCCATCAAACGATGAACCCCTCCTTTTGCATCTCTTGTATGCATGGTGGTAATAACTAAATGTCCAGTTAAAGCTGCTCGAATAGCAATATGCGCTGTTTCTGCATCTCTTATCTCTCCAACCATTATAATATCAGGACTATATCAATAATTCACGATAGTTCACCCCAATGAACAAAATAACTCAAAATACAGTAATATCAACAGTAAAATCTATTGCCCCCTTCCTAATTAACTTATAGTAATTAACGCTAATTCATATTAGTGTGTGGTCAATCGTGTGGTCATGTGGTCACCGATTGACCTTTATTTTTTATACTGCATTTCCAATCTGTTTCAACACACTTAATATTAATGGGGAAATTTGTATCAATACATATCCTAATCCTGCATTTTGAATTGTGGACCATGCTTTTTCTGAATTGCCTAGCATAAAAAAGAAACAGCCGCCAACAATAATTACTGAAGCTATCGGGAAAGATAAAGCGACTAACACGTCCACCAATGGATCCAAAGCATGCGCCAACATAGATAAGGTTTGTTCTCCCATCCATTCTTTTGCGCCTACTGGCACAACGTCGTTTGTAGTTGATGCAGCAAACACAGGTTTCGCTAAAAATAAAGGTACTGCTATAGTAGTTCCGACCCTTCTAGCTATCTTACCTACATTTGATTTCTTCTTTTCTTTCATCTTATAACTGCTATCCATAAATTGATTAAATGCTATTGTTTGCATATGAACCATCCTCCTATTTAATTTCATCATTTGTATATACAGCACAAGGTATTTCCTTACACAGTTCTTTAAGCTGTTTTTTTCTCAAATCAGTAGTTGTGATCCATATCAATGGTGGAAAATATCCAAAATGTTTTGCTAAATGTCCTGCTTTAAATAAGGCGACATAATTATTCACTTTGGCACGATTTTCTTTCATCTTTTGTAATGAGTCCACTTCTAAAAAATGATATTTACCGCTCACTTTAAACCAGGTATCTGTCACTAAATTTGTAATTCCATCGCTTATTTTGACTTCATTTGTCCATTCTGTTGGATATTTCGCGAAAATATAGAAGTTATTTCTCAAAATTGTGTGATTAACAAATGGATTCTTTCTTCTCACCTTATTAGAGTTCACATATGCCCTTCCCTCGGCATTTAAGTAGTAAATAGATGAATACTCTTCCCTATAACTTTCTAAGTATGGAGACAGTTCTTTTAGGATTCTATTTGCATTACGAACTTTTCCCAGTTTGTGGATGGTTTGCAACTGATTCCTATTAAGAAAGTCCAGTTTTTTCAATGACAATAGGATTGCTTCTTGGCGCTTGCTTAGCTGCTTCAACTGGATTCACCTCTCTTACATGGGTATCAATAATGGAATGAATAATTTCAGAAGTGATTAGTGGGGTTTGAACAATGACTTTTTTATCAGCTGTTTGGTAAATGGCACGACCTTTTATTTCTGGAAGTTTTTCTGCTCCCTCTCCATCTAATACCACTCTTGATGCTGTGGAAGACTGGACTCGAAAGCACAGCTTTGCATCGCTATTTTGTTTACATTGGCGAGGTATAACATCACCAGTCGGATATTGTGTAGCAAGAATCAATCGGAATCCTAACCCCGCTCCTAGTCTTGATATTTGACTCATATATCTCTGACAATCTTTTTTCAGGTCCCTTTCATCACGATCTACCGCTTCGTCAGGATTTAATTCGCCTACCTCATCGATAAAAATAAAATGCCTTTCTTTTATTCCCGCTTCCTGGACATTCTTCTTCCCTAATTTTCTTACTCTCTGCTGCATCTCCCTCATTTTGTTATAAGCATTTTCAAGCACTTCTTTTGCTTGATCAGGCTCATATGCAATTGATACTGTCTGCTTGATGTTTTCATAGTCGCATAACTCCACTCCACCTTTTAAGTCAATGAGATGCAATTTAACATTGTTTGGCTGCTGTATGATAAGGGAAATGATGATTCCATTTATTAAGTTAGATTTACCATATCTTGTTGCTCCTCCTAGTGCAAAATGTGGGATTCTTTCAAAGTCATGCAGTATGGATTTATTCTTTTCTCTCATAATTCCAATCGGCACTGACCACTCTTTCCCTTCAAACATTTCTACCAGCGTTGGCATCGGTTCATTGTAAACTCGTATAACTAACATTCCGTCGTATGATAGTTCTATTTCCTTCCTCTCCGTTAGTTTCTTCTTATATAGACTTCTTATATTCGAAATGATTTTAGAGTCTAATTTTAGCTGTTTTAGATCTCCTATCAGTATCTTTACTGTACGTGAATTTATCCCAGCTTCAATTGATTTTTGTTTAGATACATAATCCTCGAAACTCCTTCCTAAAGGTATTCGATAGCGATATTCTGTCCCCCATTCATAATTTCTTTTCTTTACAAGTTGAGTGGTCAATGTTTGTTTGCCGTCTTTTACATTTAATCCTGTGAGAGCAAATATTTTGTTTAATTTTTTAGAGTCATTACCCATTCCACTTTTGGACAGGTGAGCTTGTAGAGCAAGCCCTCCCATGAGTGCTGTTGTGACTGCTTCAAAGATCAACCCGTTTTTCCTCCTTTCCTACGCCACCTCTTTATAGATTATTTATAATCTATCCCACTCATCTAGCATGGAAAAATGATAGCTTTAGATACTGATATAAAGAGATCTGGCATATGCTCGATCAAGCTACTAGGGTGGTAATAAATTTGGTATAGTAAATGGTATGAAGGTTAGCATGTCTATTATGCTAATTAAATTTACACGAATAAGCTAATTAAATTTCCAAAAGGAAATATGCCAAAAGAGTGGAATACATAAAACAGGTGATTAAGAATGAAAATAAAAAGTAACATCAAGATTCTTGGTGAAAAGAGTGGTTATAAAAAAGCTTTTTTAGCTGAACAAGTAAGTGTTAGCGTCAAACAATATCGAAATTACGAAACTGGGCATAGTTACATCCCTATAGATAAAGCCTATATTCTAGCCAAATTATTCAATTGTAGAGTAGATGATTTGTATGAGGTGATAGATGAATAATGCAGTTAAACAAAAATAACCCCTCTCTTTATGAGAAGGGTCTTTGCGAAGGTATCATGCTGTAAGAATAGTATTTGCTTATTCTTCTACAATATGCACTGGATATCCTTTTTTCTTTAGTTCTGCAGCTAATTTCTCTGCGTTTTGTTCATCTGCAAAAGCACCAACTTGTACTTTATGAATGCTCTTAGAATCTTTTTTAGGCTCGTCTTTTTTTGGTGCTGGTTTTGGTTTATTTTTTTTCTTTAAGTTGTACTGATCTGCTAAACCATCCACAACAGCACGAGCAACTTTTTTACGATATGCATCTGATTTTAATAATGCTGCTTCTGCCTTATTTGTCATAAAACCGCATTCGATAAGTATGGCTGTCATGTGTGTTTCCCTAACAACATGTAGGTCTGCTGCTTTTACACCACGATTAGTAAGGCCTGTAGCTTTTACAATCGCATTTTGCACTTTTTTTGCAAGCGCAACAGCTTCTTTAGGTTTAGTTGTATACGTAAATGTTTCAATCCCATGCGCCGAACTCCATCCGCTTCCTGCAGCATTAGCATGGATCGATACGTAGACATCTGCTTTCCAAGCGTTAGCTGCATTTGTACGAGATGTTAAAGGTATATCGACTTTACCAGTAGTATCATGAGCAAATTTTGTTTCAATTCCTTGATAATCTCCAAGATAATCTTTTACATATTGAGCCGTCTTAGCATTAAATTCCCACTCGCGCATTCCATCCGGCGTACGTTTACCTGGCGTGTTTTTTCCATGTCCTGCATCTAACATAATTTTCATCATTGATCCTCTCCTTTTTCATTCTCGTTATTTTTATCTTTTAATTGGATAAACGCATTGGATAAAACTTTTGGAACCTTAACATCAAGACGGCCGAGATTTTCAACTAAGCTTATTCCCTCAGTACCGATTAAAAACATCAGAATTGCATATCTGATAAACAACCCTTGGTTACCTAAAATGATGTCTAACTGAGTTGCTACAATGATGAGTGAAAACATAGCTCCTTTTTTCATCAACCCCTTAAAAGCTGTTTTAGACGAAACTTTCTTGTCATAAAAAGCAGCCATAATTCCAGTGATGTAATCCAACGACATTAAAATGACAAATGCAATTAACAACTTATCTATCCCCCCAAACAAATAAGCCGCACTAGATATAGTGCCGCCTGTCATAACTACCCATAATGTATCTGTGTTGTGTTTCAAATTAATTACCTCCTAATTTTGTCAATAAAAAAAGAAGACTAAAATTAGTCCTCTTTCTTCATCGCATATTTATCTTCTTTATGTGGAAGCAGCAATCCTAATAAGGCGCCACTTATGCCTAGTATAATAATAACCAACCATATCCAAATGGATTTATCAGGAATTATTGTAAATAATATCCCTGCTATTATTATAGCATAAACTGCAATCCAATGATACCAAGCCATGACATCACTCCATACTTTTTACTGTTTGACGGGCAATTTCATTTCGTTGCTGAATAAGTTCATCCAGCGCTTTCTTCTTTTGATCGGCAGTATAATCATAAGAATTTTGAATTGAACGTATTTGTTTATTAATATCGCTGATTTCCTTTGCTGCATCATTAATCATTTTTAATTTAGTCGTATCATCAAAGCGTGAATCATTTTCTTTTGCAGATCCTTTTGCTTTGTTAAGTTTCTCCCTTAATGTATATAGCTTATCTAAGGAAGCACCTGAACCCGACTGATTAACTAAAAATGCTTTTGTTACAGCTTTTTGATCAATACCTTTCGATGGACGTTCGGGATTATCTGTAAGATTGGCACTATCAAGTAATAAATCCACGACGTTTGTTGCATAAGTACCTAAACCACCAGTAAACCCTTGGATTGTATTGTCAATTACTCTTGGAGAACCGAAATTTTTGAATGCACCATCACCTCCAGTAAGCCTATTTATCTGTTTGCCAACAAATTTTGCTGTCTCAGATGAGTTAATATCATATTGATCAGGATAATCCATATTCTGTTCTCGTTGCGGGATGATAGGACCTTGTCTGAAGAAAGAATAGTTTGCCATTCCTTCTACAATCGGCGCTATTCCCGTAAGCATAGTTGGTACAGACATTGCAGAAAAGCCTTGTTTTAAGAATCCGTCAAATGCTTCTTTATCATTTTTCATTGCATAATCCATTGCTCGTTCAAACGTATTAGAAAAAGCAAAAGCTAAATCAAATGGTTTAGGGATCCGTGCAATTTGATCAGTACCCGGAATTGGAACTAAATAAAAGGTATCTTTTAGATATTGTGGTGCATCATCTAGAACTTCTCTTTGCCTTTCATTAGCCATGGTATTTTGAGCAACTATAGCTGCTATTGTGGGTAAAGTAACAGAAGCGATCGATTTGCCAATCACTTTACTTGGATTCTCCTGAAATGCTCTCCATAGTTTACTTTTACCTTGGATATTAGCATTTAAGAAAGCTACAACTTTATTAGCTTCCCTTACACTAACTCCTGCTCTTGCAAAGTCCATAATGTCCCTAGCTCTATAGGCTGCTTCTTGTGGTGATGCTCCAGAACGTAATGCCGCTCTAAATTCACCAACTTTTGTAGCTGATTCACTTATATCTGCTACATTTCTCAATGTGTTTAAAGGGTTAGAAAGGCTCTTTAAAAGAGATTTAAACGTATTTGGATTTAGTACATCTACATAATGCGTATTGGACTCAGATAATGCCTTTTTAAGGGTTTCTTGGTGTAATTTTCTATCCATTGATACTATGTTACCATATCCGCCGTTTTCTTTGATAAATTGTTTGTATAAATCCCCAGCGGTTTTAAATTCTTTGTTCCCTATTTTTATCGTGCGGCCTTTCCAAATTGACTGCCATAATCCTACCGGAAAGTCGACAATAGGGTTAAAACCTGATTTAGAAACAATGAACGCTTGCGGAACGTCACGTAATGGGTTACGCAAACTAAATTCAGGTGTTAATGTGGCGCCGGCTCTTAAAGTAGATGCAGGCTTTTGTAATATTTTTATTAATGTATTCGTAGACTCCTTGTCCAGATTCATCATGGCTCTATAAACATCTGGCGGAACTTCATATTTTACTTTTTTTCCATTATCCATGGCGCTTATAACATTCAAACGTCCAGTATCTTCATTGTCAGGTATTTGACGAATGAAATTACCTTCCGTATCTTGTTTTGCTAGAACACCTAATTTCGAAACGACATTATTCTTATCAGCAACATTAGTAGCTTTGAAAATATTTTTTATCATGCTCTCTAATGGATCGATCACTTCTCTGCTGGATCCCTCTAATTTTTTTATAGGGCTGCTGCCATTGGTTAATGCTTTGCTTAATCCATTGCTAAATTCAATTTTATCATCATCAAAAGCACGGAATAACGACATGTAATTTGGCCACTTTTCATTCATTGCCTGAACAGATTCTTTGCTTATTACTGGATTATCACCTTTTGACAATGTATCAAGGGTATTGTTATTTACTTTCAATAGTTCGTTTCTTGCTGCTTCCATATCGTTGGAACCTAAACGATTAATAACATCATCAATTTCCGCATTAGTAAAACCAGAATTAATTCCTTTTGCGTTAACATCTTTTGCATGTACAGCTAAAGCATAATCACCTAAATCTTTTGGATTAATCCCCTTGCTCTTAATATTATTGATAATTGGATTAAGTTGATCTTTTACTATTTGGTGCGCTTTTTCTGGACTACCTTTAAATAATCTAGCCTGTTTATATAAACTATTCTCCGCACTTGGTAGTTTACCTGTTATTTTCTTTTCTAATTTTTCTAATGGTGCTAAATCATCAATAAATTGTGTTCGTAAATCGCTTAATAATCCCTTATTATTCTTTTGTTTAGTTCTATTTACTTTCGCACTAAATGTTGAAGCATCACCTAGAGAATGATCGATATTAGATTCATTAATTCTAATTAACGATCCACCATCTCTTTCTGATGGACTAATAGCTTCAAAATCTTTAGATCCACCTTGTTTTATAGGTGTTTTTAATTGTTGGAAAATACCATCCTTATCTTCCTTTAAAGCTTCTAATATCGGTCTAATTGCTGGCTCTTGGTCAGGAGATTCAATTAACAATTTATTCAATTCATCTATTTGGTCATCGATTTCTTGTATCTGTTTCGGTTTCCAAGCAGGAACATCCCCCACTTCATCACTAAAACCATCTCTCACATGTTGTTCAGCTAATTCACGTAATTCAGTATTGTTTGGTTTACGATTATTCACCTTATAGAAATCTTGATACCATTTAGGATTGTTAGAAACTCGACCAAACGCTCCTGTTACATATCCTTCTTGATCTCGAACCAATCCGCCTGGTTGAACACCTTTACCCATAGAATTTTTAAGGTATTGATATTGTTCATCTACAGCGTTATTAAAATCCATATCATATTGGCTTAATGCCTTAGGTTTCGGAACATCTGCTACATTATTGGTGGCTGTTTTTATAGAACTAGGAATATCTAAAATTTCTTCCACTGGACGCGCTTCTTCTGCTACTCTTTCTGCTGTTCTTACACCTTTACCGAATTTACCTAATATCTCCGCACCTTTACCAATAGCGCCTGAACCAATTAAATTTAACGGGTCCAATGCTAATTCAGAACCAACGCCCGCTGCTTCTTTCCCTATTTTGTTTTTTGCTTTCTTGCTAACAAAGGGTGCGGCAATATCACCAAGTGGAAGCTTTTTAATCAATTGATTCCCTAATATGTTGGAAAGAACCTTATCCTTGTTATCTGTATCAGGATCAAAGCCTAATGATTTATTTAATTCTTTCCCTGATGTGTTTTTTTTTCCTGTTAGTCCGGCTGCAGCACCTTTCCAAAAACTTTTTCCCTCTGTTTTTTCCTTAATACCTGTACGGACTGCATCACCTGGTCTATCCAGTATTTCTAAAGCTCCCATTAATTTATCAACACCTTGGGAATGACCGTTACCGTCCGTATCTTTTCCCATCTTCTTGAAGAAGTTGACCAATCCGCTAGTATCAGCCTTTTTCTGTTCTTGCTTTTTCGCTTGATTTTTCTTTACTTCTTTATTTAAATCAGACATGCTGATGTCTTCTGCTAATGTTGGTTTGTTTAATGCATAATCACGTGGATGCTCATATTTAGTGGTTTTATCGCTTCTGAAAGCGTTGATTTCATCTTCTGTTGGGTAGCCTTGCCCTGATTTTAGTCTGTCTTTAATATATTTTTTTAGATCGCTATCTACTAAGCTATCTGTTGCTTTTTCACGTTGTAAATCATAGTCGTTTTCTTCTTGGTCTTTTTGCTTTTGTTTTAAATAAGAATTAAAATTTGCCTGCCCAATCTCTGCTTGTGCTTTTGATCTCCCTATCTCTCGAGCATTAGAAAGACCGGAATCAAAAGATCCGGCCCCGTACATGTTATCTAATATTTTTTTATATTTTTCTCGGTTGAAGTTATATGCCATCATGGCACCGCCTTTTCAATTAGAACTAATACCAGTGATTCTTGTCCCAAAATTGCAATGCTTTTTCAGGCGTCTTGTATCTATCTTTAACATACTGTGCCATCATTACTAACTGATCAACAGGGTTTCCATAATTCAATCCCATTTTCTTTTGGTAATTAGCAACGGTAGAATTTAAAAATTGTCCATATCCATGCGCTGTGCTAGTTGGATTCTTCGCACTAGGATTCCATGAAGATTCTCTTCCAACTAACTCTGTAAGGGCAGTTGCCCAATTAGACGGAACGCCTTTTTGGATAGCTTGCTGTAAATGTGATTGATATGTTTTAAAAGAACCGCTCTTATTGGATTGTTGCTGTGTTTTATAGTTGTTTTTATAAGTGCTATCACCCCCTCCCGTTACTCCGTTAAACCCAAACTCTTGTAATATTCTAATTGAGCATTATTCTGTGACTTTTGTAATTCTCCGTTGTACTCTAGCTCGTACATTCTCCACGCAGCATCTTCACCATATGTTTTCTTTGTCCACTCAAATTGAGCCTTATCTGAAGCGCTCATATTGTTGAAAGTGTATTCACGCCATGCTTTATTGTCTTTGTATTCTTTCGCTTGTTGATCAAATGATTTTTGCCATTGGCTATTCTGTGTATCAAATGATTTCTGCCACTGGCTGTTTTGGTTTTTAAAATTCTTGTCCCATTGTTCGTTCGACTTATCGAAAGATTGCGCCCATTGGTCACTATTAATGTCCTGACCTCTTTGTTGCTGTTCTGCATTTAATAAGGATTGATTTTCACTTTGTCTGCGAGATGTATCACTCATAGCATTCTGATAAGCCTGCTGTAATCGATCATTATAAATTTGATTTTCATTGGCAGCCTGTTCATTACCTACAGCTGCAAGTTGTGAACTTAAACCAGCTTTTTGCGTGGCAGCATTACGATAAACATCCGCTAATGATGCTTGTCTGTTCATATTTAAACGCAGGTTCTGATCAGCTTGAATACCGCTGTTTAAACCTGCGCCCGCTTGTCCTTGTGCTTGCTGTAAATATTTCTGGAAGTAATCTCTAGATAAGGCATCGTTAGATGTTTTTACACCATCATCCACTTGTCGCATTTGATTGTTTAATCCAGTTCTTTTAGCATCTGCCACCGCTTGTGCTTGTTGTTGGGCATATCCACGGGAATAGTCCATGCCATAGTTTTTAGATAGGTCATTAATGGAAGTTGCTTTTGTTTTATAGCCATTTATATCAATAGCTTTCGGTTTTTTCCATGCCATTTTCTTTCCTCCTTGCATAAAAAATAGCACTTCATAAAGAAGTGCTTACGTCGCAGTAGTATCCTATGCAACATCATTAATACGATTATTTTTGTGAATCTCGTTCCATATCATTAATGAGACACAAAAAATCGCATACTCTATTTTGTTATCTACAAAAAATTTAATTGTTGATATAAATAGTACAAATAAAAAAATATCAATAGTTTTAAAAGAAAATATGCCCCAATTAAAGAATTTAGATGGGGCGTGGATTTTTTTCATCTAAATTTCCTCCTCGACTTATACAAGTTCATTATGTGCATAATAAAGATAGGCATAGTCTTTTAATCCATCTGGAATTTCTTTCGGTTTAATCGAAAATTCCGAACTGAATTTTATAAAAGAAGAAGCAAATCCTAAAGCTCCACTAATCCCAATAGGAAAGCCAAATGCTTTCCCGGCAATCATAGATCCTACAGTATTTTTAAACATAGTGACCCCTTGCCCCTCATACGTTCCTTTCACTCCGAATAAATTCTTTCCTTGTACAGCTAAACCACTTCTTCCAAAATTCGATTCTAAACAGGCTTGTGCTAGAATAAGAGAGGGAAGGATGTTATACTTCTTTCCTATTCTTACGGCTGCTGTTGCAACTTCTTTAATAAAACTCATTTTTATTCCCCCTGTGCTGTTTTTAAAATATCATAATATTCATAGTCCACTATACATTCCCCGTCACAATATAAAAGTATATCCTCTTTTCCTACCGTCCCATATTTAGCCATCGTATAAATGGTATCGTCGGGTAACACTATTTCTACTGATGTAGAATCCACAACAAAATGTACTTCCATCCATTCCCCGTTAAAAGGTAAATTTACAAACCTTTTTTTATCAAAAATACTATTGTTAGGGAAATCATTACATTCTCGTGACACATCATATTGTTGGTTTGGTGGGTTATACGTCCATGTAGTCGTATAGTTTTCACCTCTTATTACCACACCGAACTTACTAGTAATAGGATTATCTTTTTTTCTAAATATCGCTTTTAAGTAAAATTTTTCCCCATTTAGGAAAGGTAGTATACGTCTATCATTATTAATATCTATCGCATAACCTGTTACCGCATTACTTAAATAATCTCGAAAAGAAGGAAGTAATTTGGTTTCTATCGTATATCCGTCGTGTGATTTTAATCGTAATTCACGGCATAAGCTCATGCTACCGCCGAACCCTTCAAACGGTACTTTTGTTGTATATCCCCAATTCCCTATCCATGCTGTGGATAATAAGACATCATTCGGGTTATCATCTTCTTTTGTGAATATTTTAGCACCGTAATAATCGGGTCCGCTGTCTAATCGTTTCGCTGGTGTTTCGGGAGTAAATACACCATTAGTAGTCATACCGGATATATAGTATGTACCAGTCGAAACCTCATCGCCACCATTCGCACCAAAGAACAATACCCACCTTTTATGGTTAGGGTCGCCATCTACATCCATTAAAAATAAATTAGGACATTCTAATAATCCTAGTCCTCCTATCATGATAGAATGTAAATAAGAGAAATTAATACCGTTCGTTGACTTGTAAATACCAAACTTGCCGCCTTCTGCTAGATACATGTAAAAAATACCATCTATTCTAAAAACATACGGGTCACGGAAGTCTGCACTTCCAGTAGGGTTATTTTGAATTGGGTTAAACTTATAGGGTTTAAAAGTAAAACCGTTATCGTTTGAGTACCATATGTTTGTTGTTTGACCCGCATTTCCGTACGATGTTAGGTAGGCGATAACCGCATTCATCCCAAACCCTAAGGTATTATCATAGTCCTCATAAATGGTTCCGGAAGCTACGTCCCCTTGTGGGGTAGTGTATTTAGGAATAGCAACCCCATGATTTTCAAAGCTTACCCAATCTTTTGTCGTAACATGATACCATTCTGTCCCATTCCCACCATGTTTAAAATCTTTATTGAAAAGGAAATAGAAATGCCATTCTCCATTACGGAAGAAAGCGGACTGAATATCATTCATAAACCCGTCCACTGGATTCAAATGAAAGTTTTGCTGGAATTTAGATACTTTATTTGGCAAAAATTTTGATTTAACAGTATCTAATAAATTTTCTTGTTCTTTCATTTGATTACCAATAGTCGCCAACTGTTCATTAACTGTTACTAATTTTTGTTCTTTATCTTTCAACGCATCAATAATATTAGATTGTTCAATTTGAGATATATCACCTATATTTGTTTCTGTTTTTGTAAAACGAGCATCTAAAGAAAGTTCGTCCCCTTTAGCCGTATTAATTTCATTTTTTATTCCTTCTATACTTACTGGCTGCAATATTCCAACGTTTGCATCAATATCATTAATTGCTACACGTAATATTTCTCTTTCTCTTTTATAATCATCGGGGGACATTCGATCTCCATTTGCCCAATTACGAAAAATACCTTCTTCTATTCGAGCCATATTTTATCACCTACGGTTTTTTAATTTTAAATATTATCCCCAAACTTAAAATAACATTTGGTCCATCTCCGGTATGTCTTATATCAATGGACGTAACGTATCCTTTAGCAGATAATGGAATACTAACTTTGCTTTGCTTTGTATTATCAAAAGCAGATACTCCTAGTTCCCATGCTCCAAATACTGTTCCAGCATCTAATGAAATGTTAGTCAATAAAACTTCTTTCCAACGTACGGTTCCTTCTACAATCTCGGATTTACCTTCTATCGTGTTAAAAACGGGATTATCATCTACATTAACCAGCACTGATAAATCCACATCACTATTTCCTCTTCCTAACATCAATTGAAGCTCTTTATATTTTTTGTGGTTATGATGTTCGTTAAAATCGAAAGATTTTGTTATGACTCGATCTTCATATACAAATCCTAAATCATTAAAAACAGAACCAATAAACATAACAATATTCCCTGTTTCCGTCGACTGTCCTACTAAATCTCCATCCCATTCAAACAAACGAGAAAAGTCCATATGTGGTGATTCATCTTTTGTCCAAACTCCAAGTTCATAATAAAAACGAAACCTTGTTTTATTTTTAGGGAAGCAAATATGATACTGATTATTGTAAACAACAGCACATGCAGTACTATCAACAGGTATTAAGTTATCAATATTGCTATCTATTTTTTCAACGTTTATTTTCTCTTCTGTTAAACCCGCAGACTTTAAAATTTGCACTCCTTGCTTCGATAAAAAAGCAATGTAATTACCCATTACTTTAGGTGTTTCGGGAGCAACACAGCCCAATCCCGTGTGCACAACCACACGTTTAAAATCTTCAGGAGATTGTCCGTATAAAGCTTGTATAGAAGTTGGTAAAAATGCTACAAGATAATCTCTATATCTCACAATCTTTTGTAACGCTTCTTGTTCTCCGCTTTCGAATTCTAAAGTGTGATTGGTAGGAAAATACCTTGAATTGTTTAAATGCGAAATATAGATGTTTCTTGCGTTCTTCGTGTCTCCATAAACGATTAGCCTACTCCAATGAAGTAGGATGCGATTGCATGTATGAATTTGCGAAGTGTCTGCTTTTTCGTTTTCATCATAAGAAGTGACAGTATAAATAGGAATTTGATAAACTTCTGGTGCATCAACATTTGGTTCTTCTGCTGTTCCCTGCACTCTTGCAGAAACCTGAATGGTGTAATTACCAACGTTTTTAGGAGTGAAATCCCAAGTTTTATCTGTGCTCCAATTTTTACCCAATAAAAAAGTATCGCTATTAGATAAACGATACTGCCATTTATATTCGATTGTTACCCCTTCAGGTTTAGAAACAAATGCTGTAAAGGTTGTTTTTGTATTAGCAACCCCTTTTTGCAACGATGGAACTGCTCCGTCCACTCGTAAATACGTTTCTTGTCCGTCTTGCATGTAATTTTCAGGATCATCAGCTAATGCATTGGTCCCAACATAAAGAGCTTCTAACGGCAGCACCTTGTATGGATCAACTACCTTTGCTGTAACACCGTTATATTCAACTAATTTTGTTCCAGTTGCAATGTAAAGTATTCCATTCCACTGCACCGCTTCAATCATACGTTCCGTTTGAAAACCATCAGGCAACCCCTCAATAGGTAAATCGCCACCTTCTCTTATTAAACGTCCATTTACAGCGATAATAGCTTCGTAGCTGCTATCTTCTTTGTAAAAACGGAAATACCCTTGTCCATAACCGTTACGATTACTAGGAATAGATGTATTCTTTTTTAAAATTCCCCATGTTGCCATGTATTCACCCCTATCTAGCGTAAGCCATAAAGGATATGGTTAATTCTTCTTGGATCGATGTTGGAGAAACAACGTTTCCATCCTTATTTACAATGTAAATCCTGCATTGAGTAAAGCTATCCCATGTATAAACTTCTGCTCTATATCCTGGATTATTTCGATGTTGCAGGTGCGCTGTCATAACAGGCATTCCCCATGTTCGTGGTCCCGCTATCGTAACAACCAAACGATCATCCTCTACTTCTACACTTGATACACCTTGATTTCCGAAACGTCCCACTTTATCATCTAAGTACCAATTGTTTTTATATCCCTTTATAACAGCAAATCGTTGCTCTGGAACAATATTAGAGTTATACACTTTAATATTAATATTTCGGAACCATACTTCTCCAACAACACTCTTCCATAGCCCAAAGACCAAACGGGCATAACGGTTGCTCATGCCTCCTTGTATGATAAATCGATACGGCTTCCAATCTCCTGTAATATCAACATTGCTTGATATAGGATCTATGTCACCTTCTACCACGAAATCGTTCTCTTCATACACATCCCCAGAGACATTTCCTGAACCAGATACGGCTTTTGCTACGAACTGTACTTCCATCCATCCACCTAATGGTAAGTAAGTGTTCCAAAATACATAAGCACGTTCTGTGATACTATTAGACTTACATTTTAATATTCCGTTAGAAACGCTTAATGATCCGTTTCCATCTAATCGTTTGTCTCTCGCGACCATCTTTAATAAATCATGGTGGCCAGGCTTAAATGTATAAGTGCACGTTGCATTCGGCTGCATATCATCACTCCTTAATAATTTACATTGGAGCTAGCAACCCTTCGAGCTCCGTTTTTAAATGCTGTTTCTACGTCATCGTAAGAGTATGCGTACCAAGCATCCACACTTATCTTGGCTGCAGTTGCTAATTTAACAGAATCGATTGTCAAATCAGATGCTCTTACAAAGAGTAAACAGTTTTTAATATCTTTTGCGTAATTGACATATGTTTGAGTCACTGTACCAGTAGCTAGTCCTAATGGCAATAACTGTGAGTAAGCTCTAAATTTGGTTAGATTGGTTGAATTATTGGAAATGATACATGTTCGATTGGTCATAAAGTAGTTATCAATTATAGTGGCTAGTTCAGATGCTTCACCGTTTGTTATATCAATCCGTAACTCGATATAAGCAACGATGTTATTTTTTCTACAGAACCAAAGGAATTCTTCTAGTGTCGGTATCTTTTCATCCGTATAAAACGAATCAAATTTATTACCAAAATCAAGTGCTTTCAGCTGCGTTAAATTCTTTCCTGATACCGCACCGAACCCATTTGAAGTACGATCTACTGTTTCATCTGTGATTAATACCCATTTATTATCGGATGATTTACGTAAATCAGTTTTAATGCCCCAATATCCAGCTTCTAGAGCATGTTGGAAGGCTGCCATCGTGTTTTCAGGAGCAACCAATACATTTCCCCTATTAGCAAGTGTTTGATTCGTAAAATCGTCTTTTATGACGTTGTATTCCTTTTGGGATAGGTCTGTAACGATTGATTTTGTTGTTTCATAATCTGTTTGTTCGCTGTTTAATCTCGTCCCTAGTGATGTATGCACTTGACCGGATGCATCTTTTAATCCATCTCCAAGTTTAGAATCTATCTTATCGAAATTATCCTTTAGCGAAGATTCGATTCCAATGTTGTCATCAGAACCTGGCTCGAACAAATTAAGATTATCTGTATATTCTGCCATCGTCACACCTCCATTTCATTCAATTCTCCCCATGTTTTCCCTTTGATGTCTCCCCAATTGGCTCTGCGCTGGTGAAAAATCATTCCTGACCGCCTCCGCAATGTTCCTCTTGGAGAAATATCCATATTAACCAATTCAGCTACCTCTTTATCAGCCATTTTTGTATGGTCTGTAACAGAATTTAAACCGCCCGAGAAGTCCGTATATACTTCTATATTCTTCACCCATGGTTGTGGGCGCATATTTCCTCTAGCCATCTATTTACCCCCTTACAGAAGCTTCACTTGGTATGCTTCGTTATTATCACTCGACACTGCAGCAATATACTGGCGTTTTCTCTCCAAGTATTCCTGCATGGTACCTTGATGCATTTCCATAACCTCGTCTTTGTACTTGGCTTTTGCAGTAGCATACAAGACTAATAAATCATGGAAATCAGATCGTATGACCGGTATATCTGTATCAGCTGCAAGGTGCGGTAATTTCGCATAATAATATAAGGTGAAGTCTTTATCTATATCAAAAACAGGCTGAAAACTTAAAACGTTTCCCCACTTTTTATAGCCGCATCCTGTTTTATCTTTCAAATTAATTTCGTTATAGTCCTGTTCATCGTCCGTTAACAAAACGATTTCTTCTACATCATCCGGTAATAAGATACTTTTATCTGTTGCAACCAATGAAACTACGCTCATTTTTTGATATTTTGCTACTGGTGTCAGGTCATCCAATGCTCTGTTAATCCAGCCGGTAATATCTGAATCAGAAAGGTAATCATCAATATCTTTCAATACCTCATTAATCATGTCTCGAAGGTTCATTCCATCACCTCATAAAAAAAGACAGGGAATTTCCCTGCCTACTTTGTTTTTGTCTCTTTTTTAGATTCTTTAATTTCTTTAATGATCTCTTCTTTCATCTCAGAAAGTTTTTCATTAATATATTGCGCTAATAACTTCCCATCTTCGCTAGTAGGTAATTTAGCCATATGATCCAGCTCCTTTAAAGTTCTTGTTGATACTTCAAATATATTTTCCTTACTTGTTCTATAAAGACATGATGTTCCAAATTACTTTTCATTTGATTACAAATCTTACAACATGGAATCACATTGTCCAAAGTATAATGTTTGTTATTATCAATTCGATCTAAACCATTAAACACATAAACATGTCCACTTCTAGTGATTTCTTTTGATAATGGCTTATTTCCACAATAATGACATTTTTGTGAAGTTAAATAGGTGAAAAATTCATAAGGAATATCGAAATTATATCCTCGTCTTTCAGCTTGAAGTCCATATTTATAGTAGACTTTCCTAATAGCAGGACTATTATCTTTCGATTTGTCAGAACGGGGCTTTCTAACAATGTCAACACCATTCTTTTCAAGACGTCTTTTAACAGTACCCCTGTCGTAACCTAATAGTTTTGAAATAGCTGTAAGACTCATATTATCTTTTGTATACAGAGTAATGATGTATTCTTCATCAATATTTTGAATCCATGAATGATTAGCTTCATAACGCCCCAATATTTTCACCTCAGATATAATATAGGCAGTGATTTATTCTACCTATATTATACCATTTGAAGCTCATTATCCGCTACGTTAAAGGGATAAATATTATGCTCCTGTGCTTCCTACAATTCCTCTGAAGTTCGATACTCCATAACTGTAACGCATGTCCTTAATACCCTGGCTTTCGCCATATTTTATAGGGAGTAGACTATACCATCATCTTCATAAGATGCCGCTTGGTAGTCGTTGAGGGCTTCCTAAATGGCTGTCCCTGCTGATTGTCCAATCCTTCAAATTGTCACGGCTTGCGCTCGTATTGAAGGCTCTAAGGAGTTTCCAGCATATTCACGGTTTGCTATAACCATCACTGATTATAGGGGCTATGCAGTTAACCCGCGATATTTCGCTTCTAGTGTATCGAAGTCCTCTTCATGCTTGAACTCCGGTTTCACCCTCCAGAAGAAGTTTAACTCACTTACATTTGGATCTTGGATGAACCAAGCGTCACTGTCAGTTAAGTAGTCATAAACTACAACTTCAAGAGAACCTTTCAATGTGTTCATGTCGTTGAAGTCAGTACCGCTTTTACGCTCTGAACCAACAATTTCACGTGCGACGAACTCTAATGATCTTGGCACAATTAATTTAGATGGTTTGTACTGAATTTTATTTCCTGTTTCATCAGGAGCACTGTGCATTGCTTGAATAGCAATCTTTAAGTTTGCATCAGTAAGAGCACCAGTTATTAGATTGGATGCAGTGCCGCCACCTTTTAATGGATGATCTGCTGCAAATAATGCTTTCCCATCATATATCGGGCGAGTAACACCGTCAAAACCGGAATTTAATACTTTAGCAGCGTCTGTATCAACTTTTGTACGTCCGGAATGTGCCAATGCTTTCGGCAGTTTATTGATTACATTGTATTGTTCATCATCATTCATTTCACGAGTTACTTTAAATCCACTTGCAAACGCATCATGAGTGTACGTGATTTCATATCCGTTTGCTGGATCTTGATAAGTAAGTGGATCTTTTTCCGCTTTGCTTGCCCATGGTGTGAATCCTCCTAAGATTAAGTCATATTCCTTTTGTTTCTTGGAATTATTCACTTGGAAAATCTGATTAAATTGCTCTGATTTCTCCGGATAGTTTTCGAAGAAAATCTTTCTTAAACCTGGTTCTAATAATCTACCCCATTGTGGGCTATCTGCTCTACCTAATGACATTTATATCACTCCTATTTGTATTTAGCATATTCTTCAGGCGAAATGCCCATTTTACTTGCTATCTCTATTTCTTGTGGTGTTAAATCTAACCCAATAGCTACATTGTTATCAGAAGTCTCCACGTGCTTTCCTTGGCGTGCTTTTATTTGATCTAATACCTTTTGTTCAGACTGTTGCTGAATAGTCGGTAATTGGCTTTTTAACGCTCTAAGACTAGCAAACTCATAAGCTTCTTTTAACGGCATGCCATATTGTGTGGCTATCTCATACATAGATTGTTCGTGCTGTGAAAAATCCTCTTGTTGTCTCAATTCATTTAGATCAGCATCAATTTGGCGTTGAATCTCTTTCGTTTCAAACTCCTGCAGCTGTGATTTAAGCTGGGATAGTTCATCGTTAACAGGAGAGAAATATTTACTGTATGTTTCCTCGTCAATTCCCATTTGCTGTGCTTGTTGCTGCACTTGCTGTTGCTGTTCTAGCTCTTGTAATGCCTGAATCATTTCATCTGTAGATGTATAGCCAGACAAATTAGCCAGTTTAGTTAAATGTTGTTCATACTCTGTAGAACGTTGCTGCACCTTATCATAATTAAGTCCTTTTTGGATATAATCTGGCGCTTGATCATAAGGTATTTCCATTTCTTCTTTGTTGTATTTAACCTTAAATGCTTGTGGAATAGTCTCCTGTATGGCAGCAGGATCACTTGGTTCCGTATCTACTGGATCAGGTGTATCAACAGGTGTCGTATCAACTGGATCAGCAGGCGCTAAATCCTCACTAAACTCTTGTAAATCCAATCTTAATAAGTCGCTATGGTTGGCGATAATTGACATAAAATGAATCCTCCTTCGCTATGGTTGGCGAATTTTTGTATTATAAAAGGCCAAAGAACTCTCATCCTTGGCCCATAATTTCGTGCATCATATTTCGTTGTTCTTCTGGTGAAGCATTATCAAATATTTCCTTATCTTCTGGTGACAGTGAAGCTATAAGCTCTTCCATCGTTGGAACCGGCTGTTCTTGTGGTGGCGCAGGAGGCATTGCTCCTTGTTGAGCCATAGCAGCCTGTTGTTCCATCATTTGTTGTTGCTGTATCATTTGCTGTTTCCGCTGTAATACGTCCTCTGCTTTTGGAAATTTAACCGTTTCTAACAGCGCTTGATCATCGATAACACCCATTTGGAATAACTCTTTTGCTTGCTCATACATGAATGCTTTTGAATACTGCATGGATGAACCGACTTCCACACGAATATCAAAGTCAGGATCTATTTCAATTACTACTTTTTGTTGTCCACCTTCTGGAAGGAATTCAGTGTATTCACGTTCCCGTTTAATACTATTAGCATTGAACGTTTTAAAAGTAACTTTCTTGTCATCACCAAGAATACGGATTGTTCTATCCTCTGTATAAAACTCCTTAACAAGAGCAATAATCAACTCGCCAATCTCTTTTAATCCAGCTTCTAACGTACGACCAAGTAATCTTATACGTTGGTTCGCACTTTCTTGTAACGCCAAAATAGCACTAGCTGCCGTAATTCCGCTTGGTGCTTTCCCTTGGGATACATCGTGAATACCGCTGACACTTTCAGCATCCCTTTTCTTCACTTCTAAATGGTTTTGGATGAAGCCTGGCATTTCTCTGCCTGGTTCCACCCTAACCATGTTAATATCATTTACATTTAATATTTTATAAGGAAGATTAGTAACAGCATTTGAGTTTAGCCCCGAACCCATCTGATTATAGATTGTTCCATTGCCACCTAAACGAGCATTGTCTATAATCTGTTGATCTAGTATGTTAACCACCTGCTGAGGGGAAATAATCTGTGATAGAACACCCATTGCCCAGAATTTCTTTTCAACCGGGAATGCAGGTACAGCTACAAACGGATATAAGCCATGGTCATAAAATCCTAACTCATCCCTTAATACTGTTTCACCAGCAATCGTTATAAGCCTTAATTGACCGTTTTCTTTCGTCCAATACTCGATAAGCAATACTTTATTATCTTGTTTGCCTGTCTCTTCTTGTTGGTCAAATACGGCAATTTCATCATACTTCTTATCAGACTGCACCTTTTTTTTGTAGCGCTTCTCAATATATTCCGTAGACTTTTGCGTAGCATAGATTACATAATCGCTATCCTGTACGCTCTTGGCACGTGGAGAGATAAAAAATTGATCGATAGGAACATTGATAATATCTACATCACCAAGTTTGTTCATCGCTTCCGGATCCCAAAACACTTTGTATATCGCCATACCATGCTTAATGCGTGTACGTTCGTTTAACTGCAACTTATAATCCATATCTGTTCTATCCCAAATGTAATCAATAACCTCTGACAAAACATCTGCGCTTTGCTCGTCATCTTGCTCCTGCGGCAGACACATTATTTGTGGACGGTTATCTGTCAGCTGGGGAACAATGCTCTCTACGATAGAAAAGCAATGATTTGTAACGGGTTGTATTTGCCCTTTGTATGCAGGCTTACTCTTCCACTGATCACCTTGATAATAATCTTCCTGCTGCCGCCATTTCTTTTCTTCTGCAGCTTTAATCATCCTAGCTTCGTTAAAATGCGCTGTAATCCGCTGTATTAGCTTCTGCTCATCTAATTGCTGATTAGGATCTATCTTTTCTAATTCCAATGGGTATCACCCCTATCCTACTAAGTGTTTGTCATAAACAAACTTATCCCATTTTGTTTTCTTACAATATTTAGCCGCTTCCCGTAAAGTGCCGAACACTCTCCATAGCTCTTTTTCACCGAAACGGTTTATTCTATATACAATATAAATGTAATTATCATTATCACTACGTTTAAAACTAATCAATGGGTATCACCCCTTTCATTCGGTCTAACCCTCTTGCTCATCTACATATCCTTGAATAAAGTTATGCTTGCTTATTTCAATTAACCCTAATGTTTCTTGAAAGCATGTTGTATTAACAGCATGCAAATATTCTCCATTTTTTGTTCTTACAGCAATAAATATCTGTTCTATCCTGTCAATATTCTCTAACGTATCTTCAACAATCGCCTTCGGAGTGATAACTCCTTCTTTTTCTGCTTTCTTTTCCAAAAAGTTAATCATATTTGTCACACCTTTTCGTGTATATGAGAATTAAATTCTTTAATCTTTTCGATTGATTTTCCTCTACCCCAAGAAATATCTTGTTTTTCACATATTTCACATTTACTAATTACTACAGTTACATTTTCATGAATTTCTTCAACTACGAATACATGACCGCTTATAGGAGTACTATCACCAGTACAAAAGAACGATTTAATACTAGAAAGTGCACCTCTGATTAAACAAATCAAATCCATTCATATCAACCCTTTCACCGCTCTGACATTACTTAATAACTTCCCAATCTTCTGCTAAAATGTCACCAATTGACGGTACCCACATAGCATGAGATCCTTGCGCTGTTTTGATTTGAAGATATGGTTCTACTTTGAATAAATCCCCTTCATTCAATCCCCACGCTTCCGCTGTCTGTTTATTACATGGAATTCCTTGAGGATAGCCTTTTTGATAAACCACAAACATTCCTTTTCCATTCCATCCTAGTCTAAATATTTTCTCACCTGTTTTTACTGCTTCAATCGCTTTTCCAAATTTCATTATAAATACCCTCCATCATCTTCATAATAAGTTTCGCCTGTGGCATCTTCCCATTCGCTTGGGTGGTCAAATTGTCGTACATCAGGCACTGTGTTATCCGGTATATTAGGATGTGGCCTGCTCATTAAACCGTACCTTAAAGCGTCAGGTGCATGATCTAATGAATGTGCTGCTATATCTTCGGGATTCTTTTCATCTACAATCATAGAAGGTAATGCTTCGATTAATCCCAAGCAGTTATTGAATATCTTCAACTTGGCATTCTTATATTTCTCACCGCTTACCTGGTCTACATCGTCATATACATGCAGCCATTCTCTTACACGCTTCCAGCCATTGACTCTTTCCTTTGTCGCTTGAATTAAAGGAACGCTAAGTTCCGCAAATACTTCCGCTGGACTCTTACCACTTGCTTTCCCTTTGTTCCAGAAAGATGTATCAGCCACCCGGTAATCAATCCTCTCACCTTCTGATAACCCTTTTACTTTCGTTGCCTGCTCACTTGATAGCAACTTTGATTTAATAAACTCACGATATATATAAATGTTTGCGTCAGGATCGATCGCTCCCCATAAACAAACAAAAGGATCGTTATACCCTTCATCCAGCATGCAGAACCTTTTCCAATCGTTTGGTATGGTAAATGGCTCCACCACATGAATAGAACGGGTAAACTCGCTGAAATATTGTCCGGAGAATGTATCCCAATCCCCTTCTAATAACTGCTTACGTTCTTTGTCATCGAGACTCATTAAACGAATGAGATAACCAGGATCATTTTTAATCAACTCTTGATTGTCATGTACAGTCGCAGGGATAAACATCACCTTATTGATTACTGGTTCCCCTGTTAATGGATGCATAATAGCATTATCATTTTCGTCAGTAACCGGAATGGAATGTACTGTTTCAGGTGGTCCCACATCAATAAAACGCTTTTTAACCCACGAGTGACCAACACCCCCGGGGTTTGTAGTGCTTCTCACGCTTCTAGGATATGGCTTAGAGCCACGCAAACGGGAAAGCATATATTTATACCATTTCTCTTCAAACTGCGTTAATTCTTCCCATCTGATAACGTCATACTCTGCACCTTGATAGTTCATGTAGTTGGAATCATTATCCCAATACGCTAACTCGATGATAGAACCGTTAATCAATGTCCATTCATGCTTGGAAGAATTATATTTGGCTATCTCTTTTGGATATACTTGTAAGCTTCTGCTGATAATGGAACGCTGTAAATCGGGGAATGTACGACGGAATATAATTTGTCTGCTGCCCTCATACTTCATACCGTATTTGAGAGTATCCATAATCGTAGCTTCCGACTTACCTCCACCAGCTGCACCACCGTATAATATTTCATCAGCTTTAGCTTTATGATAAATAATCTGCCTTGGCTGTGGTTTGTATGGAATGACTATTTTCATTCATCATCCATCCCAGGATCAAATACAACCGTAAGGCTGTTATCTAAACCGCCGCTGTGCTGTACCTTCTCCAAGAAAGCTCCGTTTGTTTTCGATATATATTCAGAAGCCTTTAAACGGTCTTTCATCTCGTTGTTATCATTACGCATAGTATCAGTCCAAAATTGTTTTACTTCTTCCATATCAGCTATTCTGTCACTCGTAAGTAGTTTATTTCTTTCTTCAATGTATTTTACTATGTCAGCATTTGTCAGCAATCTATTCGCATTAGTTGTAATGGAGCTAACTGTTTTCGCTTTGTAACCAGCTTTACGGTAAGCTTCACTCGCATTCCCTAATTGAATATAATAATCCGCAAATCTCTTTTGTTGCTCGTTCATTACATAACACCTCGCCCCCAATAAAAAACTAATCTTTAATTATTAACGTTATAAGGAATAAAAACTCTATTTCTTTGCAATTCAATTAATGTTATAGGCAGTTTCATTTCACTGAAAGCCAACATCGTTCTATAGTGTATTTTATTATCTACAAGGAACAATCTAGGTTCGTGGCCATATACACTTTTGATAATACTCTTATATAACAATACCTGCCCTATCGCTTTCATTTGTTCAACTGTCGAAGTAGCTGGATGCTTCTTATTAGGACATTTAACTTCTATCACGCTCATTGATTCATCTATATGCTGAACTATTAAATCTAACCTTATTTGAATGCCATCTACTTTAATTTGATGTTGCTGTTTAATACTTCTTATTTCCGGCAATTTCATGTTTTTGAATATTTCCGGTAAACATTCTTTTACATATAGCTCAAACGCTTTTTCATTTCCGATGAATTCATGCAATATAGGTTCTTTTAATATTTCAACACTTTGTTTATAAGAAATATCCATGATACCAACCTCATCCTTATAAATAATCTGGATCTATCTCTTCTTCCTGCTGTTTCTTTACTAACTCTATATTGGCTGTATGTGCTTCATCTGCTCTTTGCTCTAATTTGTATTCTTTGTAGCTGCCTGCGATTATTTTATTTATTAGTTTTTGTTGATGGTCCATACTTAGCTTTACGTATGTCACGAATGTTATTAGGATGAGAACTGTTATGATTACTAATGCCATTTACTCAACTCCTTGCTTGTTGTTTCTAAACCAGATATTAATACTACAAGTAAGGTTGCGACCCTTTAGTAAGACTTATAGGTTTACTTAATATCTAGTTTACAGACAACAAAAAAAGACACCCTAGTGGATGTCTTCTTGTCTATTCTGCTTCATCCACTCGCCCCTGCGATGAAACAGTGGACTAAGTCCATACTGCGAGTGAGCATTTCAATCAGATATAATTTTTTATACTACTATCATAACACTGATAAATCAATAAGTCTGTGGGTAGTTTGTGGGTTTTACATTGCCTTTTTCAGCTTGCTCATTACCTCTCTTACATAGTCATAACTGTAATCTAATTCCAATGATATTTCTTTTAATGTTTTCCCTTGTATATACCTCATATAAGCAATCTTTCTTGGGAGCCCTTCAAACTTACGCATTGCTTCTTCCATCTTACGCTTTGCTTCTGTTTTCTTTTCTAATAAACTGCTGATCTTCTCAAACTTGATTGTCAGGTTATCGAATCGTTCAGCAGCATTATCCATTGGTACCGTGTGAAACAGCCTGCCACCCATCCACCATTGTTCTCTTTCTGATTCCGTTAGTTGTAATTGCTCCTGCAGCACTTCTATTTCTAAACATAAATCGTTATATAGAATAAAGGTATCTAACATCTATTCCCCACCCTCTTTTGCAATGGCTTTTATCATATCTTTTAACGTGTTCTGCATTCCCTGATAACTAACCGCTATGCCTTTCCATGTTACATAGTATCCTTCATAGATGCCTGACTTTTCTAAGTTAATCCCCTCTACAATCCGGCTGGCATAGTTGGAGTCATTGATGGCACGCTTGTTTGTTTCTCTCTCATACACATAACTTTGTCCACGCTCTGTTGATGCTCTTCCGAAGTAAAACTGATATTGGCTTTTATAATAGCCTGCGATCTTCCACGCTTCTCTTTCTGCTCGGTTATAATAATGTTCTAATTTGGCAATTTGAAAAGGTGTAAGGGCATCTAAGTGATCTTCCATAGCATTTATGGATTTTAATAAATCGTTATGGGTAGTAATAGCAAGACTAGCTCCTTTTGGAAGTTCGTTCTTCATTGCTACCTTTATTTCTTGCGGTGATAAAATCTCTTCCTGAATAGGTTGGTTCATCTATTCACCTTCTTCTCTTTCCTTTTCAATCGGTAATATTCATCCAGTTCAATAAATCCACCATATTTTACTTTGTGGACCAGCACTGTTAATCTGCACATGTATAACCGTTCGAATAATTTTCTTTTTAAAAGGAAAACCGGCGTAACTACCCCTTTTACGTCAATCACTTCTATGCTTCCGTCCAAATTAATAATTTCAAAGTCTGCTATATACTCAGTTTTTCTGTATGTCTTGCCATTCTTCTTAAACTTATCCTGCAGCAAGTACCTTGGTTGAAGGCGAAAGCTTTTAATCTGCTTATTCGCCTTTAACCACTTTAACTGCTCATAATACTTAGCTTCTATTTTGCTATCGAATTGATGACCATCTATTTTCTATTTGCTCATTTGGTACCAGTCTTTTCTTCGTATAGTTTGGTTAGTTGTTCTGGAGAAAGACTCTTTAAGTATTCGTAAGAATAGCCTGTTAACATATCGAGGATGGAGATCATTTCGTCGCTACTCAACTCTGTTCACGCTCCGTTCAGATGAAAAGCCTTCAGGATAACGTTTCATAAGTTTATCTATGTTTTCTGTCGTAACTTCCTCTAAAGTAAAACCGTACAAAGTAGCAAGTCCAGCTGCATAATGCATTACGTCTCCTAATTCTTTTTTGACCTTTTTAGGATCTATCGCATGCCCATGGAAGAGTTGCTTTTTCAATAAATCTGTAACTTCGCCTGCTTCCCCTGATATGCCCATTGCATAATTGGCTTTTATTAGTGATTCAGTTAGTACTACTTCACAGCCATCTTGGATAATAACGTCTCCAACTGTAGGCATCGTTCTTTTGCTCATTTCTTGGTATTCATTTAATTTCATTTCTCGGCACTCTCCTGTCCAATTCTTTAATGGCTGCATATCTATATTTAGGGATCCGGGACAAGAATAGTAATTGTCCCAAATTTGCTTTTTTAAGATTCATAGGTTTCCTACCGCCTTCTAGAATGGTAAATCATCATCCGAAATATCTATTTGTCCACCTGGTGCAAACGAATCTTCCACATATCTTCTTTGATTGTTATTTTGTTGGTTTGATTGATTTTGATTTCTTCTATCTGCAGATTGATCGTTATTGCTTCTTGTATCTAAAAACTGCACTGATTCGGCCACAACTTCCACGACAAATACTCGTTTGCCATCCTGACCCTCATAGTTACGAGTTTGGACTCTGCCATCTACTCCAGCTAGGGAGCCTTTTTTCAGGAAGTTAGCTACATTTTCAGCAGCCTTTTTCCAAACTACACAGTTAATGAAATCTGCTTCTCTTTCACCTTGCTGATTCGTAAAAGTACGGTTCACTGCTAATGTGAAACTTCCTACTGCTACACCATTTGCAGTGTAGCGAAGCTCTGGATCTTTTGTTAACCGCCCTACAAGGACAACGCGATTCATCATGCCTTATTCCCCCACTTCTCGCTATACATCTCACTAAGGGCATGAAATGTTTGCCTTTTGATATCTTCCAGAATTTCAAACGATTCACGAGGGGTTAATCCTTCCTCTTCAACCATATTGGCTAAACCAGTAACAACAAATGACGTACCTAATTTGGAATCTTCCATTTTCTTTGTCAAACTTTTTCCTCCTGTTCGGTTGCATGTTCTTATTACTATTTACTACAATGGATAATGGGTTTATTTATGCATTTTTACTTAAATTCGTAAGAATCGCCCGTCTGTATAAGTACTTGGTGCTTCTTGCTGTATGGTATAAGCTTCCTTACTGCTTGTTTATTTATGTTTGGTTCAAATACTGTAATGATTACCAACTCTTCATTGTCCTTTGTTCGGGCACCATGTTGAGTCACTCTTCTAATCATTGAAACCACTTACCTTAACATGCTTCCAATGATTACCTGATCTAACAGAAGATATTATTGATTTTGGTATTTTTGTAATGTGTTCAATTTCTGCATTTGTTAAATCCGTATAATAAATCAATACTTTCACGCCATATATTTCAAGCTCATCATGTTTAGCTTTTTTGTTATGTGAACCTACTTTGAATTTTCCATTTCTAATAGCATCCTGCATATTTTCTAGTTGTGACCCTTTTCTGAGATGCTCTGGATTAATACACATTTTGTTATCACACAAATGTCTAATCAAATCTCCTTTTTCTAACGGTTCAAACATCTGCTCATACACGTGTCTAAATATTAGTTTTTCATGCATCCTTGGATATCCTCGTTTACCCGGTTTGTGGGATGTACAAATGAAACAACCATTTTTGTCTACTTCATAATCAATTGCGAATTTCCGAATATTATAATGCCTACGATAAATCTTTGAGCATTCCGGTGAACAAAAATTCCTTTTACCCTGTTTTATCCTTGAAGGAAATTCTGCAAATTCTTTTTCGCAACAGCAACATTTAATTTTTACCATTAGCTTTAATTTCCTCCTTAATCATAAATGTCTCATATGTTCCGTCATCTGTATTAGGTATAAGACCTTCCATGAACAAGGAATATTTATCTTTTCCGAAATGCTCTCCAAAGCGCTCTGACCTCATTTGTCTTAAATACTCAGCAAAATCAAAATCCTCGTGAGCTCGATCATGACACTTTTTACACAACGGCGCTAGGTTTCGCCAATTCCCTGTACCTATATGACTCCGAAATACTAGATGATGAGCAAAAATCGGCGTATGACCACACATCATACAATAATCTCCAAACTCTTCAATCATGCGATCATAGTCTTTTTTTATAATTTTTGTTCGCTCTTTTCTTGATGGGATAATTCTCCCTCTGTATAAATATGGATTTTTTTTCTTCTTTGGACGCTTTTCTTTATGTTTGGGTTTATCTTTACTTTTCTGATGTCCTGCCAGCTGCTGTTGTTTGGAATATGGATGAAATCCTAGATCCATAATCTCACCAAGTTTCTTAGTGCCTTGTTTTCTTCTGCATATAAATCAGGAGTAGATTGTTTTTGCTCTAATCTAAGTGTCAATTCTTCCAATCTAGCTGTTAATTCGCGTGTTAATTCAATTTCTTTTGATAAAGAATCTTGCAAGGAAGTTACTTCTTCTCTTAAACCAGCTGTTTCTTCTTCCACATCACCGCAGGCTTCAGAAATAGATTCTAATTCCTCTACTTTCGCTTTTAGACTTGCAATCAATTTATCTTTTTCTACTAATGCAGTTTCCCTGTTTGTTAGTTTAGTAGCTAATTCCTTCATAGCATGGTCATATTCAGGCTTTTTATCTTGTTTAGGGGGAATCTTATCTGTTTGCGTTTCACATGAATCCAGCGCCTTTACAGCTGCTTCAATTTCTTTTGCTCTTTTGCTTTTCCACATGTGAATCGCTGCATCTCCTACACCGAATTTTTTACCAATCTCCACATATGAGAATTTTTTAACATGTTTCCATTGTACGAATTCTTCCACCGTCATATTTATTTTCGATTTCCCCACTACTTCAACTCCCTTTCTTAATGCTTGTTGGATTTTAGAATCTGATACACCGTATTCTTTTAGTTTTTTTATATCTGACTTCTTTATGTTTTGACCTTTAGATAAGATATTTTGTATTCTTCGTTCCTTTGCCTCTTCATCCAACCAGCGACCAAGTTTCTGTAGATTCTTTCCTACACTGCATTCTTTGCGACAATAAATGTGTTTATCTTTTAATTCCAGATGACACGGATCGCAATAGTTATCAGTTAAATGGTCTATTTGATTAAGTATCCCTTTCCGCTTAAGGTTCATTAATTAATCCCCTTCTCTTCCAGATACTTATTTATTTTCTTTTTGTGACGTTGATAAAATCCGTTAATCTGAAAATAGTTCAACCCATACAAGCTTGCGATTTCTTTGTATTTTAACTTGCCGATATATCGATGTTGAACAAACTCTTCAATCGTTATTTTGAGTGGTTTTGGTTTAGCTGTATCAATTTTCCCAAGAGAATCACCGATTTCCCGTAACTGTTTATAGATGTTGCAACCTTCGCATAATTCCGGTGTGAAATACTGTTGGCTCTTTTCGCAGGATTTACACTGTTCCAGCAGATCATCCATCTTTTTAAGCACCTTTATATCCATTCAGCTCACCACTTTCTTTGCCGGCTTTAGCAAGACTGCGTTTGTTCTTTCTTTGATTTTCCCTTTGAGCAACCTATCCAATATCAATACATGTATATCAACCCAAGGACGTTGGAAATATGCTGCTATTTCCAGGTCGCTTTTTCCGTTCTTATACATCAAGTCCAGCTCTTTTACATCTTCTTTATCCCAAATAAAATTCTCTAATTCCAAGGCAATGTATACCTTTTTTCTTTCTTCCGTCATATATTGTTTTTCAATCTGATTAATAGCTCTTTTATCTTTTCCTTCTTCGGTTTGTGCTGCTATCATAAGCCAGTCACCCGATAATCGTCACCAGTCATTTTGATTGATTTGGTGCCTTTAAACATTCTAGAAACAATTCTTCCACCATGAGTTCCATATTTGTTAATTAATCCGTTCGCATCATAATTCGTGGTGAAGATGTTCGGCTTTTCTACTCTTGAACCGATGATGGAGAAGAGCGTATCTACCGCCCATGACTCTTCACCATTTTTGCTTTTTACATACTCAGCTCCAAGATCATCTAATATAACTAAATCAGCCTTTGCTATATTTTCAAAAATAGTAATCTGTGAATCTTTATAGCTTCCATATGTGCTCTGTATCTTCTTCATAAGCATTGGAACGTCTGCGAAGATCACTTTGCATTGTTTTTGTTTCAATTGCATTGCTATCGAGTGAGATAAATGAGATTTTCCTATACCGTATGAGCCTTGAAATAAGAGTGAATTAAAGCCTTTTTCGGCAATCAGCTTATGAAAGTGCTCCGCATACCATTTCGCTTTAAAATAGGCATCCTCTTGTGTTTGGTTCTTAGGTTCGTAATTATCAAATACTGCCTTTTCCGTATCACTTGGTACCAGGCTGTTATTCCAGAAGAAGGCTTCCGCTTCTGACTTCTTGCGGAAATCCTCCATTTCTTTTTCTAAAACCTTATTATCACAAGCCAGACAATGGCTATATTCTTTTCCTGCACGAATGATGATAGGCACTATACAGCCACAGATTTCACACGTTCTCTCTCCTGCAAATTGAATCTTAGAAGAGATTAGAGTATTGATCGGTTTCAACCTTACTTCCTCCCTTGTCGTTAGAATTCTTCCGTTCCCAATTCAAGATAGTTAAGTAATCACTCTTATACTTTTTGCCTGTTGATCCTTTGTAAAGATTCAGACGTTCAATTCGATCATCAGTCCCTGCTTGTCCGAATTGATCTAAAAGTTTTTTATGTTCTGAAGGAAGCATCGAGACAAATTCAGCATATTTATGTTTCTCTTCTTTTCTCTTCTTTACTATTCTTTTCTTTACTTTACTTTGGGGATTAATGTCGTCATTTTCATCGTTAATGTTATCAATAACTAAGTTTTTGTAGTCATTAACCTTATCACCACAAATAAGTAAGTGACTTTTTGGTATTTTCACTTCCTGCCTCCTAGAAACAGCCTCTAAATATCTAAGCTGAATGCCTTTAGATGTAAGGATAGCTTGTTTTTCAAAAACAGTTTTAGAAAACAATTCCCACTTTAAGCAATCGTTTATGACATCATTAATCGAGTTAATGTCTACATTAATAGACCTAGAAAAGAGTAATTGTTCCTTTTCAGTCCAGTTGTAATAATAGCCATTCTTATATATTTTCATAAGAAGTTTGATTACAATGGCAAAGCCAGTAACTCCGTGCTGCGCCTCTATTAATGCAACCTTATCGTCTTGATCTATATCAACATCCAAAGGAAAGTAGTCTAATCCTTCTTTTTGAGGCCTAGCCATAAAACCACCTTCTATGTGTTATTTAGAACGTACGCTCCTGTAGCCAACAAGGTATTTTTGGTATATAATGGGCTACAAGAGCATAATATTTATAAACTGATCGAAATACTTGTCTAACGTCTGCCAACGTTAGGCTTTTTTCTTTTCTTGGAGTAGCAAACGAAATGTTTCTTTCCCTTTAGGAGTAATAAGTGTTTGTGCATCCGCTTTTCCGTTTTTCTCCCAATCTTTTAATTCAAAGAGATTTGGAACATATTGCATATATGGTTTTAATTTCTTTCTTTGATCTCGATAAACATACTTATTATCAAGAAGCCAATTTATAAAAAAACCTTGTTTTACATGTAGTTCTTTAGCAGTATCTCTAAAGTTAGTTAAAAGATTGCGATCAACAAGAGCATCGAAATATTCTGCTTTTGGTGACATAACAGCTATTTCTTCATTTTGTTTTCTGACAGTTTCAAGAGTAACTTTAAATAAAAGTTTTGTGGATTCATCCGCATGTTTTAGATAAGTATCCACGAATAAATCATCATTTGCTACATAACCACCAGTCTTTCGTATTGTAGGAAGAACATCATGAGTTACCCATCTCTTAAAGACTTTCGCTTCAGTTTTTCGACTTCCAAGTATTAGACTATATAATCCAGATTCATTAACTATAGATTTTTCTGGGTTACCAATACCCTCATTTAAAATGATGGTATTCTTTTCATCCTCATCTAACCTTGAAAGAGCTTGACTGGGATTATTAATTTCTAATACTTCACAAATATCCTTTGCAACAAACCAGACCTCATTATCCTTTATGACTGTACGAATAAGACTTTGTCCATAATTGAAAACCTTTTGCAATTGATCCATTCACTTTCCTCCAATTCATTTTGATAACACTAATGTAAAGGTTCTTGAAGTGAACTTCCACCAAACCTTTCGCAATATCATCTCCTTTTAAGAAACTTTTTCTTTTTCTAAAACAAGTAAATCTTGAATCCTGCATCCGAAAAACTCACATAATGTAGCAATCAACGGTGCATTAAAAGCTTCGTAGCGTTGATGATAGAAGTTAAGTAAGGTTCCATAAAATATCCCTGTTTGCCTGCTTAATTCCTTTACCGAATTGATGTTGTGCTTCGCCATAAGAACTTTTAATTGATGTTTCACCTTCATCGAATCACCTCCCCCGAAGGCAAATATTATAACTTCATATAATAATATTATAACTTCTTACCAATTTTGACAAGCAAAAATTAACACATCCTATCATATCTTCATAATTTGGTAAAATTTAATTGACATAAAATGAAACTTTTTAGTATATTGTTAAGTATATATAATAACAAAGTATAAAAAAGTGAAAGGATGTTATATATCATGAAAGTAAAAAATAGATTAGCTATTTTGATGGCAGAAAGGGAAATTCGCTCTATCGCTGAGCTAGAACGTATGTTAAAAAACGCCGGCCACCCTACTGCACGAAAAACTTTAGATCGATTACACAAGAACGATAATAACCAAATCCATTACGATACAATTGCTGCCATTTGCGAAATTCTTGAATGTGATATTGGTGATCTTTTCGTTCTAGTAGATGAAACCGATTAAACAAAACCATTGCAATAACTTATTACCGTATTACGTAAATCCAAAATAAAAGGAGTGTACACAAATATGCATGTAAGAATTGATTCATCTAAACCGACTACTACTATATCCTGGAACCCTGATACATTAAATTTGGTAGAAGATTACCGTTTTAACAAAAGAAAGAATAACCGCAGCATAGCTGTTGATGAACTTGTCCGTTATGGTCTTAGATATTTAGAACTTGTTGAGAAAAAGAAACAACGTGATCCGGGGAGGATGCAAGGATAATATTCGTGCATCCTCTTTTTTTGTTAAACAAATTTTTCTCTCACTCTTTCTTCAGCTCCACCAGCTACTGCTTTATCTGCACAATTGGTACAAATTAATTTATTAGCCTTTCCTTTAACAAAAGCTAAATGTACTGTATGACTTTCATTGAATGAAGAATTACATAATTCGCATTTTGGTTTATCCTTTCTAACGCTACTGAATGCTTTATAACTCATGAAATTTTTCCATACAAGTGTAACTTCGAACTTCTCTGTATAATGCTTTTCAAAAATAAAACTCACCTTATTCCTCCTCTTCCGCATCCATGTATTTGCCACAGCAGGGACACTTTAATTTAGGTATGACCTTGTAATCAATCTGTATTTGATCACATTCCTTGCAAGAATAAACAATCATTCTCTTAACACTTCCTCCACCGCTAGAACAATGCTATTTGCCATTTTAAGTACCAGCGATAGTTTAGTACTCTGCAATACTAAGAACTCCATATATCCACTTACATTGACTATGCCAGTTATGTGAATGTCTCCTACTATAGGTAAAACTTTTCTAACCCCTGTACCTGGCCTTAATGATCCCTCCCTTATTTAATCCCCATAACAACATAGCCGTCCTGCTGAGCAAAATCTGTAATGTAGATAATTTTCTTCGATACGAACCTACCAGTGAACGCTTGTCTTTCTGGTAAAAATTCTTGTAATAACAATGTATCGTCTACTTGAAAATCACGGTCATTTTTTCTGATTTCAAATGGCTTTGTACCATCTGCAACAGCAGCAAAGTATTCTGGCCATAACTTTAATTTGTGGACCTTATTAGCCAATCAGATCGCCTCCACATCAACATTTTCAATTGGTGGCATTTCACCCAAACGTTCAAATGCTGTTTTCTTCATATTTGCAAGTTGTTCATTAAAATCAAATGCACGCCCAATAATTCGCTTTAACGATTCGCCGACTTTATAAAAAAACTTAACTGAACCCTCTTTTGATGCTGTTGCCATTGTAATTTCTAAAGTCATCGGAATATTTAGCACCCTTGCACCAGACGTCACTTCCGAAATGTTAATCCTATTGCTCAATGGTATAGCGCAAAATCTGTATTCCCCCACTTTAATTTCATGACCAACTGCAGGCTCCCATTTATTATTAATAGCTAAATAAAAACGTTGAGGTTGTTCATTTACTGTAATCTCCATGTTCTCCACCCTTTCTTAATCAACAGAACTATCATTTTGTTTCCCAGTTTACGAATTGTTTTCTCGGTCCAGTTCGGCCCAAGAATCGGACAAATCTCGGGCCATATTTTCGTAATGCAAATTATTCTTCATAATTACTAACAACTTCATTCCCACATCCAGTACACTTAATCGATACTAAAAATTCACCAGAATCATAAACTTGGATTTCATTTGCCTTTTTGAAAAACCCGTCTTCTAATTCTGATAATTGCCCACAATTAGTACACTTGATAATAAAACCCATACAAATATCTCCTTCTTTTATGTCACGCATAAGTTTCGTACTATCCATTATGGTAATTCAATTGAAACTACTATGACTTTTTTCCAAGGAAGACTTTCTACGTATTCTTCAGCCTTCTTTTCGACTATTTTTTCTTCTTCATCAGTTAAGGATTTTCGGCTTGGATATTCGTTATCAAAAATAAACTCTCCACGTTCTCCAATTAACTCTTCTTCATCGGAAGATTTAAAGTAAACTCGTTCATCTCCCTGGTAAACTTCGTCAATTTCCGCCTGTCCCCACTTGCCCATATAGTAACTCCAATCATCACCGCAAAGTTGACCATCAACCATAGGCACAATTGGCAATTCGGGATTCTGGTCAATCAATTTTAGCAATTCCGTAATGTTATTTTGTTGAATTTCGTGTTCTGTTTTCATATTCGTCTCTCCCTTTCCAACGCATAATAGTTATCTACTACGCACTATCTATTTACTTCGTATAATTAAATCGCAATCTTTTTCTAGCTTCTTAACTGCGCAATCTCTATGAGCAACAATAGAAAAATTCCCCTGCTCAAAAACTAAACCTTCACATACTTGATGGCAGTAATAACATTTCATTACTCCAACTCCTTATATAAGTTGTCTACTATCACTTAATCCACTTATGCATAGCAGCCTTATAATTCATCAACCGGATACAGCGCCTGCGCCAGCGAGCGTCCATCTTGGATGGATGGATCGCCTCCAGCTCCTTTGATTTTCTTGTAAAAAATTCAATACGACGTAAATCCTTGATTATTGTCTTACTCACCTCTTTAGTTGACTCCTTTACTCTTTAGTTTCCAATCGTTGAAATATCCTTTTATAAACCTTTTACTCAAATTTTTTCTACTAACAACGTGGTTAACTTCCGATTCATGCTCATAACCTTCTGTTACTGATACGTCATACACATGGTTTTTCGTAAGCACTTTGCAGTAATGGAAAGGTGTATCTCCGAGCTTGATTGTTCTTTCGATGAAATACTTTTCGACTCGCTCACTGATCAGTTCTTCAATCAGTTGCTCCAATGTCGGTGCGAATAGGTGTACCTGGCTGTTATACATTTGTTCACCGCCTATGAAACTTAATTTTTCATAAATACTAGCCAATGCGTTTTGCTTCTGCGATTTCCAAACAACGGTTTTGCATCAATAGCTTTAAGGATTGCTGGTAATCTTATTTGATCCTCATTCCACTTAAAAATAAGTGTTCCATTCGGTTTAAGCACTCGCATGCATTCATTAAATCCAGCTGCAATATCTCTCTGCCAATCTTGGCCAAGTTTTCCGTACTTTTTGGCCAACCAAGAATCTTCGCCAGCCTTTAATAAATGTGGTGGATCGAATACGACGAGATAAAAGGAGTTATCTTCAAATGGCATATTTCTAAAATCTGCAATTATATCTGGCGCTACAATTAACTGTCTTCCATCACATAACGTGTCGCTTAATTGGCGATTATCCATGTACACAACATCTTCATGCTGCTTGTCGAACCAGAACATCCGACTGCCGCAGCATGCATCTAAAATACGTTGCAAGTCTTTCCCTCCTTTCTATGAAACTTAATAATTCTTGTGTTAATAAGTTCTTACTGGCAAAATTATTGTCTTAACAATAGATTCATCATTCATGATTATTGGTCTCATTTGACCATGGAAATATATATTAATCAGCTCGGAGTTTAACTTAAAATGCGCCTCTAGTGCATCCCTCATCATCTCAACTGAAAAGGTAATCTTATCGAAATCAGGTTTAACTAATTCTGTAGTCGGCAATATCGTTTTAAAGCTGTTTTCCGAATCAACCATGACTTCAATAGTCACAGAGTTTTCTAAAAAACTCATTTTTACAGCTTTGTTTATAATATTGCTTTTCATCATTTTTAGAGTATTGTTAATAGACTTAAAAAGTTGGAGCCATAATTTTATTTGTTCTTTATTTAATGTAATTGATTTTTTATGTGAATCACTTCCAATTACATTGTAGAGATCCGGATAAGTTCCTTTTGCAAACATGTAATTTTTAGGGTTTACTAGGTAATCTTCATTAAATCCATGTATCTCCCTAATATGAATTGCTTTGTGTGAATTTGTTGCTAATATATCGCCTTCTTTGGTGTGTAATGCATAGCTAAGAATAGGACGAGAAAGACCATCTCCAACAAATTTTTTAACTACTTCTATCGCTACTCCATATAAATCTTTATGGACAAATTCAAATTCCAGATTTTTATTAATCACTTTAAATCCCCCTTTTTAATGAAACGCAATACAAATTTTGATTACTTGATATTTCTATATTGCTTCACAAGGCTTATTAACTTCTCGCATTGCTCTATGTTAAACATACCTATATGTGCTTTCTCAGGTGGTAAATCCATTACTTGTTGCATCCAACTATAGGCTGCTGAACGACTCATTTTTCTCTTTTTCCATAATGGATCAAATAAAGAATGAGCTCTTTTTCTCATTTCACGGAGATTCCTATTAGCCAAGGTTCCTAATGGTTGTCTGGTGTTTCCATGTGTTCCGACATAAGCATCACATGGACTGCATACGTATAAATTAGTTTTATAATCGTTTGCATAAAATTCTTTGCTGCTCATAAAAATACTCGGAGTGTTACAATATGGACAGATTACTATGATTTGATTACTCATTCATTATTTCCTTACCTTTCAATGATTCTCGCTTTCTCATAAGCTCCTGGAACCATTCCTTATCGTTTGTATCTAATGCTAGATTGATAAGGAAATTGATCTCTTCCTCGCTGTATCCTTCCAAATCTGCTTGGATTAAATCCATTCTATAGGCCAAATCAATTTTAAATTCATAGATGCCTTTTACTTTGTATTTGAAGTAATGAGCTATTTTTACTAAAGGGCCATTAATATCGTGTATAAAATAGGAATGACCGTTAAAATCAGTAACAGAATCGCCTTTTTTCATCCTTCAACAACCCCCATCCCCATTAGAATCGTTATGATAAGGAATACAGCCCAAAAGATTACGGGCCATATCCAATGTTTATCCTCCAATAAGATACATTCTTCCTGTTCTTCGATGTATGTAGCTTCTGGCTGCTTGTATTTGACAGCTTCCATGCAACCACTCCTGTTTCGTTTAATGATCGTATGGCGACATTACTCATACTCGCCATGAGTATCCAATTTACAACGTTTGCAGTATCCTGATTGTTCAATATCGTTACTCCAATAACCTGTACTAATGGTATAAGTCTCCCAATCATGACCTCTGTACTTACAGATAAGTCGTTTAATGAATTTAATCAATTTCTCACCTTCCTTTGTCTCCATAGTTGTCAAAGGAGCAATTAAGCTCCTTTTTTTAATGAATTAGATAGAAGTTGTATTGCGTCGCTGGCATCATCGGCAGTAAACCATTCCATATCTTTTTTCATATGTTTTTTCAGCGTTTTATAAGCTTCATCTTCTGTAATGTTTTTGGCAGTTGAAACATCTTTTAGAAGCTTATTAACGAAATTCAATTGCTTATCAGAAGCCATAGGAGCATTTTTGCTAGGTGATTGATTATTGTTTGAATTAGGAGATTCATTTTTATCGTCAGTGCCGCTATCAGCTTCTGGATCGTCTCCAGTTGGAATCATAAATACTTTCATAAGGGCATACTTTTGAGCACCTGTAATGGCTTTGTAAATTGCTTTGTCTCCAGCATCCTGACCGTCTCCACTCATACGAAATGCAATATGTTCCCCGCTATCTCCATCATAGAAATTAAACTCCATATCAACTGATACAATGTATTCCGTTTTCCCTGCAGCTGTTGTATGTTCTCTGGTAGTATGATTCAGTAAATTAGGTACCATCATGACGTTTTGATCAGCAAGGACTTCACGAACCTTTTCCGCAACATCGGATTCAGTAGCATATTTATATTTATGGAATTTATTAAAACCCTTTTTCTCGATGTATTTAACTTGGCGCATTACTTCGGATAATTTTTTTACTAAAGATTTATTAGTTTCAGACACACTATCCATCTCCTTGTGTTATAATTACCGTGACATATTTTCCAATGGGGCAAATAAGTTGGCGTACTTATTTGCCTTATGTTAGTTTGAACTCGAATTTTTCATCTTTCTCCACAACTTCTACACCAGGAACAAATTCTCCAGTATCTTTGAACACCAATTTACCTTCATGGACAACACATTGTTTCTTCAACTCTGCCCATTCTGTTGACCATTTGTTTTTTGCATATCCTTGACTGATAGCGAACTCCAGTAATGTATCTTCATCCTTTTTAAACTCCGGCTGCTGTTTCTTTAATGAGATTTTTCCATAAGGGAGTTTGATTGATTTCTTCGCTTTCTTACCAGCTTCTTCTTGTTGAGCAACTTCTTCACGTAAATACACTTCTAATGTAGTGGTGTAATACGATTGCTTATCAATAAACTCTTTCTTGGCTTCCTCCCCCCACTCTTTGATTTTTTCGATTTTTGCAAGAAAAGGAGCAACTTGGTTTTCGATGATTGCGTCGATCTCCTGTTTCTTTTCTTCGAAATAAGCGATGCGTCTGCTTGCTTCTGTTGCAGAATCCAAGTTGTTAACGATGAAATTCTTTTGTTCCTCCACTTGCTCCAATACTTCTAATTCTTCTAACACTGTTTCTAAATTTTTCATGCGATTTTACCCTCCCATTTAATTTGGATATTTTCTATAGAATGGATAGATAAGAAATCTTCCATAACTTCATCAATTAGTGTGATTGGGACACCATTATCAAAATCAGTCTGAAACGATTCGTACACTTCATCTGCATCAACGAGGACACCGTCATTTTCATAACGAGCATTGATATAAGAGAATATTTCAGACTGCAACATCCTCACCGCCACTCAGATCGACATCTTCATCAAGAAAATTAACTGGACCATAAAAGAAATGCCCTCTGATTTTTTCGTTAACGCTACCCACTTCGTAAGAATGAGTGGATTTATAATCTTCTTTGTGAACTGGAAGTTCTAAAACTTCACTTAACTCTGCAGCTACTTCCATTGCTTCTGCTTTTGTTGTCTGAGGAGAGTAATCAGCTATTGTGATGTAAAAACCTTTGTCATAAGCTTTAGATACAAACTCCATGAATTTTTGTTTGTTCATATTACTTATCCTCCTTTTGGGATTTTTTCATTTCATCTTCAATCATTTTTTGTCTGATGATCTGATACAATAAAGCGTGAGCTTTCTTTTCTGCCTTCTCAAACATCGGACCTTTAATAATTGTCACTTTCACCTATACTCACTCCTCAAAATAATTTTTCTGATTCATAAAAAAGTATTTCTTCTGCTTGCTCCTTGTTTATGAATCCTTTCTCGATATATTCATTGAACCTTGATTTGATGAATTCAACACAAGCAACAACAACCATTGCGTTTAAATCAGGAATTTGCATTAATTGTTCATAAGCAACTTTATTTCTTTGCTTTAGATACCTTTTATTTGCTTCTGTTCCTGTCTCTGGTGCATATAGATGACAGAATGAACATAAAGTTATTAAATTATCTGTGACTGATTTCCCTCCTAAGTAAAGTGCTAACATATGATGAACTTCTAATTCTTCAGTGCTGCCACATAATACACATTGGTAATTATCTCTTTCCAAAATCTCATATCTGATTTTATTTCCTTTTACTCTTTCAAATAAATGCATGTGAGAAACTGGCAATTTAGGACACCTTCTTTTTATCTAACCATTTAAAGAAATCATCACGGTTAACACGTTTAGTTCTTCTTACACGAATTAACGGAAAATCTTTCTCATCCATGATTTCATATGCTACTCGTTTGCTAACACCTAAAATTTGCGAAATTTCATTAGCTGTCATCATTAACGGAAAATCTTTTTTTTCCATTCAACTACCCCCTCAAAGTTTACTTATAATTCAACTTAATCGATAAAAAAAATATCATCTAGTTTACAATCCAATGATCTAGCCATTCTTACAGCTAAAGTTAGACTTGGAGTTTTTTTCCCCCTTTCAAGTTTATTCAAATAATCGTAGGAAATATTTAACATGGAAGCAAATTCCTTTTGAGTTAATCCTCTTTTTATTCTGATATCTCTAATGTTGTTGACCAATAATTCCACCTCACTTTCTGTTTAGTTTCATTATCACTCAACTTCTATTTCATTATACATTTAAGTTGAATTATTAGTCAACAAGTTTATAGAAAATAATTCGAATTAATTTGAGTGCGGTTTATAAAATGTTGATAAACCATTCAATTTACATAAGTTTTAAGGCATAATATAAATGAGTTATTTTGTATTCAAGGTGGTGTTATTGTGAAGGGTTATGGAGAAAATATTAAAAAATATAGAAAATTAATGAAATTAAACCAAGAACAACTAGGTGAAAAAGTAGATGTCACCAAGTCGTTTATATCTAAACTCGAAAATGAAGCAGCAAAACCAAGTCTTGAAATGTTGGTTAAGATTGCAAACGTTTTAGAAGTAGATATTGGTGATTTAATCGATAACAAAAAAGATGTACCTCAAGAAATAAAAGATGCTGGCGGCGAATGGATGGTTTTAGGTGAACAATTAGAAAAAGAAGGGATTACTCCAGAACAAGTCAAGCAATGGGCTGAAATAGTCAAAAATATGACAAAAATTAGTGAGTAAAATCCCTTGATATATAAGCGTTCATATTGAATTGTCGAAATATGTCATCATATACCTATTTTTTTTCGACAAAATAATCACCTTCACTACCATGAACCATGATATATTAGAATTAACAAAAATAGAAACGTACGTTCTGTTTTGTTCTGATATTGGGGTGAGGAGTAGATTATTGTGAAGATCATCTATGTTGAAGAGTTGCCAGCTGACGTTATTATCAAAGTGAAAGATTGCCTTCTTGTAGGGACAAGCCGAAAAAAGGGAGAGATTTCTCAATGAAAGGTTATGTTCGCAAAAGGGGCGATAAATGGAGTTATACTGTTGATATAGGAAAAGATCCGATTACGGGGAAACGGAAGCAAAAAACAAAGAGTGGTTTCAAGACGAAAAAAGAAGCTGAAACTGCATTGAACGAACTTGTCTATGAAGTGAATAATGGTTCTTGGATTGCACCAAAAGAATTAACATTCAAAGAGTTTTCTCTTGATTGGTATGAAAGCTACAAATATAAATTGAAAGAAACAACATCAGAACAATATTCAATCAAGATTAATAAGTGGATCAATCCTTTTTTTGGGAACAATAAAATCCAGGAAATCAAACCTGTTCATGGACAAGCTTTTGTTAGTAAATTGTTAGATAGTTTACAACCAGATACAGCCCATAAGGTATTATCCGTTGCTAAAATGATTTTTAAACATGCTGTACATTTAGAAATAATTTCTAAAAGTCCTTTAGAAAACATTACGATTAGCAACCCTAAGAATAAGAAAAAAAATACCTGGTCCTTCGAAGAGTTAAATCATTTTTTAAACATTACAAAAAAATACGATGAATTTTATTATGATGTTTTCACAGTTGCTGCCTTTACTGGATTAAGAAAAGGAGAAGTTATGGGGTTAAGACGAATAGACCCAGACTTCTCCAAGAATATTATCAATATACGTCAGAGTATTACAGAAACAAAAAAAGGTGTTCAGATTGGATTACTGAAAACACCTTCTTCATATAGGAAAGTTGCCATAGATTCTTTTGTCTCCTCTATTTTAAAGGAACGGATTAACAAAAACAATGCCTACAGGTTGAAGTTCGGTCCAGAATATCAGGACAACGGATTGATTTTCTGTCATCCGGATGGAAAACCATTTAGACCAACCAGTTTAAATAGACCATTTAGAAAATATATAAATATTGCTGGCGTTCCTAAAATTAGATTTCATGATATGAGACACACTCATGCTACTTTGCTTTTGGAACTTAACACAAATCCTAAAATAGTGGCTGACCGTTTAGGTCATTCTTCTGTAAAAATAACGTTGGATACTTATAGTCATGCTTCTATAGGATTGCAGTCAGATGTTGCAAATGTGTTCTCTAAAAAGGTAAATGAAAAGTAACGTGGTCAAAATGTGGTCGAGCCTAATGATTAATCCCCCAGAATGCTAGTTTTATAGGGATTACTAAGCTTTGACCATAATCATATCAGGACTATATCAATAATTCACGATAGTTCACCCCAATGAACAAAATAACTCAAAATACAGTAATATCAACAGTAAAATCTATTGCCCCCTTCCTAATTAACTTATAGTAATTAACGCTAATTCATATTAGTGTGTGGTCAATCGTGTGGTCATGTGGTCACCGATTGACCTTTATTTTTTATACTGCATTTCCAATCTGTTTCAACACACTTAATATTAATGGGGAAATTTGTATCAATACATATCCTAATCCTGCATTTTGAATTGTGGACCATGCTTTTTCTGAATTGCCTAGCATAAAAAAGAAACAGCCGCCAACAATAATTACTGAAGCTATCGGGAAAGATAAAGCGACTAACACGTCCACCAATGGATCCAAAGCATGCGCCAACATAGATAAGGTTTGTTCTCCCATCCATTCTTTTGCGCCTACTGGCACAACGTCGTTTGTAGTTGATGCAGCAAACACAGGTTTCGCTAAAAATAAAGGTACTGCTATAGTAGTTCCGACCCTTCTAGCTATCTTACCTACATTTGATTTCTTCTTTTCTTTCATCTTATAACTGCTATCCATAAATTGATTAAATGCTATTGTTTGCATATGAACCATCCTCCTATTTAATTTCATCATTTGTATATACAGCACAAGGTATTTCCTTACACAGTTCTTTAAGCTGTTTTTTTCTCAAATCAGTAGTTGTGATCCATATCAATGGTGGAAAATATCCAAAATGTTTTGCTAAATGTCCTGCTTTAAATAAGGCGACATAATTATTCACTTTGGCACGATTTTCTTTCATCTTTTGTAATGAGTCCACTTCTAAAAAATGATATTTACCGCTCACTTTAAACCAGGTATCTGTCACTAAATTTGTAATTCCATCGCTTATTTTGACTTCATTTGTCCATTCTGTTGGATATTTCGCGAAAATATAGAAGTTATTTCTCAAAATTGTGTGATTAACAAATGGATTCTTTCTTCTCACCTTATTAGAGTTCACATATGCCCTTCCCTCGGCATTTAAGTAGTAAATAGATGAATACTCTTCCCTATAACTTTCTAAGTATGGAGACAGTTCTTTTAGGATTCTATTTGCATTACGAACTTTTCCCAGTTTGTGGATGGTTTGCAACTGATTCCTATTAAGAAAGTCCAGTTTTTTCAATGACAATAGGATTGCTTCTTGGCGCTTGCTTAGCTGCTTCAACTGGATTCACCTCTCTTACATGGGTATCAATAATGGAATGAATAATTTCAGAAGTGATTAGTGGGGTTTGAACAATGACTTTTTTATCAGCTGTTTGGTAAATGGCACGACCTTTTATTTCTGGAAGTTTTTCTGCTCCCTCTCCATCTAATACCACTCTTGATGCTGTGGAAGACTGGACTCGAAAGCACAGCTTTGCATCGCTATTTTGTTTACATTGGCGAGGTATAACATCACCAGTCGGATATTGTGTAGCAAGAATCAATCGGAATCCTAACCCCGCTCCTAGTCTTGATATTTGACTCATATATCTCTGACAATCTTTTTTCAGGTCCCTTTCATCACGATCTACCGCTTCGTCAGGATTTAATTCGCCTACCTCATCGATAAAAATAAAATGCCTTTCTTTTATTCCCGCTTCCTGGACATTCTTCTTCCCTAATTTTCTTACTCTCTGCTGCATCTCCCTCATTTTGTTATAAGCATTTTCAAGCACTTCTTTTGCTTGATCAGGCTCATATGCAATTGATACTGTCTGCTTGATGTTTTCATAGTCGCATAACTCCACTCCACCTTTTAAGTCAATGAGATGCAATTTAACATTGTTTGGCTGCTGTATGATAAGGGAAATGATGATTCCATTTATTAAGTTAGATTTACCATATCTTGTTGCTCCTCCTAGTGCAAAATGTGGGATTCTTTCAAAGTCATGCAGTATGGATTTATTCTTTTCTCTCATAATTCCAATCGGCACTGACCACTCTTTCCCTTCAAACATTTCTACCAGCGTTGGCATCGGTTCATTGTAAACTCGTATAACTAACATTCCGTCGTATGATAGTTCTATTTCCTTCCTCTCCGTTAGTTTCTTCTTATATAGACTTCTTATATTCGAAATGATTTTAGAGTCTAATTTTAGCTGTTTTAGATCTCCTATCAGTATCTTTACTGTACGTGAATTTATCCCAGCTTCAATTGATTTTTGTTTAGATACATAATCCTCGAAACTCCTTCCTAAAGGTATTCGATAGCGATATTCTGTCCCCCATTCATAATTTCTTTTCTTTACAAGTTGAGTGGTCAATGTTTGTTTGCCGTCTTTTACATTTAATCCTGTGAGAGCAAATATTTTGTTTAATTTTTTAGAGTCATTACCCATTCCACTTTTGGACAGGTGAGCTTGTAGAGCAAGCCCTCCCATGAGTGCTGTTGTGACTGCTTCAAAGATCAACCCGTTTTTCCTCCTTTCCTACGCCACCTCTTTATAGATTATTTATAATCTATCCCACTCATCTAGCATGGAAAAATGATAGCTTTAGATACTGATATAAAGAGATCTGGCATATGCTCGATCAAGCTACTAGGGTGGTAATAAATTTGGTATAGTAAATGGTATGAAGGTTAGCATGTCTATTATGCTAATTAAATTTACACGAATAAGCTAATTAAATTTCCAAAAGGAAATATGCCAAAAGAGTGGAATACATAAAACAGGTGATTAAGAATGAAAATAAAAAGTAACATCAAGATTCTTGGTGAAAAGAGTGGTTATAAAAAAGCTTTTTTAGCTGAACAAGTAAGTGTTAGCGTCAAACAATATCGAAATTACGAAACTGGGCATAGTTACATCCCTATAGATAAAGCCTATATTCTAGCCAAATTATTCAATTGTAGAGTAGATGATTTGTATGAGGTGATAGATGAATAATGCAGTTAAACAAAAATAACCCCTCTCTTTATGAGAAGGGTCTTTGCGAAGGTATCATGCTGTAAGAATAGTATTTGCTTATTCTTCTACAATATGCACTGGATATCCTTTTTTCTTTAGTTCTGCAGCTAATTTCTCTGCGTTTTGTTCATCTGCAAAAGCACCAACTTGTACTTTATGAATGCTCTTAGAATCTTTTTTAGGCTCGTCTTTTTTTGGTGCTGGTTTTGGTTTATTTTTTTTCTTTAAGTTGTACTGATCTGCTAAACCATCCACAACAGCACGAGCAACTTTTTTACGATATGCATCTGATTTTAATAATGCTGCTTCTGCCTTATTTGTCATAAAACCGCATTCGATAAGTATGGCTGTCATGTGTGTTTCCCTAACAACATGTAGGTCTGCTGCTTTTACACCACGATTAGTAAGGCCTGTAGCTTTTACAATCGCATTTTGCACTTTTTTTGCAAGCGCAACAGCTTCTTTAGGTTTAGTTGTATACGTAAATGTTTCAATCCCATGCGCCGAACTCCATCCGCTTCCTGCAGCATTAGCATGGATCGATACGTAGACATCTGCTTTCCAAGCGTTAGCTGCATTTGTACGAGATGTTAAAGGTATATCGACTTTACCAGTAGTATCATGAGCAAATTTTGTTTCAATTCCTTGATAATCTCCAAGATAATCTTTTACATATTGAGCCGTCTTAGCATTAAATTCCCACTCGCGCATTCCATCCGGCGTACGTTTACCTGGCGTGTTTTTTCCATGTCCTGCATCTAACATAATTTTCATCATTGATCCTCTCCTTTTTCATTCTCGTTATTTTTATCTTTTAATTGGATAAACGCATTGGATAAAACTTTTGGAACCTTAACATCAAGACGGCCGAGATTTTCAACTAAGCTTATTCCCTCAGTACCGATTAAAAACATCAGAATTGCATATCTGATAAACAACCCTTGGTTACCTAAAATGATGTCTAACTGAGTTGCTACAATGATGAGTGAAAACATAGCTCCTTTTTTCATCAACCCCTTAAAAGCTGTTTTAGACGAAACTTTCTTGTCATAAAAAGCAGCCATAATTCCAGTGATGTAATCCAACGACATTAAAATGACAAATGCAATTAACAACTTATCTATCCCCCCAAACAAATAAGCCGCACTAGATATAGTGCCGCCTGTCATAACTACCCATAATGTATCTGTGTTGTGTTTCAAATTAATTACCTCCTAATTTTGTCAATAAAAAAAGAAGACTAAAATTAGTCCTCTTTCTTCATCGCATATTTATCTTCTTTATGTGGAAGCAGCAATCCTAATAAGGCGCCACTTATGCCTAGTATAATAATAACCAACCATATCCAAATGGATTTATCAGGAATTATTGTAAATAATATCCCTGCTATTATTATAGCATAAACTGCAATCCAATGATACCAAGCCATGACATCACTCCATACTTTTTACTGTTTGACGGGCAATTTCATTTCGTTGCTGAATAAGTTCATCCAGCGCTTTCTTCTTTTGATCGGCAGTATAATCATAAGAATTTTGAATTGAACGTATTTGTTTATTAATATCGCTGATTTCCTTTGCTGCATCATTAATCATTTTTAATTTAGTCGTATCATCAAAGCGTGAATCATTTTCTTTTGCAGATCCTTTTGCTTTGTTAAGTTTCTCCCTTAATGTATATAGCTTATCTAAGGAAGCACCTGAACCCGACTGATTAACTAAAAATGCTTTTGTTACAGCTTTTTGATCAATACCTTTCGATGGACGTTCGGGATTATCTGTAAGATTGGCACTATCAAGTAATAAATCCACGACGTTTGTTGCATAAGTACCTAAACCACCAGTAAACCCTTGGATTGTATTGTCAATTACTCTTGGAGAACCGAAATTTTTGAATGCACCATCACCTCCAGTAAGCCTATTTATCTGTTTGCCAACAAATTTTGCTGTCTCAGATGAGTTAATATCATATTGATCAGGATAATCCATATTCTGTTCTCGTTGCGGGATGATAGGACCTTGTCTGAAGAAAGAATAGTTTGCCATTCCTTCTACAATCGGCGCTATTCCCGTAAGCATAGTTGGTACAGACATTGCAGAAAAGCCTTGTTTTAAGAATCCGTCAAATGCTTCTTTATCATTTTTCATTGCATAATCCATTGCTCGTTCAAACGTATTAGAAAAAGCAAAAGCTAAATCAAATGGTTTAGGGATCCGTGCAATTTGATCAGTACCCGGAATTGGAACTAAATAAAAGGTATCTTTTAGATATTGTGGTGCATCATCTAGAACTTCTCTTTGCCTTTCATTAGCCATGGTATTTTGAGCAACTATAGCTGCTATTGTGGGTAAAGTAACAGAAGCGATCGATTTGCCAATCACTTTACTTGGATTCTCCTGAAATGCTCTCCATAGTTTACTTTTACCTTGGATATTAGCATTTAAGAAAGCTACAACTTTATTAGCTTCCCTTACACTAACTCCTGCTCTTGCAAAGTCCATAATGTCCCTAGCTCTATAGGCTGCTTCTTGTGGTGATGCTCCAGAACGTAATGCCGCTCTAAATTCACCAACTTTTGTAGCTGATTCACTTATATCTGCTACATTTCTCAATGTGTTTAAAGGGTTAGAAAGGCTCTTTAAAAGAGATTTAAACGTATTTGGATTTAGTACATCTACATAATGCGTATTGGACTCAGATAATGCCTTTTTAAGGGTTTCTTGGTGTAATTTTCTATCCATTGATACTATGTTACCATATCCGCCGTTTTCTTTGATAAATTGTTTGTATAAATCCCCAGCGGTTTTAAATTCTTTGTTCCCTATTTTTATCGTGCGGCCTTTCCAAATTGACTGCCATAATCCTACCGGAAAGTCGACAATAGGGTTAAAACCTGATTTAGAAACAATGAACGCTTGCGGAACGTCACGTAATGGGTTACGCAAACTAAATTCAGGTGTTAATGTGGCGCCGGCTCTTAAAGTAGATGCAGGCTTTTGTAATATTTTTATTAATGTATTCGTAGACTCCTTGTCCAGATTCATCATGGCTCTATAAACATCTGGCGGAACTTCATATTTTACTTTTTTTCCATTATCCATGGCGCTTATAACATTCAAACGTCCAGTATCTTCATTGTCAGGTATTTGACGAATGAAATTACCTTCCGTATCTTGTTTTGCTAGAACACCTAATTTCGAAACGACATTATTCTTATCAGCAACATTAGTAGCTTTGAAAATATTTTTTATCATGCTCTCTAATGGATCGATCACTTCTCTGCTGGATCCCTCTAATTTTTTTATAGGGCTGCTGCCATTGGTTAATGCTTTGCTTAATCCATTGCTAAATTCAATTTTATCATCATCAAAAGCACGGAATAACGACATGTAATTTGGCCACTTTTCATTCATTGCCTGAACAGATTCTTTGCTTATTACTGGATTATCACCTTTTGACAATGTATCAAGGGTATTGTTATTTACTTTCAATAGTTCGTTTCTTGCTGCTTCCATATCGTTGGAACCTAAACGATTAATAACATCATCAATTTCCGCATTAGTAAAACCAGAATTAATTCCTTTTGCGTTAACATCTTTTGCATGTACAGCTAAAGCATAATCACCTAAATCTTTTGGATTAATCCCCTTGCTCTTAATATTATTGATAATTGGATTAAGTTGATCTTTTACTATTTGGTGCGCTTTTTCTGGACTACCTTTAAATAATCTAGCCTGTTTATATAAACTATTCTCCGCACTTGGTAGTTTACCTGTTATTTTCTTTTCTAATTTTTCTAATGGTGCTAAATCATCAATAAATTGTGTTCGTAAATCGCTTAATAATCCCTTATTATTCTTTTGTTTAGTTCTATTTACTTTCGCACTAAATGTTGAAGCATCACCTAGAGAATGATCGATATTAGATTCATTAATTCTAATTAACGATCCACCATCTCTTTCTGATGGACTAATAGCTTCAAAATCTTTAGATCCACCTTGTTTTATAGGTGTTTTTAATTGTTGGAAAATACCATCCTTATCTTCCTTTAAAGCTTCTAATATCGGTCTAATTGCTGGCTCTTGGTCAGGAGATTCAATTAACAATTTATTCAATTCATCTATTTGGTCATCGATTTCTTGTATCTGTTTCGGTTTCCAAGCAGGAACATCCCCCACTTCATCACTAAAACCATCTCTCACATGTTGTTCAGCTAATTCACGTAATTCAGTATTGTTTGGTTTACGATTATTCACCTTATAGAAATCTTGATACCATTTAGGATTGTTAGAAACTCGACCAAACGCTCCTGTTACATATCCTTCTTGATCTCGAACCAATCCGCCTGGTTGAACACCTTTACCCATAGAATTTTTAAGGTATTGATATTGTTCATCTACAGCGTTATTAAAATCCATATCATATTGGCTTAATGCCTTAGGTTTCGGAACATCTGCTACATTATTGGTGGCTGTTTTTATAGAACTAGGAATATCTAAAATTTCTTCCACTGGACGCGCTTCTTCTGCTACTCTTTCTGCTGTTCTTACACCTTTACCGAATTTACCTAATATCTCCGCACCTTTACCAATAGCGCCTGAACCAATTAAATTTAACGGGTCCAATGCTAATTCAGAACCAACGCCCGCTGCTTCTTTCCCTATTTTGTTTTTTGCTTTCTTGCTAACAAAGGGTGCGGCAATATCACCAAGTGGAAGCTTTTTAATCAATTGATTCCCTAATATGTTGGAAAGAACCTTATCCTTGTTATCTGTATCAGGATCAAAGCCTAATGATTTATTTAATTCTTTCCCTGATGTGTTTTTTTTTCCTGTTAGTCCGGCTGCAGCACCTTTCCAAAAACTTTTTCCCTCTGTTTTTTCCTTAATACCTGTACGGACTGCATCACCTGGTCTATCCAGTATTTCTAAAGCTCCCATTAATTTATCAACACCTTGGGAATGACCGTTACCGTCCGTATCTTTTCCCATCTTCTTGAAGAAGTTGACCAATCCGCTAGTATCAGCCTTTTTCTGTTCTTGCTTTTTCGCTTGATTTTTCTTTACTTCTTTATTTAAATCAGACATGCTGATGTCTTCTGCTAATGTTGGTTTGTTTAATGCATAATCACGTGGATGCTCATATTTAGTGGTTTTATCGCTTCTGAAAGCGTTGATTTCATCTTCTGTTGGGTAGCCTTGCCCTGATTTTAGTCTGTCTTTAATATATTTTTTTAGATCGCTATCTACTAAGCTATCTGTTGCTTTTTCACGTTGTAAATCATAGTCGTTTTCTTCTTGGTCTTTTTGCTTTTGTTTTAAATAAGAATTAAAATTTGCCTGCCCAATCTCTGCTTGTGCTTTTGATCTCCCTATCTCTCGAGCATTAGAAAGACCGGAATCAAAAGATCCGGCCCCGTACATGTTATCTAATATTTTTTTATATTTTTCTCGGTTGAAGTTATATGCCATCATGGCACCGCCTTTTCAATTAGAACTAATACCAGTGATTCTTGTCCCAAAATTGCAATGCTTTTTCAGGCGTCTTGTATCTATCTTTAACATACTGTGCCATCATTACTAACTGATCAACAGGGTTTCCATAATTCAATCCCATTTTCTTTTGGTAATTAGCAACGGTAGAATTTAAAAATTGTCCATATCCATGCGCTGTGCTAGTTGGATTCTTCGCACTAGGATTCCATGAAGATTCTCTTCCAACTAACTCTGTAAGGGCAGTTGCCCAATTAGACGGAACGCCTTTTTGGATAGCTTGCTGTAAATGTGATTGATATGTTTTAAAAGAACCGCTCTTATTGGATTGTTGCTGTGTTTTATAGTTGTTTTTATAAGTGCTATCACCCCCTCCCGTTACTCCGTTAAACCCAAACTCTTGTAATATTCTAATTGAGCATTATTCTGTGACTTTTGTAATTCTCCGTTGTACTCTAGCTCGTACATTCTCCACGCAGCATCTTCACCATATGTTTTCTTTGTCCACTCAAATTGAGCCTTATCTGAAGCGCTCATATTGTTGAAAGTGTATTCACGCCATGCTTTATTGTCTTTGTATTCTTTCGCTTGTTGATCAAATGATTTTTGCCATTGGCTATTCTGTGTATCAAATGATTTCTGCCACTGGCTGTTTTGGTTTTTAAAATTCTTGTCCCATTGTTCGTTCGACTTATCGAAAGATTGCGCCCATTGGTCACTATTAATGTCCTGACCTCTTTGTTGCTGTTCTGCATTTAATAAGGATTGATTTTCACTTTGTCTGCGAGATGTATCACTCATAGCATTCTGATAAGCCTGCTGTAATCGATCATTATAAATTTGATTTTCATTGGCAGCCTGTTCATTACCTACAGCTGCAAGTTGTGAACTTAAACCAGCTTTTTGCGTGGCAGCATTACGATAAACATCCGCTAATGATGCTTGTCTGTTCATATTTAAACGCAGGTTCTGATCAGCTTGAATACCGCTGTTTAAACCTGCGCCCGCTTGTCCTTGTGCTTGCTGTAAATATTTCTGGAAGTAATCTCTAGATAAGGCATCGTTAGATGTTTTTACACCATCATCCACTTGTCGCATTTGATTGTTTAATCCAGTTCTTTTAGCATCTGCCACCGCTTGTGCTTGTTGTTGGGCATATCCACGGGAATAGTCCATGCCATAGTTTTTAGATAGGTCATTAATGGAAGTTGCTTTTGTTTTATAGCCATTTATATCAATAGCTTTCGGTTTTTTCCATGCCATTTTCTTTCCTCCTTGCATAAAAAATAGCACTTCATAAAGAAGTGCTTACGTCGCAGTAGTATCCTATGCAACATCATTAATACGATTATTTTTGTGAATCTCGTTCCATATCATTAATGAGACACAAAAAATCGCATACTCTATTTTGTTATCTACAAAAAATTTAATTGTTGATATAAATAGTACAAATAAAAAAATATCAATAGTTTTAAAAGAAAATATGCCCCAATTAAAGAATTTAGATGGGGCGTGGATTTTTTTCATCTAAATTTCCTCCTCGACTTATACAAGTTCATTATGTGCATAATAAAGATAGGCATAGTCTTTTAATCCATCTGGAATTTCTTTCGGTTTAATCGAAAATTCCGAACTGAATTTTATAAAAGAAGAAGCAAATCCTAAAGCTCCACTAATCCCAATAGGAAAGCCAAATGCTTTCCCGGCAATCATAGATCCTACAGTATTTTTAAACATAGTGACCCCTTGCCCCTCATACGTTCCTTTCACTCCGAATAAATTCTTTCCTTGTACAGCTAAACCACTTCTTCCAAAATTCGATTCTAAACAGGCTTGTGCTAGAATAAGAGAGGGAAGGATGTTATACTTCTTTCCTATTCTTACGGCTGCTGTTGCAACTTCTTTAATAAAACTCATTTTTATTCCCCCTGTGCTGTTTTTAAAATATCATAATATTCATAGTCCACTATACATTCCCCGTCACAATATAAAAGTATATCCTCTTTTCCTACCGTCCCATATTTAGCCATCGTATAAATGGTATCGTCGGGTAACACTATTTCTACTGATGTAGAATCCACAACAAAATGTACTTCCATCCATTCCCCGTTAAAAGGTAAATTTACAAACCTTTTTTTATCAAAAATACTATTGTTAGGGAAATCATTACATTCTCGTGACACATCATATTGTTGGTTTGGTGGGTTATACGTCCATGTAGTCGTATAGTTTTCACCTCTTATTACCACACCGAACTTACTAGTAATAGGATTATCTTTTTTTCTAAATATCGCTTTTAAGTAAAATTTTTCCCCATTTAGGAAAGGTAGTATACGTCTATCATTATTAATATCTATCGCATAACCTGTTACCGCATTACTTAAATAATCTCGAAAAGAAGGAAGTAATTTGGTTTCTATCGTATATCCGTCGTGTGATTTTAATCGTAATTCACGGCATAAGCTCATGCTACCGCCGAACCCTTCAAACGGTACTTTTGTTGTATATCCCCAATTCCCTATCCATGCTGTGGATAATAAGACATCATTCGGGTTATCATCTTCTTTTGTGAATATTTTAGCACCGTAATAATCGGGTCCGCTGTCTAATCGTTTCGCTGGTGTTTCGGGAGTAAATACACCATTAGTAGTCATACCGGATATATAGTATGTACCAGTCGAAACCTCATCGCCACCATTCGCACCAAAGAACAATACCCACCTTTTATGGTTAGGGTCGCCATCTACATCCATTAAAAATAAATTAGGACATTCTAATAATCCTAGTCCTCCTATCATGATAGAATGTAAATAAGAGAAATTAATACCGTTCGTTGACTTGTAAATACCAAACTTGCCGCCTTCTGCTAGATACATGTAAAAAATACCATCTATTCTAAAAACATACGGGTCACGGAAGTCTGCACTTCCAGTAGGGTTATTTTGAATTGGGTTAAACTTATAGGGTTTAAAAGTAAAACCGTTATCGTTTGAGTACCATATGTTTGTTGTTTGACCCGCATTTCCGTACGATGTTAGGTAGGCGATAACCGCATTCATCCCAAACCCTAAGGTATTATCATAGTCCTCATAAATGGTTCCGGAAGCTACGTCCCCTTGTGGGGTAGTGTATTTAGGAATAGCAACCCCATGATTTTCAAAGCTTACCCAATCTTTTGTCGTAACATGATACCATTCTGTCCCATTCCCACCATGTTTAAAATCTTTATTGAAAAGGAAATAGAAATGCCATTCTCCATTACGGAAGAAAGCGGACTGAATATCATTCATAAACCCGTCCACTGGATTCAAATGAAAGTTTTGCTGGAATTTAGATACTTTATTTGGCAAAAATTTTGATTTAACAGTATCTAATAAATTTTCTTGTTCTTTCATTTGATTACCAATAGTCGCCAACTGTTCATTAACTGTTACTAATTTTTGTTCTTTATCTTTCAACGCATCAATAATATTAGATTGTTCAATTTGAGATATATCACCTATATTTGTTTCTGTTTTTGTAAAACGAGCATCTAAAGAAAGTTCGTCCCCTTTAGCCGTATTAATTTCATTTTTTATTCCTTCTATACTTACTGGCTGCAATATTCCAACGTTTGCATCAATATCATTAATTGCTACACGTAATATTTCTCTTTCTCTTTTATAATCATCGGGGGACATTCGATCTCCATTTGCCCAATTACGAAAAATACCTTCTTCTATTCGAGCCATATTTTATCACCTACGGTTTTTTAATTTTAAATATTATCCCCAAACTTAAAATAACATTTGGTCCATCTCCGGTATGTCTTATATCAATGGACGTAACGTATCCTTTAGCAGATAATGGAATACTAACTTTGCTTTGCTTTGTATTATCAAAAGCAGATACTCCTAGTTCCCATGCTCCAAATACTGTTCCAGCATCTAATGAAATGTTAGTCAATAAAACTTCTTTCCAACGTACGGTTCCTTCTACAATCTCGGATTTACCTTCTATCGTGTTAAAAACGGGATTATCATCTACATTAACCAGCACTGATAAATCCACATCACTATTTCCTCTTCCTAACATCAATTGAAGCTCTTTATATTTTTTGTGGTTATGATGTTCGTTAAAATCGAAAGATTTTGTTATGACTCGATCTTCATATACAAATCCTAAATCATTAAAAACAGAACCAATAAACATAACAATATTCCCTGTTTCCGTCGACTGTCCTACTAAATCTCCATCCCATTCAAACAAACGAGAAAAGTCCATATGTGGTGATTCATCTTTTGTCCAAACTCCAAGTTCATAATAAAAACGAAACCTTGTTTTATTTTTAGGGAAGCAAATATGATACTGATTATTGTAAACAACAGCACATGCAGTACTATCAACAGGTATTAAGTTATCAATATTGCTATCTATTTTTTCAACGTTTATTTTCTCTTCTGTTAAACCCGCAGACTTTAAAATTTGCACTCCTTGCTTCGATAAAAAAGCAATGTAATTACCCATTACTTTAGGTGTTTCGGGAGCAACACAGCCCAATCCCGTGTGCACAACCACACGTTTAAAATCTTCAGGAGATTGTCCGTATAAAGCTTGTATAGAAGTTGGTAAAAATGCTACAAGATAATCTCTATATCTCACAATCTTTTGTAACGCTTCTTGTTCTCCGCTTTCGAATTCTAAAGTGTGATTGGTAGGAAAATACCTTGAATTGTTTAAATGCGAAATATAGATGTTTCTTGCGTTCTTCGTGTCTCCATAAACGATTAGCCTACTCCAATGAAGTAGGATGCGATTGCATGTATGAATTTGCGAAGTGTCTGCTTTTTCGTTTTCATCATAAGAAGTGACAGTATAAATAGGAATTTGATAAACTTCTGGTGCATCAACATTTGGTTCTTCTGCTGTTCCCTGCACTCTTGCAGAAACCTGAATGGTGTAATTACCAACGTTTTTAGGAGTGAAATCCCAAGTTTTATCTGTGCTCCAATTTTTACCCAATAAAAAAGTATCGCTATTAGATAAACGATACTGCCATTTATATTCGATTGTTACCCCTTCAGGTTTAGAAACAAATGCTGTAAAGGTTGTTTTTGTATTAGCAACCCCTTTTTGCAACGATGGAACTGCTCCGTCCACTCGTAAATACGTTTCTTGTCCGTCTTGCATGTAATTTTCAGGATCATCAGCTAATGCATTGGTCCCAACATAAAGAGCTTCTAACGGCAGCACCTTGTATGGATCAACTACCTTTGCTGTAACACCGTTATATTCAACTAATTTTGTTCCAGTTGCAATGTAAAGTATTCCATTCCACTGCACCGCTTCAATCATACGTTCCGTTTGAAAACCATCAGGCAACCCCTCAATAGGTAAATCGCCACCTTCTCTTATTAAACGTCCATTTACAGCGATAATAGCTTCGTAGCTGCTATCTTCTTTGTAAAAACGGAAATACCCTTGTCCATAACCGTTACGATTACTAGGAATAGATGTATTCTTTTTTAAAATTCCCCATGTTGCCATGTATTCACCCCTATCTAGCGTAAGCCATAAAGGATATGGTTAATTCTTCTTGGATCGATGTTGGAGAAACAACGTTTCCATCCTTATTTACAATGTAAATCCTGCATTGAGTAAAGCTATCCCATGTATAAACTTCTGCTCTATATCCTGGATTATTTCGATGTTGCAGGTGCGCTGTCATAACAGGCATTCCCCATGTTCGTGGTCCCGCTATCGTAACAACCAAACGATCATCCTCTACTTCTACACTTGATACACCTTGATTTCCGAAACGTCCCACTTTATCATCTAAGTACCAATTGTTTTTATATCCCTTTATAACAGCAAATCGTTGCTCTGGAACAATATTAGAGTTATACACTTTAATATTAATATTTCGGAACCATACTTCTCCAACAACACTCTTCCATAGCCCAAAGACCAAACGGGCATAACGGTTGCTCATGCCTCCTTGTATGATAAATCGATACGGCTTCCAATCTCCTGTAATATCAACATTGCTTGATATAGGATCTATGTCACCTTCTACCACGAAATCGTTCTCTTCATACACATCCCCAGAGACATTTCCTGAACCAGATACGGCTTTTGCTACGAACTGTACTTCCATCCATCCACCTAATGGTAAGTAAGTGTTCCAAAATACATAAGCACGTTCTGTGATACTATTAGACTTACATTTTAATATTCCGTTAGAAACGCTTAATGATCCGTTTCCATCTAATCGTTTGTCTCTCGCGACCATCTTTAATAAATCATGGTGGCCAGGCTTAAATGTATAAGTGCACGTTGCATTCGGCTGCATATCATCACTCCTTAATAATTTACATTGGAGCTAGCAACCCTTCGAGCTCCGTTTTTAAATGCTGTTTCTACGTCATCGTAAGAGTATGCGTACCAAGCATCCACACTTATCTTGGCTGCAGTTGCTAATTTAACAGAATCGATTGTCAAATCAGATGCTCTTACAAAGAGTAAACAGTTTTTAATATCTTTTGCGTAATTGACATATGTTTGAGTCACTGTACCAGTAGCTAGTCCTAATGGCAATAACTGTGAGTAAGCTCTAAATTTGGTTAGATTGGTTGAATTATTGGAAATGATACATGTTCGATTGGTCATAAAGTAGTTATCAATTATAGTGGCTAGTTCAGATGCTTCACCGTTTGTTATATCAATCCGTAACTCGATATAAGCAACGATGTTATTTTTTCTACAGAACCAAAGGAATTCTTCTAGTGTCGGTATCTTTTCATCCGTATAAAACGAATCAAATTTATTACCAAAATCAAGTGCTTTCAGCTGCGTTAAATTCTTTCCTGATACCGCACCGAACCCATTTGAAGTACGATCTACTGTTTCATCTGTGATTAATACCCATTTATTATCGGATGATTTACGTAAATCAGTTTTAATGCCCCAATATCCAGCTTCTAGAGCATGTTGGAAGGCTGCCATCGTGTTTTCAGGAGCAACCAATACATTTCCCCTATTAGCAAGTGTTTGATTCGTAAAATCGTCTTTTATGACGTTGTATTCCTTTTGGGATAGGTCTGTAACGATTGATTTTGTTGTTTCATAATCTGTTTGTTCGCTGTTTAATCTCGTCCCTAGTGATGTATGCACTTGACCGGATGCATCTTTTAATCCATCTCCAAGTTTAGAATCTATCTTATCGAAATTATCCTTTAGCGAAGATTCGATTCCAATGTTGTCATCAGAACCTGGCTCGAACAAATTAAGATTATCTGTATATTCTGCCATCGTCACACCTCCATTTCATTCAATTCTCCCCATGTTTTCCCTTTGATGTCTCCCCAATTGGCTCTGCGCTGGTGAAAAATCATTCCTGACCGCCTCCGCAATGTTCCTCTTGGAGAAATATCCATATTAACCAATTCAGCTACCTCTTTATCAGCCATTTTTGTATGGTCTGTAACAGAATTTAAACCGCCCGAGAAGTCCGTATATACTTCTATATTCTTCACCCATGGTTGTGGGCGCATATTTCCTCTAGCCATCTATTTACCCCCTTACAGAAGCTTCACTTGGTATGCTTCGTTATTATCACTCGACACTGCAGCAATATACTGGCGTTTTCTCTCCAAGTATTCCTGCATGGTACCTTGATGCATTTCCATAACCTCGTCTTTGTACTTGGCTTTTGCAGTAGCATACAAGACTAATAAATCATGGAAATCAGATCGTATGACCGGTATATCTGTATCAGCTGCAAGGTGCGGTAATTTCGCATAATAATATAAGGTGAAGTCTTTATCTATATCAAAAACAGGCTGAAAACTTAAAACGTTTCCCCACTTTTTATAGCCGCATCCTGTTTTATCTTTCAAATTAATTTCGTTATAGTCCTGTTCATCGTCCGTTAACAAAACGATTTCTTCTACATCATCCGGTAATAAGATACTTTTATCTGTTGCAACCAATGAAACTACGCTCATTTTTTGATATTTTGCTACTGGTGTCAGGTCATCCAATGCTCTGTTAATCCAGCCGGTAATATCTGAATCAGAAAGGTAATCATCAATATCTTTCAATACCTCATTAATCATGTCTCGAAGGTTCATTCCATCACCTCATAAAAAAAGACAGGGAATTTCCCTGCCTACTTTGTTTTTGTCTCTTTTTTAGATTCTTTAATTTCTTTAATGATCTCTTCTTTCATCTCAGAAAGTTTTTCATTAATATATTGCGCTAATAACTTCCCATCTTCGCTAGTAGGTAATTTAGCCATATGATCCAGCTCCTTTAAAGTTCTTGTTGATACTTCAAATATATTTTCCTTACTTGTTCTATAAAGACATGATGTTCCAAATTACTTTTCATTTGATTACAAATCTTACAACATGGAATCACATTGTCCAAAGTATAATGTTTGTTATTATCAATTCGATCTAAACCATTAAACACATAAACATGTCCACTTCTAGTGATTTCTTTTGATAATGGCTTATTTCCACAATAATGACATTTTTGTGAAGTTAAATAGGTGAAAAATTCATAAGGAATATCGAAATTATATCCTCGTCTTTCAGCTTGAAGTCCATATTTATAGTAGACTTTCCTAATAGCAGGACTATTATCTTTCGATTTGTCAGAACGGGGCTTTCTAACAATGTCAACACCATTCTTTTCAAGACGTCTTTTAACAGTACCCCTGTCGTAACCTAATAGTTTTGAAATAGCTGTAAGACTCATATTATCTTTTGTATACAGAGTAATGATGTATTCTTCATCAATATTTTGAATCCATGAATGATTAGCTTCATAACGCCCCAATATTTTCACCTCAGATATAATATAGGCAGTGATTTATTCTACCTATATTATACCATTTGAAGCTCATTATCCGCTACGTTAAAGGGATAAATATTATGCTCCTGTGCTTCCTACAATTCCTCTGAAGTTCGATACTCCATAACTGTAACGCATGTCCTTAATACCCTGGCTTTCGCCATATTTTATAGGGAGTAGACTATACCATCATCTTCATAAGATGCCGCTTGGTAGTCGTTGAGGGCTTCCTAAATGGCTGTCCCTGCTGATTGTCCAATCCTTCAAATTGTCACGGCTTGCGCTCGTATTGAAGGCTCTAAGGAGTTTCCAGCATATTCACGGTTTGCTATAACCATCACTGATTATAGGGGCTATGCAGTTAACCCGCGATATTTCGCTTCTAGTGTATCGAAGTCCTCTTCATGCTTGAACTCCGGTTTCACCCTCCAGAAGAAGTTTAACTCACTTACATTTGGATCTTGGATGAACCAAGCGTCACTGTCAGTTAAGTAGTCATAAACTACAACTTCAAGAGAACCTTTCAATGTGTTCATGTCGTTGAAGTCAGTACCGCTTTTACGCTCTGAACCAACAATTTCACGTGCGACGAACTCTAATGATCTTGGCACAATTAATTTAGATGGTTTGTACTGAATTTTATTTCCTGTTTCATCAGGAGCACTGTGCATTGCTTGAATAGCAATCTTTAAGTTTGCATCAGTAAGAGCACCAGTTATTAGATTGGATGCAGTGCCGCCACCTTTTAATGGATGATCTGCTGCAAATAATGCTTTCCCATCATATATCGGGCGAGTAACACCGTCAAAACCGGAATTTAATACTTTAGCAGCGTCTGTATCAACTTTTGTACGTCCGGAATGTGCCAATGCTTTCGGCAGTTTATTGATTACATTGTATTGTTCATCATCATTCATTTCACGAGTTACTTTAAATCCACTTGCAAACGCATCATGAGTGTACGTGATTTCATATCCGTTTGCTGGATCTTGATAAGTAAGTGGATCTTTTTCCGCTTTGCTTGCCCATGGTGTGAATCCTCCTAAGATTAAGTCATATTCCTTTTGTTTCTTGGAATTATTCACTTGGAAAATCTGATTAAATTGCTCTGATTTCTCCGGATAGTTTTCGAAGAAAATCTTTCTTAAACCTGGTTCTAATAATCTACCCCATTGTGGGCTATCTGCTCTACCTAATGACATTTATATCACTCCTATTTGTATTTAGCATATTCTTCAGGCGAAATGCCCATTTTACTTGCTATCTCTATTTCTTGTGGTGTTAAATCTAACCCAATAGCTACATTGTTATCAGAAGTCTCCACGTGCTTTCCTTGGCGTGCTTTTATTTGATCTAATACCTTTTGTTCAGACTGTTGCTGAATAGTCGGTAATTGGCTTTTTAACGCTCTAAGACTAGCAAACTCATAAGCTTCTTTTAACGGCATGCCATATTGTGTGGCTATCTCATACATAGATTGTTCGTGCTGTGAAAAATCCTCTTGTTGTCTCAATTCATTTAGATCAGCATCAATTTGGCGTTGAATCTCTTTCGTTTCAAACTCCTGCAGCTGTGATTTAAGCTGGGATAGTTCATCGTTAACAGGAGAGAAATATTTACTGTATGTTTCCTCGTCAATTCCCATTTGCTGTGCTTGTTGCTGCACTTGCTGTTGCTGTTCTAGCTCTTGTAATGCCTGAATCATTTCATCTGTAGATGTATAGCCAGACAAATTAGCCAGTTTAGTTAAATGTTGTTCATACTCTGTAGAACGTTGCTGCACCTTATCATAATTAAGTCCTTTTTGGATATAATCTGGCGCTTGATCATAAGGTATTTCCATTTCTTCTTTGTTGTATTTAACCTTAAATGCTTGTGGAATAGTCTCCTGTATGGCAGCAGGATCACTTGGTTCCGTATCTACTGGATCAGGTGTATCAACAGGTGTCGTATCAACTGGATCAGCAGGCGCTAAATCCTCACTAAACTCTTGTAAATCCAATCTTAATAAGTCGCTATGGTTGGCGATAATTGACATAAAATGAATCCTCCTTCGCTATGGTTGGCGAATTTTTGTATTATAAAAGGCCAAAGAACTCTCATCCTTGGCCCATAATTTCGTGCATCATATTTCGTTGTTCTTCTGGTGAAGCATTATCAAATATTTCCTTATCTTCTGGTGACAGTGAAGCTATAAGCTCTTCCATCGTTGGAACCGGCTGTTCTTGTGGTGGCGCAGGAGGCATTGCTCCTTGTTGAGCCATAGCAGCCTGTTGTTCCATCATTTGTTGTTGCTGTATCATTTGCTGTTTCCGCTGTAATACGTCCTCTGCTTTTGGAAATTTAACCGTTTCTAACAGCGCTTGATCATCGATAACACCCATTTGGAATAACTCTTTTGCTTGCTCATACATGAATGCTTTTGAATACTGCATGGATGAACCGACTTCCACACGAATATCAAAGTCAGGATCTATTTCAATTACTACTTTTTGTTGTCCACCTTCTGGAAGGAATTCAGTGTATTCACGTTCCCGTTTAATACTATTAGCATTGAACGTTTTAAAAGTAACTTTCTTGTCATCACCAAGAATACGGATTGTTCTATCCTCTGTATAAAACTCCTTAACAAGAGCAATAATCAACTCGCCAATCTCTTTTAATCCAGCTTCTAACGTACGACCAAGTAATCTTATACGTTGGTTCGCACTTTCTTGTAACGCCAAAATAGCACTAGCTGCCGTAATTCCGCTTGGTGCTTTCCCTTGGGATACATCGTGAATACCGCTGACACTTTCAGCATCCCTTTTCTTCACTTCTAAATGGTTTTGGATGAAGCCTGGCATTTCTCTGCCTGGTTCCACCCTAACCATGTTAATATCATTTACATTTAATATTTTATAAGGAAGATTAGTAACAGCATTTGAGTTTAGCCCCGAACCCATCTGATTATAGATTGTTCCATTGCCACCTAAACGAGCATTGTCTATAATCTGTTGATCTAGTATGTTAACCACCTGCTGAGGGGAAATAATCTGTGATAGAACACCCATTGCCCAGAATTTCTTTTCAACCGGGAATGCAGGTACAGCTACAAACGGATATAAGCCATGGTCATAAAATCCTAACTCATCCCTTAATACTGTTTCACCAGCAATCGTTATAAGCCTTAATTGACCGTTTTCTTTCGTCCAATACTCGATAAGCAATACTTTATTATCTTGTTTGCCTGTCTCTTCTTGTTGGTCAAATACGGCAATTTCATCATACTTCTTATCAGACTGCACCTTTTTTTTGTAGCGCTTCTCAATATATTCCGTAGACTTTTGCGTAGCATAGATTACATAATCGCTATCCTGTACGCTCTTGGCACGTGGAGAGATAAAAAATTGATCGATAGGAACATTGATAATATCTACATCACCAAGTTTGTTCATCGCTTCCGGATCCCAAAACACTTTGTATATCGCCATACCATGCTTAATGCGTGTACGTTCGTTTAACTGCAACTTATAATCCATATCTGTTCTATCCCAAATGTAATCAATAACCTCTGACAAAACATCTGCGCTTTGCTCGTCATCTTGCTCCTGCGGCAGACACATTATTTGTGGACGGTTATCTGTCAGCTGGGGAACAATGCTCTCTACGATAGAAAAGCAATGATTTGTAACGGGTTGTATTTGCCCTTTGTATGCAGGCTTACTCTTCCACTGATCACCTTGATAATAATCTTCCTGCTGCCGCCATTTCTTTTCTTCTGCAGCTTTAATCATCCTAGCTTCGTTAAAATGCGCTGTAATCCGCTGTATTAGCTTCTGCTCATCTAATTGCTGATTAGGATCTATCTTTTCTAATTCCAATGGGTATCACCCCTATCCTACTAAGTGTTTGTCATAAACAAACTTATCCCATTTTGTTTTCTTACAATATTTAGCCGCTTCCCGTAAAGTGCCGAACACTCTCCATAGCTCTTTTTCACCGAAACGGTTTATTCTATATACAATATAAATGTAATTATCATTATCACTACGTTTAAAACTAATCAATGGGTATCACCCCTTTCATTCGGTCTAACCCTCTTGCTCATCTACATATCCTTGAATAAAGTTATGCTTGCTTATTTCAATTAACCCTAATGTTTCTTGAAAGCATGTTGTATTAACAGCATGCAAATATTCTCCATTTTTTGTTCTTACAGCAATAAATATCTGTTCTATCCTGTCAATATTCTCTAACGTATCTTCAACAATCGCCTTCGGAGTGATAACTCCTTCTTTTTCTGCTTTCTTTTCCAAAAAGTTAATCATATTTGTCACACCTTTTCGTGTATATGAGAATTAAATTCTTTAATCTTTTCGATTGATTTTCCTCTACCCCAAGAAATATCTTGTTTTTCACATATTTCACATTTACTAATTACTACAGTTACATTTTCATGAATTTCTTCAACTACGAATACATGACCGCTTATAGGAGTACTATCACCAGTACAAAAGAACGATTTAATACTAGAAAGTGCACCTCTGATTAAACAAATCAAATCCATTCATATCAACCCTTTCACCGCTCTGACATTACTTAATAACTTCCCAATCTTCTGCTAAAATGTCACCAATTGACGGTACCCACATAGCATGAGATCCTTGCGCTGTTTTGATTTGAAGATATGGTTCTACTTTGAATAAATCCCCTTCATTCAATCCCCACGCTTCCGCTGTCTGTTTATTACATGGAATTCCTTGAGGATAGCCTTTTTGATAAACCACAAACATTCCTTTTCCATTCCATCCTAGTCTAAATATTTTCTCACCTGTTTTTACTGCTTCAATCGCTTTTCCAAATTTCATTATAAATACCCTCCATCATCTTCATAATAAGTTTCGCCTGTGGCATCTTCCCATTCGCTTGGGTGGTCAAATTGTCGTACATCAGGCACTGTGTTATCCGGTATATTAGGATGTGGCCTGCTCATTAAACCGTACCTTAAAGCGTCAGGTGCATGATCTAATGAATGTGCTGCTATATCTTCGGGATTCTTTTCATCTACAATCATAGAAGGTAATGCTTCGATTAATCCCAAGCAGTTATTGAATATCTTCAACTTGGCATTCTTATATTTCTCACCGCTTACCTGGTCTACATCGTCATATACATGCAGCCATTCTCTTACACGCTTCCAGCCATTGACTCTTTCCTTTGTCGCTTGAATTAAAGGAACGCTAAGTTCCGCAAATACTTCCGCTGGACTCTTACCACTTGCTTTCCCTTTGTTCCAGAAAGATGTATCAGCCACCCGGTAATCAATCCTCTCACCTTCTGATAACCCTTTTACTTTCGTTGCCTGCTCACTTGATAGCAACTTTGATTTAATAAACTCACGATATATATAAATGTTTGCGTCAGGATCGATCGCTCCCCATAAACAAACAAAAGGATCGTTATACCCTTCATCCAGCATGCAGAACCTTTTCCAATCGTTTGGTATGGTAAATGGCTCCACCACATGAATAGAACGGGTAAACTCGCTGAAATATTGTCCGGAGAATGTATCCCAATCCCCTTCTAATAACTGCTTACGTTCTTTGTCATCGAGACTCATTAAACGAATGAGATAACCAGGATCATTTTTAATCAACTCTTGATTGTCATGTACAGTCGCAGGGATAAACATCACCTTATTGATTACTGGTTCCCCTGTTAATGGATGCATAATAGCATTATCATTTTCGTCAGTAACCGGAATGGAATGTACTGTTTCAGGTGGTCCCACATCAATAAAACGCTTTTTAACCCACGAGTGACCAACACCCCCGGGGTTTGTAGTGCTTCTCACGCTTCTAGGATATGGCTTAGAGCCACGCAAACGGGAAAGCATATATTTATACCATTTCTCTTCAAACTGCGTTAATTCTTCCCATCTGATAACGTCATACTCTGCACCTTGATAGTTCATGTAGTTGGAATCATTATCCCAATACGCTAACTCGATGATAGAACCGTTAATCAATGTCCATTCATGCTTGGAAGAATTATATTTGGCTATCTCTTTTGGATATACTTGTAAGCTTCTGCTGATAATGGAACGCTGTAAATCGGGGAATGTACGACGGAATATAATTTGTCTGCTGCCCTCATACTTCATACCGTATTTGAGAGTATCCATAATCGTAGCTTCCGACTTACCTCCACCAGCTGCACCACCGTATAATATTTCATCAGCTTTAGCTTTATGATAAATAATCTGCCTTGGCTGTGGTTTGTATGGAATGACTATTTTCATTCATCATCCATCCCAGGATCAAATACAACCGTAAGGCTGTTATCTAAACCGCCGCTGTGCTGTACCTTCTCCAAGAAAGCTCCGTTTGTTTTCGATATATATTCAGAAGCCTTTAAACGGTCTTTCATCTCGTTGTTATCATTACGCATAGTATCAGTCCAAAATTGTTTTACTTCTTCCATATCAGCTATTCTGTCACTCGTAAGTAGTTTATTTCTTTCTTCAATGTATTTTACTATGTCAGCATTTGTCAGCAATCTATTCGCATTAGTTGTAATGGAGCTAACTGTTTTCGCTTTGTAACCAGCTTTACGGTAAGCTTCACTCGCATTCCCTAATTGAATATAATAATCCGCAAATCTCTTTTGTTGCTCGTTCATTACATAACACCTCGCCCCCAATAAAAAACTAATCTTTAATTATTAACGTTATAAGGAATAAAAACTCTATTTCTTTGCAATTCAATTAATGTTATAGGCAGTTTCATTTCACTGAAAGCCAACATCGTTCTATAGTGTATTTTATTATCTACAAGGAACAATCTAGGTTCGTGGCCATATACACTTTTGATAATACTCTTATATAACAATACCTGCCCTATCGCTTTCATTTGTTCAACTGTCGAAGTAGCTGGATGCTTCTTATTAGGACATTTAACTTCTATCACGCTCATTGATTCATCTATATGCTGAACTATTAAATCTAACCTTATTTGAATGCCATCTACTTTAATTTGATGTTGCTGTTTAATACTTCTTATTTCCGGCAATTTCATGTTTTTGAATATTTCCGGTAAACATTCTTTTACATATAGCTCAAACGCTTTTTCATTTCCGATGAATTCATGCAATATAGGTTCTTTTAATATTTCAACACTTTGTTTATAAGAAATATCCATGATACCAACCTCATCCTTATAAATAATCTGGATCTATCTCTTCTTCCTGCTGTTTCTTTACTAACTCTATATTGGCTGTATGTGCTTCATCTGCTCTTTGCTCTAATTTGTATTCTTTGTAGCTGCCTGCGATTATTTTATTTATTAGTTTTTGTTGATGGTCCATACTTAGCTTTACGTATGTCACGAATGTTATTAGGATGAGAACTGTTATGATTACTAATGCCATTTACTCAACTCCTTGCTTGTTGTTTCTAAACCAGATATTAATACTACAAGTAAGGTTGCGACCCTTTAGTAAGACTTATAGGTTTACTTAATATCTAGTTTACAGACAACAAAAAAAGACACCCTAGTGGATGTCTTCTTGTCTATTCTGCTTCATCCACTCGCCCCTGCGATGAAACAGTGGACTAAGTCCATACTGCGAGTGAGCATTTCAATCAGATATAATTTTTTATACTACTATCATAACACTGATAAATCAATAAGTCTGTGGGTAGTTTGTGGGTTTTACATTGCCTTTTTCAGCTTGCTCATTACCTCTCTTACATAGTCATAACTGTAATCTAATTCCAATGATATTTCTTTTAATGTTTTCCCTTGTATATACCTCATATAAGCAATCTTTCTTGGGAGCCCTTCAAACTTACGCATTGCTTCTTCCATCTTACGCTTTGCTTCTGTTTTCTTTTCTAATAAACTGCTGATCTTCTCAAACTTGATTGTCAGGTTATCGAATCGTTCAGCAGCATTATCCATTGGTACCGTGTGAAACAGCCTGCCACCCATCCACCATTGTTCTCTTTCTGATTCCGTTAGTTGTAATTGCTCCTGCAGCACTTCTATTTCTAAACATAAATCGTTATATAGAATAAAGGTATCTAACATCTATTCCCCACCCTCTTTTGCAATGGCTTTTATCATATCTTTTAACGTGTTCTGCATTCCCTGATAACTAACCGCTATGCCTTTCCATGTTACATAGTATCCTTCATAGATGCCTGACTTTTCTAAGTTAATCCCCTCTACAATCCGGCTGGCATAGTTGGAGTCATTGATGGCACGCTTGTTTGTTTCTCTCTCATACACATAACTTTGTCCACGCTCTGTTGATGCTCTTCCGAAGTAAAACTGATATTGGCTTTTATAATAGCCTGCGATCTTCCACGCTTCTCTTTCTGCTCGGTTATAATAATGTTCTAATTTGGCAATTTGAAAAGGTGTAAGGGCATCTAAGTGATCTTCCATAGCATTTATGGATTTTAATAAATCGTTATGGGTAGTAATAGCAAGACTAGCTCCTTTTGGAAGTTCGTTCTTCATTGCTACCTTTATTTCTTGCGGTGATAAAATCTCTTCCTGAATAGGTTGGTTCATCTATTCACCTTCTTCTCTTTCCTTTTCAATCGGTAATATTCATCCAGTTCAATAAATCCACCATATTTTACTTTGTGGACCAGCACTGTTAATCTGCACATGTATAACCGTTCGAATAATTTTCTTTTTAAAAGGAAAACCGGCGTAACTACCCCTTTTACGTCAATCACTTCTATGCTTCCGTCCAAATTAATAATTTCAAAGTCTGCTATATACTCAGTTTTTCTGTATGTCTTGCCATTCTTCTTAAACTTATCCTGCAGCAAGTACCTTGGTTGAAGGCGAAAGCTTTTAATCTGCTTATTCGCCTTTAACCACTTTAACTGCTCATAATACTTAGCTTCTATTTTGCTATCGAATTGATGACCATCTATTTTCTATTTGCTCATTTGGTACCAGTCTTTTCTTCGTATAGTTTGGTTAGTTGTTCTGGAGAAAGACTCTTTAAGTATTCGTAAGAATAGCCTGTTAACATATCGAGGATGGAGATCATTTCGTCGCTACTCAACTCTGTTCACGCTCCGTTCAGATGAAAAGCCTTCAGGATAACGTTTCATAAGTTTATCTATGTTTTCTGTCGTAACTTCCTCTAAAGTAAAACCGTACAAAGTAGCAAGTCCAGCTGCATAATGCATTACGTCTCCTAATTCTTTTTTGACCTTTTTAGGATCTATCGCATGCCCATGGAAGAGTTGCTTTTTCAATAAATCTGTAACTTCGCCTGCTTCCCCTGATATGCCCATTGCATAATTGGCTTTTATTAGTGATTCAGTTAGTACTACTTCACAGCCATCTTGGATAATAACGTCTCCAACTGTAGGCATCGTTCTTTTGCTCATTTCTTGGTATTCATTTAATTTCATTTCTCGGCACTCTCCTGTCCAATTCTTTAATGGCTGCATATCTATATTTAGGGATCCGGGACAAGAATAGTAATTGTCCCAAATTTGCTTTTTTAAGATTCATAGGTTTCCTACCGCCTTCTAGAATGGTAAATCATCATCCGAAATATCTATTTGTCCACCTGGTGCAAACGAATCTTCCACATATCTTCTTTGATTGTTATTTTGTTGGTTTGATTGATTTTGATTTCTTCTATCTGCAGATTGATCGTTATTGCTTCTTGTATCTAAAAACTGCACTGATTCGGCCACAACTTCCACGACAAATACTCGTTTGCCATCCTGACCCTCATAGTTACGAGTTTGGACTCTGCCATCTACTCCAGCTAGGGAGCCTTTTTTCAGGAAGTTAGCTACATTTTCAGCAGCCTTTTTCCAAACTACACAGTTAATGAAATCTGCTTCTCTTTCACCTTGCTGATTCGTAAAAGTACGGTTCACTGCTAATGTGAAACTTCCTACTGCTACACCATTTGCAGTGTAGCGAAGCTCTGGATCTTTTGTTAACCGCCCTACAAGGACAACGCGATTCATCATGCCTTATTCCCCCACTTCTCGCTATACATCTCACTAAGGGCATGAAATGTTTGCCTTTTGATATCTTCCAGAATTTCAAACGATTCACGAGGGGTTAATCCTTCCTCTTCAACCATATTGGCTAAACCAGTAACAACAAATGACGTACCTAATTTGGAATCTTCCATTTTCTTTGTCAAACTTTTTCCTCCTGTTCGGTTGCATGTTCTTATTACTATTTACTACAATGGATAATGGGTTTATTTATGCATTTTTACTTAAATTCGTAAGAATCGCCCGTCTGTATAAGTACTTGGTGCTTCTTGCTGTATGGTATAAGCTTCCTTACTGCTTGTTTATTTATGTTTGGTTCAAATACTGTAATGATTACCAACTCTTCATTGTCCTTTGTTCGGGCACCATGTTGAGTCACTCTTCTAATCATTGAAACCACTTACCTTAACATGCTTCCAATGATTACCTGATCTAACAGAAGATATTATTGATTTTGGTATTTTTGTAATGTGTTCAATTTCTGCATTTGTTAAATCCGTATAATAAATCAATACTTTCACGCCATATATTTCAAGCTCATCATGTTTAGCTTTTTTGTTATGTGAACCTACTTTGAATTTTCCATTTCTAATAGCATCCTGCATATTTTCTAGTTGTGACCCTTTTCTGAGATGCTCTGGATTAATACACATTTTGTTATCACACAAATGTCTAATCAAATCTCCTTTTTCTAACGGTTCAAACATCTGCTCATACACGTGTCTAAATATTAGTTTTTCATGCATCCTTGGATATCCTCGTTTACCCGGTTTGTGGGATGTACAAATGAAACAACCATTTTTGTCTACTTCATAATCAATTGCGAATTTCCGAATATTATAATGCCTACGATAAATCTTTGAGCATTCCGGTGAACAAAAATTCCTTTTACCCTGTTTTATCCTTGAAGGAAATTCTGCAAATTCTTTTTCGCAACAGCAACATTTAATTTTTACCATTAGCTTTAATTTCCTCCTTAATCATAAATGTCTCATATGTTCCGTCATCTGTATTAGGTATAAGACCTTCCATGAACAAGGAATATTTATCTTTTCCGAAATGCTCTCCAAAGCGCTCTGACCTCATTTGTCTTAAATACTCAGCAAAATCAAAATCCTCGTGAGCTCGATCATGACACTTTTTACACAACGGCGCTAGGTTTCGCCAATTCCCTGTACCTATATGACTCCGAAATACTAGATGATGAGCAAAAATCGGCGTATGACCACACATCATACAATAATCTCCAAACTCTTCAATCATGCGATCATAGTCTTTTTTTATAATTTTTGTTCGCTCTTTTCTTGATGGGATAATTCTCCCTCTGTATAAATATGGATTTTTTTTCTTCTTTGGACGCTTTTCTTTATGTTTGGGTTTATCTTTACTTTTCTGATGTCCTGCCAGCTGCTGTTGTTTGGAATATGGATGAAATCCTAGATCCATAATCTCACCAAGTTTCTTAGTGCCTTGTTTTCTTCTGCATATAAATCAGGAGTAGATTGTTTTTGCTCTAATCTAAGTGTCAATTCTTCCAATCTAGCTGTTAATTCGCGTGTTAATTCAATTTCTTTTGATAAAGAATCTTGCAAGGAAGTTACTTCTTCTCTTAAACCAGCTGTTTCTTCTTCCACATCACCGCAGGCTTCAGAAATAGATTCTAATTCCTCTACTTTCGCTTTTAGACTTGCAATCAATTTATCTTTTTCTACTAATGCAGTTTCCCTGTTTGTTAGTTTAGTAGCTAATTCCTTCATAGCATGGTCATATTCAGGCTTTTTATCTTGTTTAGGGGGAATCTTATCTGTTTGCGTTTCACATGAATCCAGCGCCTTTACAGCTGCTTCAATTTCTTTTGCTCTTTTGCTTTTCCACATGTGAATCGCTGCATCTCCTACACCGAATTTTTTACCAATCTCCACATATGAGAATTTTTTAACATGTTTCCATTGTACGAATTCTTCCACCGTCATATTTATTTTCGATTTCCCCACTACTTCAACTCCCTTTCTTAATGCTTGTTGGATTTTAGAATCTGATACACCGTATTCTTTTAGTTTTTTTATATCTGACTTCTTTATGTTTTGACCTTTAGATAAGATATTTTGTATTCTTCGTTCCTTTGCCTCTTCATCCAACCAGCGACCAAGTTTCTGTAGATTCTTTCCTACACTGCATTCTTTGCGACAATAAATGTGTTTATCTTTTAATTCCAGATGACACGGATCGCAATAGTTATCAGTTAAATGGTCTATTTGATTAAGTATCCCTTTCCGCTTAAGGTTCATTAATTAATCCCCTTCTCTTCCAGATACTTATTTATTTTCTTTTTGTGACGTTGATAAAATCCGTTAATCTGAAAATAGTTCAACCCATACAAGCTTGCGATTTCTTTGTATTTTAACTTGCCGATATATCGATGTTGAACAAACTCTTCAATCGTTATTTTGAGTGGTTTTGGTTTAGCTGTATCAATTTTCCCAAGAGAATCACCGATTTCCCGTAACTGTTTATAGATGTTGCAACCTTCGCATAATTCCGGTGTGAAATACTGTTGGCTCTTTTCGCAGGATTTACACTGTTCCAGCAGATCATCCATCTTTTTAAGCACCTTTATATCCATTCAGCTCACCACTTTCTTTGCCGGCTTTAGCAAGACTGCGTTTGTTCTTTCTTTGATTTTCCCTTTGAGCAACCTATCCAATATCAATACATGTATATCAACCCAAGGACGTTGGAAATATGCTGCTATTTCCAGGTCGCTTTTTCCGTTCTTATACATCAAGTCCAGCTCTTTTACATCTTCTTTATCCCAAATAAAATTCTCTAATTCCAAGGCAATGTATACCTTTTTTCTTTCTTCCGTCATATATTGTTTTTCAATCTGATTAATAGCTCTTTTATCTTTTCCTTCTTCGGTTTGTGCTGCTATCATAAGCCAGTCACCCGATAATCGTCACCAGTCATTTTGATTGATTTGGTGCCTTTAAACATTCTAGAAACAATTCTTCCACCATGAGTTCCATATTTGTTAATTAATCCGTTCGCATCATAATTCGTGGTGAAGATGTTCGGCTTTTCTACTCTTGAACCGATGATGGAGAAGAGCGTATCTACCGCCCATGACTCTTCACCATTTTTGCTTTTTACATACTCAGCTCCAAGATCATCTAATATAACTAAATCAGCCTTTGCTATATTTTCAAAAATAGTAATCTGTGAATCTTTATAGCTTCCATATGTGCTCTGTATCTTCTTCATAAGCATTGGAACGTCTGCGAAGATCACTTTGCATTGTTTTTGTTTCAATTGCATTGCTATCGAGTGAGATAAATGAGATTTTCCTATACCGTATGAGCCTTGAAATAAGAGTGAATTAAAGCCTTTTTCGGCAATCAGCTTATGAAAGTGCTCCGCATACCATTTCGCTTTAAAATAGGCATCCTCTTGTGTTTGGTTCTTAGGTTCGTAATTATCAAATACTGCCTTTTCCGTATCACTTGGTACCAGGCTGTTATTCCAGAAGAAGGCTTCCGCTTCTGACTTCTTGCGGAAATCCTCCATTTCTTTTTCTAAAACCTTATTATCACAAGCCAGACAATGGCTATATTCTTTTCCTGCACGAATGATGATAGGCACTATACAGCCACAGATTTCACACGTTCTCTCTCCTGCAAATTGAATCTTAGAAGAGATTAGAGTATTGATCGGTTTCAACCTTACTTCCTCCCTTGTCGTTAGAATTCTTCCGTTCCCAATTCAAGATAGTTAAGTAATCACTCTTATACTTTTTGCCTGTTGATCCTTTGTAAAGATTCAGACGTTCAATTCGATCATCAGTCCCTGCTTGTCCGAATTGATCTAAAAGTTTTTTATGTTCTGAAGGAAGCATCGAGACAAATTCAGCATATTTATGTTTCTCTTCTTTTCTCTTCTTTACTATTCTTTTCTTTACTTTACTTTGGGGATTAATGTCGTCATTTTCATCGTTAATGTTATCAATAACTAAGTTTTTGTAGTCATTAACCTTATCACCACAAATAAGTAAGTGACTTTTTGGTATTTTCACTTCCTGCCTCCTAGAAACAGCCTCTAAATATCTAAGCTGAATGCCTTTAGATGTAAGGATAGCTTGTTTTTCAAAAACAGTTTTAGAAAACAATTCCCACTTTAAGCAATCGTTTATGACATCATTAATCGAGTTAATGTCTACATTAATAGACCTAGAAAAGAGTAATTGTTCCTTTTCAGTCCAGTTGTAATAATAGCCATTCTTATATATTTTCATAAGAAGTTTGATTACAATGGCAAAGCCAGTAACTCCGTGCTGCGCCTCTATTAATGCAACCTTATCGTCTTGATCTATATCAACATCCAAAGGAAAGTAGTCTAATCCTTCTTTTTGAGGCCTAGCCATAAAACCACCTTCTATGTGTTATTTAGAACGTACGCTCCTGTAGCCAACAAGGTATTTTTGGTATATAATGGGCTACAAGAGCATAATATTTATAAACTGATCGAAATACTTGTCTAACGTCTGCCAACGTTAGGCTTTTTTCTTTTCTTGGAGTAGCAAACGAAATGTTTCTTTCCCTTTAGGAGTAATAAGTGTTTGTGCATCCGCTTTTCCGTTTTTCTCCCAATCTTTTAATTCAAAGAGATTTGGAACATATTGCATATATGGTTTTAATTTCTTTCTTTGATCTCGATAAACATACTTATTATCAAGAAGCCAATTTATAAAAAAACCTTGTTTTACATGTAGTTCTTTAGCAGTATCTCTAAAGTTAGTTAAAAGATTGCGATCAACAAGAGCATCGAAATATTCTGCTTTTGGTGACATAACAGCTATTTCTTCATTTTGTTTTCTGACAGTTTCAAGAGTAACTTTAAATAAAAGTTTTGTGGATTCATCCGCATGTTTTAGATAAGTATCCACGAATAAATCATCATTTGCTACATAACCACCAGTCTTTCGTATTGTAGGAAGAACATCATGAGTTACCCATCTCTTAAAGACTTTCGCTTCAGTTTTTCGACTTCCAAGTATTAGACTATATAATCCAGATTCATTAACTATAGATTTTTCTGGGTTACCAATACCCTCATTTAAAATGATGGTATTCTTTTCATCCTCATCTAACCTTGAAAGAGCTTGACTGGGATTATTAATTTCTAATACTTCACAAATATCCTTTGCAACAAACCAGACCTCATTATCCTTTATGACTGTACGAATAAGACTTTGTCCATAATTGAAAACCTTTTGCAATTGATCCATTCACTTTCCTCCAATTCATTTTGATAACACTAATGTAAAGGTTCTTGAAGTGAACTTCCACCAAACCTTTCGCAATATCATCTCCTTTTAAGAAACTTTTTCTTTTTCTAAAACAAGTAAATCTTGAATCCTGCATCCGAAAAACTCACATAATGTAGCAATCAACGGTGCATTAAAAGCTTCGTAGCGTTGATGATAGAAGTTAAGTAAGGTTCCATAAAATATCCCTGTTTGCCTGCTTAATTCCTTTACCGAATTGATGTTGTGCTTCGCCATAAGAACTTTTAATTGATGTTTCACCTTCATCGAATCACCTCCCCCGAAGGCAAATATTATAACTTCATATAATAATATTATAACTTCTTACCAATTTTGACAAGCAAAAATTAACACATCCTATCATATCTTCATAATTTGGTAAAATTTAATTGACATAAAATGAAACTTTTTAGTATATTGTTAAGTATATATAATAACAAAGTATAAAAAAGTGAAAGGATGTTATATATCATGAAAGTAAAAAATAGATTAGCTATTTTGATGGCAGAAAGGGAAATTCGCTCTATCGCTGAGCTAGAACGTATGTTAAAAAACGCCGGCCACCCTACTGCACGAAAAACTTTAGATCGATTACACAAGAACGATAATAACCAAATCCATTACGATACAATTGCTGCCATTTGCGAAATTCTTGAATGTGATATTGGTGATCTTTTCGTTCTAGTAGATGAAACCGATTAAACAAAACCATTGCAATAACTTATTACCGTATTACGTAAATCCAAAATAAAAGGAGTGTACACAAATATGCATGTAAGAATTGATTCATCTAAACCGACTACTACTATATCCTGGAACCCTGATACATTAAATTTGGTAGAAGATTACCGTTTTAACAAAAGAAAGAATAACCGCAGCATAGCTGTTGATGAACTTGTCCGTTATGGTCTTAGATATTTAGAACTTGTTGAGAAAAAGAAACAACGTGATCCGGGGAGGATGCAAGGATAATATTCGTGCATCCTCTTTTTTTGTTAAACAAATTTTTCTCTCACTCTTTCTTCAGCTCCACCAGCTACTGCTTTATCTGCACAATTGGTACAAATTAATTTATTAGCCTTTCCTTTAACAAAAGCTAAATGTACTGTATGACTTTCATTGAATGAAGAATTACATAATTCGCATTTTGGTTTATCCTTTCTAACGCTACTGAATGCTTTATAACTCATGAAATTTTTCCATACAAGTGTAACTTCGAACTTCTCTGTATAATGCTTTTCAAAAATAAAACTCACCTTATTCCTCCTCTTCCGCATCCATGTATTTGCCACAGCAGGGACACTTTAATTTAGGTATGACCTTGTAATCAATCTGTATTTGATCACATTCCTTGCAAGAATAAACAATCATTCTCTTAACACTTCCTCCACCGCTAGAACAATGCTATTTGCCATTTTAAGTACCAGCGATAGTTTAGTACTCTGCAATACTAAGAACTCCATATATCCACTTACATTGACTATGCCAGTTATGTGAATGTCTCCTACTATAGGTAAAACTTTTCTAACCCCTGTACCTGGCCTTAATGATCCCTCCCTTATTTAATCCCCATAACAACATAGCCGTCCTGCTGAGCAAAATCTGTAATGTAGATAATTTTCTTCGATACGAACCTACCAGTGAACGCTTGTCTTTCTGGTAAAAATTCTTGTAATAACAATGTATCGTCTACTTGAAAATCACGGTCATTTTTTCTGATTTCAAATGGCTTTGTACCATCTGCAACAGCAGCAAAGTATTCTGGCCATAACTTTAATTTGTGGACCTTATTAGCCAATCAGATCGCCTCCACATCAACATTTTCAATTGGTGGCATTTCACCCAAACGTTCAAATGCTGTTTTCTTCATATTTGCAAGTTGTTCATTAAAATCAAATGCACGCCCAATAATTCGCTTTAACGATTCGCCGACTTTATAAAAAAACTTAACTGAACCCTCTTTTGATGCTGTTGCCATTGTAATTTCTAAAGTCATCGGAATATTTAGCACCCTTGCACCAGACGTCACTTCCGAAATGTTAATCCTATTGCTCAATGGTATAGCGCAAAATCTGTATTCCCCCACTTTAATTTCATGACCAACTGCAGGCTCCCATTTATTATTAATAGCTAAATAAAAACGTTGAGGTTGTTCATTTACTGTAATCTCCATGTTCTCCACCCTTTCTTAATCAACAGAACTATCATTTTGTTTCCCAGTTTACGAATTGTTTTCTCGGTCCAGTTCGGCCCAAGAATCGGACAAATCTCGGGCCATATTTTCGTAATGCAAATTATTCTTCATAATTACTAACAACTTCATTCCCACATCCAGTACACTTAATCGATACTAAAAATTCACCAGAATCATAAACTTGGATTTCATTTGCCTTTTTGAAAAACCCGTCTTCTAATTCTGATAATTGCCCACAATTAGTACACTTGATAATAAAACCCATACAAATATCTCCTTCTTTTATGTCACGCATAAGTTTCGTACTATCCATTATGGTAATTCAATTGAAACTACTATGACTTTTTTCCAAGGAAGACTTTCTACGTATTCTTCAGCCTTCTTTTCGACTATTTTTTCTTCTTCATCAGTTAAGGATTTTCGGCTTGGATATTCGTTATCAAAAATAAACTCTCCACGTTCTCCAATTAACTCTTCTTCATCGGAAGATTTAAAGTAAACTCGTTCATCTCCCTGGTAAACTTCGTCAATTTCCGCCTGTCCCCACTTGCCCATATAGTAACTCCAATCATCACCGCAAAGTTGACCATCAACCATAGGCACAATTGGCAATTCGGGATTCTGGTCAATCAATTTTAGCAATTCCGTAATGTTATTTTGTTGAATTTCGTGTTCTGTTTTCATATTCGTCTCTCCCTTTCCAACGCATAATAGTTATCTACTACGCACTATCTATTTACTTCGTATAATTAAATCGCAATCTTTTTCTAGCTTCTTAACTGCGCAATCTCTATGAGCAACAATAGAAAAATTCCCCTGCTCAAAAACTAAACCTTCACATACTTGATGGCAGTAATAACATTTCATTACTCCAACTCCTTATATAAGTTGTCTACTATCACTTAATCCACTTATGCATAGCAGCCTTATAATTCATCAACCGGATACAGCGCCTGCGCCAGCGAGCGTCCATCTTGGATGGATGGATCGCCTCCAGCTCCTTTGATTTTCTTGTAAAAAATTCAATACGACGTAAATCCTTGATTATTGTCTTACTCACCTCTTTAGTTGACTCCTTTACTCTTTAGTTTCCAATCGTTGAAATATCCTTTTATAAACCTTTTACTCAAATTTTTTCTACTAACAACGTGGTTAACTTCCGATTCATGCTCATAACCTTCTGTTACTGATACGTCATACACATGGTTTTTCGTAAGCACTTTGCAGTAATGGAAAGGTGTATCTCCGAGCTTGATTGTTCTTTCGATGAAATACTTTTCGACTCGCTCACTGATCAGTTCTTCAATCAGTTGCTCCAATGTCGGTGCGAATAGGTGTACCTGGCTGTTATACATTTGTTCACCGCCTATGAAACTTAATTTTTCATAAATACTAGCCAATGCGTTTTGCTTCTGCGATTTCCAAACAACGGTTTTGCATCAATAGCTTTAAGGATTGCTGGTAATCTTATTTGATCCTCATTCCACTTAAAAATAAGTGTTCCATTCGGTTTAAGCACTCGCATGCATTCATTAAATCCAGCTGCAATATCTCTCTGCCAATCTTGGCCAAGTTTTCCGTACTTTTTGGCCAACCAAGAATCTTCGCCAGCCTTTAATAAATGTGGTGGATCGAATACGACGAGATAAAAGGAGTTATCTTCAAATGGCATATTTCTAAAATCTGCAATTATATCTGGCGCTACAATTAACTGTCTTCCATCACATAACGTGTCGCTTAATTGGCGATTATCCATGTACACAACATCTTCATGCTGCTTGTCGAACCAGAACATCCGACTGCCGCAGCATGCATCTAAAATACGTTGCAAGTCTTTCCCTCCTTTCTATGAAACTTAATAATTCTTGTGTTAATAAGTTCTTACTGGCAAAATTATTGTCTTAACAATAGATTCATCATTCATGATTATTGGTCTCATTTGACCATGGAAATATATATTAATCAGCTCGGAGTTTAACTTAAAATGCGCCTCTAGTGCATCCCTCATCATCTCAACTGAAAAGGTAATCTTATCGAAATCAGGTTTAACTAATTCTGTAGTCGGCAATATCGTTTTAAAGCTGTTTTCCGAATCAACCATGACTTCAATAGTCACAGAGTTTTCTAAAAAACTCATTTTTACAGCTTTGTTTATAATATTGCTTTTCATCATTTTTAGAGTATTGTTAATAGACTTAAAAAGTTGGAGCCATAATTTTATTTGTTCTTTATTTAATGTAATTGATTTTTTATGTGAATCACTTCCAATTACATTGTAGAGATCCGGATAAGTTCCTTTTGCAAACATGTAATTTTTAGGGTTTACTAGGTAATCTTCATTAAATCCATGTATCTCCCTAATATGAATTGCTTTGTGTGAATTTGTTGCTAATATATCGCCTTCTTTGGTGTGTAATGCATAGCTAAGAATAGGACGAGAAAGACCATCTCCAACAAATTTTTTAACTACTTCTATCGCTACTCCATATAAATCTTTATGGACAAATTCAAATTCCAGATTTTTATTAATCACTTTAAATCCCCCTTTTTAATGAAACGCAATACAAATTTTGATTACTTGATATTTCTATATTGCTTCACAAGGCTTATTAACTTCTCGCATTGCTCTATGTTAAACATACCTATATGTGCTTTCTCAGGTGGTAAATCCATTACTTGTTGCATCCAACTATAGGCTGCTGAACGACTCATTTTTCTCTTTTTCCATAATGGATCAAATAAAGAATGAGCTCTTTTTCTCATTTCACGGAGATTCCTATTAGCCAAGGTTCCTAATGGTTGTCTGGTGTTTCCATGTGTTCCGACATAAGCATCACATGGACTGCATACGTATAAATTAGTTTTATAATCGTTTGCATAAAATTCTTTGCTGCTCATAAAAATACTCGGAGTGTTACAATATGGACAGATTACTATGATTTGATTACTCATTCATTATTTCCTTACCTTTCAATGATTCTCGCTTTCTCATAAGCTCCTGGAACCATTCCTTATCGTTTGTATCTAATGCTAGATTGATAAGGAAATTGATCTCTTCCTCGCTGTATCCTTCCAAATCTGCTTGGATTAAATCCATTCTATAGGCCAAATCAATTTTAAATTCATAGATGCCTTTTACTTTGTATTTGAAGTAATGAGCTATTTTTACTAAAGGGCCATTAATATCGTGTATAAAATAGGAATGACCGTTAAAATCAGTAACAGAATCGCCTTTTTTCATCCTTCAACAACCCCCATCCCCATTAGAATCGTTATGATAAGGAATACAGCCCAAAAGATTACGGGCCATATCCAATGTTTATCCTCCAATAAGATACATTCTTCCTGTTCTTCGATGTATGTAGCTTCTGGCTGCTTGTATTTGACAGCTTCCATGCAACCACTCCTGTTTCGTTTAATGATCGTATGGCGACATTACTCATACTCGCCATGAGTATCCAATTTACAACGTTTGCAGTATCCTGATTGTTCAATATCGTTACTCCAATAACCTGTACTAATGGTATAAGTCTCCCAATCATGACCTCTGTACTTACAGATAAGTCGTTTAATGAATTTAATCAATTTCTCACCTTCCTTTGTCTCCATAGTTGTCAAAGGAGCAATTAAGCTCCTTTTTTTAATGAATTAGATAGAAGTTGTATTGCGTCGCTGGCATCATCGGCAGTAAACCATTCCATATCTTTTTTCATATGTTTTTTCAGCGTTTTATAAGCTTCATCTTCTGTAATGTTTTTGGCAGTTGAAACATCTTTTAGAAGCTTATTAACGAAATTCAATTGCTTATCAGAAGCCATAGGAGCATTTTTGCTAGGTGATTGATTATTGTTTGAATTAGGAGATTCATTTTTATCGTCAGTGCCGCTATCAGCTTCTGGATCGTCTCCAGTTGGAATCATAAATACTTTCATAAGGGCATACTTTTGAGCACCTGTAATGGCTTTGTAAATTGCTTTGTCTCCAGCATCCTGACCGTCTCCACTCATACGAAATGCAATATGTTCCCCGCTATCTCCATCATAGAAATTAAACTCCATATCAACTGATACAATGTATTCCGTTTTCCCTGCAGCTGTTGTATGTTCTCTGGTAGTATGATTCAGTAAATTAGGTACCATCATGACGTTTTGATCAGCAAGGACTTCACGAACCTTTTCCGCAACATCGGATTCAGTAGCATATTTATATTTATGGAATTTATTAAAACCCTTTTTCTCGATGTATTTAACTTGGCGCATTACTTCGGATAATTTTTTTACTAAAGATTTATTAGTTTCAGACACACTATCCATCTCCTTGTGTTATAATTACCGTGACATATTTTCCAATGGGGCAAATAAGTTGGCGTACTTATTTGCCTTATGTTAGTTTGAACTCGAATTTTTCATCTTTCTCCACAACTTCTACACCAGGAACAAATTCTCCAGTATCTTTGAACACCAATTTACCTTCATGGACAACACATTGTTTCTTCAACTCTGCCCATTCTGTTGACCATTTGTTTTTTGCATATCCTTGACTGATAGCGAACTCCAGTAATGTATCTTCATCCTTTTTAAACTCCGGCTGCTGTTTCTTTAATGAGATTTTTCCATAAGGGAGTTTGATTGATTTCTTCGCTTTCTTACCAGCTTCTTCTTGTTGAGCAACTTCTTCACGTAAATACACTTCTAATGTAGTGGTGTAATACGATTGCTTATCAATAAACTCTTTCTTGGCTTCCTCCCCCCACTCTTTGATTTTTTCGATTTTTGCAAGAAAAGGAGCAACTTGGTTTTCGATGATTGCGTCGATCTCCTGTTTCTTTTCTTCGAAATAAGCGATGCGTCTGCTTGCTTCTGTTGCAGAATCCAAGTTGTTAACGATGAAATTCTTTTGTTCCTCCACTTGCTCCAATACTTCTAATTCTTCTAACACTGTTTCTAAATTTTTCATGCGATTTTACCCTCCCATTTAATTTGGATATTTTCTATAGAATGGATAGATAAGAAATCTTCCATAACTTCATCAATTAGTGTGATTGGGACACCATTATCAAAATCAGTCTGAAACGATTCGTACACTTCATCTGCATCAACGAGGACACCGTCATTTTCATAACGAGCATTGATATAAGAGAATATTTCAGACTGCAACATCCTCACCGCCACTCAGATCGACATCTTCATCAAGAAAATTAACTGGACCATAAAAGAAATGCCCTCTGATTTTTTCGTTAACGCTACCCACTTCGTAAGAATGAGTGGATTTATAATCTTCTTTGTGAACTGGAAGTTCTAAAACTTCACTTAACTCTGCAGCTACTTCCATTGCTTCTGCTTTTGTTGTCTGAGGAGAGTAATCAGCTATTGTGATGTAAAAACCTTTGTCATAAGCTTTAGATACAAACTCCATGAATTTTTGTTTGTTCATATTACTTATCCTCCTTTTGGGATTTTTTCATTTCATCTTCAATCATTTTTTGTCTGATGATCTGATACAATAAAGCGTGAGCTTTCTTTTCTGCCTTCTCAAACATCGGACCTTTAATAATTGTCACTTTCACCTATACTCACTCCTCAAAATAATTTTTCTGATTCATAAAAAAGTATTTCTTCTGCTTGCTCCTTGTTTATGAATCCTTTCTCGATATATTCATTGAACCTTGATTTGATGAATTCAACACAAGCAACAACAACCATTGCGTTTAAATCAGGAATTTGCATTAATTGTTCATAAGCAACTTTATTTCTTTGCTTTAGATACCTTTTATTTGCTTCTGTTCCTGTCTCTGGTGCATATAGATGACAGAATGAACATAAAGTTATTAAATTATCTGTGACTGATTTCCCTCCTAAGTAAAGTGCTAACATATGATGAACTTCTAATTCTTCAGTGCTGCCACATAATACACATTGGTAATTATCTCTTTCCAAAATCTCATATCTGATTTTATTTCCTTTTACTCTTTCAAATAAATGCATGTGAGAAACTGGCAATTTAGGACACCTTCTTTTTATCTAACCATTTAAAGAAATCATCACGGTTAACACGTTTAGTTCTTCTTACACGAATTAACGGAAAATCTTTCTCATCCATGATTTCATATGCTACTCGTTTGCTAACACCTAAAATTTGCGAAATTTCATTAGCTGTCATCATTAACGGAAAATCTTTTTTTTCCATTCAACTACCCCCTCAAAGTTTACTTATAATTCAACTTAATCGATAAAAAAAATATCATCTAGTTTACAATCCAATGATCTAGCCATTCTTACAGCTAAAGTTAGACTTGGAGTTTTTTTCCCCCTTTCAAGTTTATTCAAATAATCGTAGGAAATATTTAACATGGAAGCAAATTCCTTTTGAGTTAATCCTCTTTTTATTCTGATATCTCTAATGTTGTTGACCAATAATTCCACCTCACTTTCTGTTTAGTTTCATTATCACTCAACTTCTATTTCATTATACATTTAAGTTGAATTATTAGTCAACAAGTTTATAGAAAATAATTCGAATTAATTTGAGTGCGGTTTATAAAATGTTGATAAACCATTCAATTTACATAAGTTTTAAGGCATAATATAAATGAGTTATTTTGTATTCAAGGTGGTGTTATTGTGAAGGGTTATGGAGAAAATATTAAAAAATATAGAAAATTAATGAAATTAAACCAAGAACAACTAGGTGAAAAAGTAGATGTCACCAAGTCGTTTATATCTAAACTCGAAAATGAAGCAGCAAAACCAAGTCTTGAAATGTTGGTTAAGATTGCAAACGTTTTAGAAGTAGATATTGGTGATTTAATCGATAACAAAAAAGATGTACCTCAAGAAATAAAAGATGCTGGCGGCGAATGGATGGTTTTAGGTGAACAATTAGAAAAAGAAGGGATTACTCCAGAACAAGTCAAGCAATGGGCTGAAATAGTCAAAAATATGACAAAAATTAGTGAGTAAAATCCCTTGATATATAAGCGTTCATATTGAATTGTCGAAATATGTCATCATATACCTATTTTTTTTCGACAAAATAATCACCTTCACTACCATGAACCATGATATATTAGAATTAACAAAAATAGAAACGTACGTTCTGTTTTGTTCTGATATTGGGGTGAGGAGTAGATTATTGTGAAGATCATCTATGTTGAAGAGTTGCCAGCTGACGTTATTATCAAAGTGAAAGATTGCCTTCTTGTAGGGACAAGCCGAAAAAAGGGAGAGATTTCTCAATGAAAGGTTATGTTCGCAAAAGGGGCGATAAATGGAGTTATACTGTTGATATAGGAAAAGATCCGATTACGGGGAAACGGAAGCAAAAAACAAAGAGTGGTTTCAAGACGAAAAAAGAAGCTGAAACTGCATTGAACGAACTTGTCTATGAAGTGAATAATGGTTCTTGGATTGCACCAAAAGAATTAACATTCAAAGAGTTTTCTCTTGATTGGTATGAAAGCTACAAATATAAATTGAAAGAAACAACATCAGAACAATATTCAATCAAGATTAATAAGTGGATCAATCCTTTTTTTGGGAACAATAAAATCCAGGAAATCAAACCTGTTCATGGACAAGCTTTTGTTAGTAAATTGTTAGATAGTTTACAACCAGATACAGCCCATAAGGTATTATCCGTTGCTAAAATGATTTTTAAACATGCTGTACATTTAGAAATAATTTCTAAAAGTCCTTTAGAAAACATTACGATTAGCAACCCTAAGAATAAGAAAAAAAATACCTGGTCCTTCGAAGAGTTAAATCATTTTTTAAACATTACAAAAAAATACGATGAATTTTATTATGATGTTTTCACAGTTGCTGCCTTTACTGGATTAAGAAAAGGAGAAGTTATGGGGTTAAGACGAATAGACCCAGACTTCTCCAAGAATATTATCAATATACGTCAGAGTATTACAGAAACAAAAAAAGGTGTTCAGATTGGATTACTGAAAACACCTTCTTCATATAGGAAAGTTGCCATAGATTCTTTTGTCTCCTCTATTTTAAAGGAACGGATTAACAAAAACAATGCCTACAGGTTGAAGTTCGGTCCAGAATATCAGGACAACGGATTGATTTTCTGTCATCCGGATGGAAAACCATTTAGACCAACCAGTTTAAATAGACCATTTAGAAAATATATAAATATTGCTGGCGTTCCTAAAATTAGATTTCATGATATGAGACACACTCATGCTACTTTGCTTTTGGAACTTAACACAAATCCTAAAATAGTGGCTGACCGTTTAGGTCATTCTTCTGTAAAAATAACGTTGGATACTTATAGTCATGCTTCTATAGGATTGCAGTCAGATGTTGCAAATGTGTTCTCTAAAAAGGTAAATGAAAAGTAACGTGGTCAAAATGTGGTCGAGCCTAATGATTAATCCCCCAGAATGCTAGTTTTATAGGGATTACTAAGCTTTGACCATAATCATATCAGGATCATGGCGCAGGATTGCTTTTAGTCCAGTCGAATACGTAATGCCTGCTTTTTCATTCACCTGAATCTGCAGAACGTTTTCTTGTGTTTTCTCAATTGGATCTTCTAAGCTAATAACATTTCGATGATACAGATGCGCATTTTCGTTAAGAAGAGAATATAAGGTTGTCGTTTTACCTGAGCCGGTCGGACCAGTGAAAATCACAAGCCCGTGAGCATGCTTTAATAAAGCAATTAATTTTCGTGAAGCGTCTGGAAACAAACTGATTTTAGAAATGGGGATATCATTTTTTTCTTGTAAAATGCGAATAACTAAGCTTTCATGTGGAATAGACGGGAGTGTGGAAAGACGCAGTCCAATATGCTGTCCTTTTATCGTTGTCGAATACGATCCATTTTGAGGTCGCCTTCGTTCGCCAATGTCCATAGATGCCGTGAATTTAAAATGGGAAATTAATTTGTCACAATCTTTTGAGGGAAGGATATGTCTAGTGTGGAGTTTATTAGAGATGCGGAACTGGAGATGAGATTCTTTTTGTTTCGGGATAATATGTATATCTGTCGCTTCATCTTCAACCGCCTCTCTAACAATACGGTTTGCTAATGCTTCAATCGATATCACGATGCATAAAGCACCACCTTTCGTTATTTTATTAATTTATTTCGACATTTTTTTCGTTTATCCTTCTTTCCTCTTTTATTTTTTTATTTATTTTATCTAGTACTAAGGAGGCTGCCTTATCTCCTTACTCACTTTTTTCATAAAGCTCTTCAGCTTCTAATTGTATTCCATTGTTTTGTCAAAAACGAAATATAGCTCCAATTCTCCCCACTAGTAACCATTTAAATTCTGTTTATCTTTTCATACCATTTTTTTAATACATGATAATAAAAAATAGTAATGGGAAAAGCAAAGCTGTAAAAGGCGGCGGATAAGTAACTGTACCATTCTCTGAAATCAAACACTTTAAATTTCACAGATATTGCTTCATAGATAGTGGATATAACAATAATAACGACTATTAATAAAAGAGTATTTCTTCTTTTTTCCTTCCAATAATCATACCAATAAACAAATAAATAACCGATTATTGGATACAAAATCCATTGTAAAAATAGGTCGAAATATTCATATTTAGTTGAATCATTAAAATCATATAAATTCACTAATGTGGAGCCTGAGAGTAGATGATCCACTATCTTGGAAACTGCACTAATAAAAAGACAAAGCAATATGGTAATGATAATTGGAAAACGCTTCGGCAATATTTTCACAATAATTAGTGCGATTAAGGTCGATATCACTATAAACCATTCGTTTTCATCAAACTTTTCTGGCAAGTATAAAAACATCCTCATCACTCACCTTTCTTTTTGAAGATAATGAAACAACCGAAATACACTGTATAAAAGAATAGAAAAAGACAGCCAAAACAAAAGAGTATTCCAGCTTGTCCAATTTGTGTAGGTAATAATTCCAAGTCTTTTATTGGAAAAATCTAAAAATAAAATGGTGCTGATTCCTAAAATCATCACTACTATTTTTTTTGTCCTATTATTTACAAACAAAAACACTTCTAAAAAAAGAAGTAAGGTTATCGGGAATAAGAAAATTTTATTTATTGAAAAGATCATACTTTTATAAAATTGTTGAGAAAGCTCTAGTATATGTAAATTTACGGTTGCAATATTTACCCAATCATGTACTATAATCACGCTAATTAAGTAGCAGCCCGTCCGTTCAATCGGTGTTAAAACTTTAGGTATTATCCAATAAACGATAAAAAGGAGTAAATATATTAATATAAATGTAAATATGTTTATATCCATTCTTCAACCTTTCAGAGGAATTTTATTTATTTTTACTATTTCCTCGAAAAGGTTATTTATGTGAATTTTACGGAAATACACTATTATTTTATTTTTATTAAAGACTCTGTTAATATTGTCATTTATTTTTTCAATGCCCTCCCCACGGAAAGCGAAGTGTATTCCGGCTGCGGACTTATTGAGAATGCAACACTATTTAATAAAAAAATGTATAAAAGCTTTCCATTCTTCCTATACTAGTTTTTACATGGAAGCAAAAGTACTCACTATTGGGCTATAGCCAAGTGGTAAGGCAACGGACTTTGACTCCGTCACTCGTTGGTTCGAATCCAGCTAGCCCAGTCAACCAAAAAACAAGCAAACATTTCAGGCTTGTTGATTAACAAGTAACTCCCTAAAAAAAGTTTTTTAAATTCTGGAGCCTGCCTCCCACTAAGGGACAGGCTCCCCTCTTTTCTCTGCTGTTTTGATCCTGATTGCCCTTTTTCCGGACAAACTCTCCTCTTTTCTTTGCTGTTTTGATCCTGATTCATCCTTTCCGAATCTAAACAGGAAAATCCGCCAGTTAATAAAGATGCTTCATGTTTCACCGGATATTTATGGATAATTTTGGATAATAAACACTCTTGCAAACATTTTATACTACAACCAAAGAAAAGCCTGCCCATCTATTTAAAATGAGCAGGCTTATTCTCGTCTAATATACACGTTTATCAACTTGTTTACTTTATCAATAATGAATATGTATATTTTATGAACATATTTATTGCTTAGATGTGAACATTTTATAAACTTATAGTTTTTACGGTGTTTATGGTAGATTGCTATACTATAATGAAGAAAATAGAATACGGAGGGGAAAAAAGCGATGGAAAATACGTTAAAAGTTACCAATGTATTGTCTGATCCAACTCGTTTTTATATTTATCAATATATAACAAACCGTCATCAAGATGTCACAGTTCAGGAAATTGCCGATGAATTTGCCATACATCCCAATGTTGCAAGACTGCATTTATCTAAATTAGAAGATGTTCGAATGCTTTATTCAGAGACAAAAAAAACGGGTAAAGGCGGACGTCCAAGCAGATTGTATCGATTATCAAATGAAGTAATTCAATTGAGCTTTCCATTTAGGGATTATCAATTATTAAGCAAAATTTTATTAAAGTCTATGGATAAAATTGGACCAGAAGGCCGCAAAGCTCTTTTTGAATCTGGCAAACAATTTGGAAAAGAAATGATGGAACAGGAAATTGTTCGATTCACTAGTAATGCAACTACCCTTACAAATGATGATAAAATTCGACTATTGCAAAATGCCAGTTTAATAACTGGACAAATGCCAGCTTTAGAATGGAATGAAGATCAAACCTCTCTTTATTTTGAAATTTTTAATTGTCCATATAAAGAGGTGGCTATGGACCATAAAGAAAAAGTATGCAACATGCATCAACATTTTTTTGTTGGCATGTTTGAAGCCCTTTTCCAAGATGTACAGTTAGTTGAGAAACAAAATATTATTTCAGGATGCCATCAATGTGCTTATAAAGTTTCTGTTTAATAGATGAGAGAAACAAAAAGCACCTGCGAAAATAAGGTATCTAAAAGCATAAAAACCTAGCTTTTCTATATAATACATGAAAAAAGAGGGGGTATCCAATAAGTCGATTCTTCGACATTTGGATACCCCCTTCCTATTCGAAAAAACCAGTTCCTTTAGAAACCATTTAAGTATGGATTATGATCCATTTCATGTGCAATAGTAGTACTTCTGCCATGTCCAGATAAAATCAACGTATCTTCAGGCAATACAAGCAGCTTATCATGAATGCTTGCAAGAAGAGTTCGTGAATTGCCCCCAATCAAATCGGTTCGTCCAACACTCTCATGAAATAATGCATCACCAACAAATGCCACGCCTTCTTTTTTAAAATAGAACGTCACACCACCTGGAGAATGTCCAGGAGTTTCCAATACCGCAAATGTAAAATCTCCGACAGTCATAGAAGGGTTCTCATCAAGGAAATAATCTGCCGGCTTTGCGACAATTGGAGTTGGCAGTTTAAACGCAGCACTGCCGTTTAACTTTGGATTGATTAACCACTCATCTTCTTTATTATGAACATACACTGGAATGCTGTACTCTGTTCTAACCGATTCCACTGCCCCAATATGATCGAAATGAGCATGTGTTAGTAGAATGGCAACTGGTGTCAATTCTAATTTCGAAATAATGGCTATTAATTTATCTCCATTTGCCCCTGGATCTATAACTAAACAATTTTTGTCATCATCCCAGACTAAATAACAATTTGTTTGAATTGGACCTAGGGGAATTTGTTTATATTCCATCTACCTGCACCTCTTGTTAGCGTTTATTATTTTGTTGATAAATGGCTCATAACCCGCTCCACTTTATCTTCCATTTTTCTTTCAATATCTCTGCGGTCATCAATACGGATATTTGTTGCCACTCGTACTAATCCTTTTGAAAAAGGAGCTTCATGCATTGCCTGGATTACTTCAAATAATTTCGGTAGCTCCCCTTCGATGATCGTATTCATCGGCGTAAGCTGATAGCGAATTTCTCCCTTTTCTTCATAGCTTTGCAGAATTTTATGGATATCCGCTACATATTTACTAACACTAGGCGTTTCTGTTCCAATTGGGATTACCGTTACATCAACAATAGCCAACTTTCATCTCTCCTTAAAATCTGTTTTCCTTTATCTTGTCATAGTTCAAGAAGTTTCTCAACTATCTATACTTTCTCTTATGAAAGATGATTTTTTCACCGTTCATTAGACACTTGTCAAAGAAAAAATTTCTCCTGTTTTTACATTTATAATTTGCTCCAAATAATACCCATATAAACACCAATCACTTTTTGGCGATAGCTGTATTGGCTGATTTTCTAATGGCTGTTTAACAACTTGTTTTTTTGTTCCCGTTTTTGTATTGATTGACATAAAATCAAATCCACTATTATATGTATCTGCACTGCCGCTTTCCTTTGGTATAAATGTATAGAAACTTGTATTATGCAAATCAAAATACGGGATAAGCCAATCTGTGTATTTCGATAAATGTGGTGCCGAAAAACTGCTATTTTTACGAAAATCATGCTGATAAAAGGAATAAACTGCCGTATCAATATCATTCGAATCGGTTGAAATGGCCACGACTGCCTCTTTAAAAACATGCATCGAAAAAACATTGGATAGATTGTAATCCACTTCATGATTTGTTTGTACATTTTTTGCTTTTATAGGAGCTTCAAAGGAAGCATCATCCTTTTCCCAATCTAAATAGGCGAGCTCCTCCTTATTTAACCATTGCGAAAAGGGATTGATATTCTTCAATGGAAGGAGTTGTTTTTGATGAATGGATAATAAAGATACTTTACTTTTCCATTCATCCGTAAAAGCAGAAACTAATAATTCATTCTCATTAAAAGGATTCCATAAAAAATCAGCATCATAGCTTGCAAGCGATGTAGTAAAAAGAGCATTTCCGTTCTTATCGATTATCGTTATTTCTCCCGTATCATCAGATGCCGCTGTGTAAATAAGAATCTGATTCAAATTGGGGCTTATTTTCACATTCACCATTTCTGATTTTGATTGAAAAAGCTTTGTATATGTACCAGCAAAAAGGTTATAGGAATAAAGTTGATAACCTTTTTCTGTCTTTGAAATATAGGCTATTTTATCATCATCCAACCATCCTGCAATTTGAACAAACTCTCCAACTATTTTCTTTATCGGAGGAAGAAGTGACTTTTCTTTCTGTTCTTTTTTCGGTACATCCTTTTCATCTTCTTCACCCGTTATTTCTTTCTGTTTAGGATAACATCCAGATAGTACAAGTGTGAAAAGAAGAATAAGAAGAAAAACAACTTCCGCTTTTCTTTTTAAATGATCAAACATTTTTCCACACCCTTTTACTTCATTTTGATTTGTTTACTATATTGAATAGTAACACAAAAAAGCCGAATATTTCCGGCTTTGTTAAAATCTTTTTTGCTTCTTTTCTTTTCACGTTGAATAAATCTTACCACACCTGCTAATCCCCTTATTACCATTTATTTTTACATATATAAAGATGCTAAAAAGATGCCCAAAACATCTCGGTATATTTCATCAAATTGGGACAGTGGAAGCGGATTTATTCCTTTGCCTAATTCAATTGTAAATCCTGGTTTTCTAAAGTCCTGAATAAACCAATCTTTATAGCCTGCATAGCTGTCAACATATTGTATAGCCTCATAGCCGCTTACCCTTGCAAATTCATTAGCAATTGCTTGTGATTCTTTTGGCTCCAGTCCTTCATATCCCCAATAAAATTCTTTTCCTTGCGTGTGAAAAGCGAGCATTCGCTGAAAATTTTCTCTTTTAGCAAGCTGTGCCATTATTTTCGATTCTGGTTCTGATAAAGGGGCTTCTCCAGGATAATCTCTTGGAGCAGGCGATTTTGGTTTCTTTCGCTCCTTTTCGACTTCCCATTTTGCAGGAAATTGATTATTTAAATCGACTCCCCTAATATTTGCTTTCCAGCCTGTAAAATCAGTACTTCCACCATTAATCGCCAATACCCTTTCACGTTCACTTTCTGGCGGACCGTTTAAAACAAGATTTACTCCATCTGGATTCACCATAGGCACAATAGAAAGGTCTATCGATTGATAAAGAGGTGCTATTTTAACTCCTTTTATATTCGTATTATTAGTTAAAGCTAATAAATAATCGTTAAGATAAGACATAAGAATCGGGGTAGTTATCCACTCATTTGCATGAAAGGAGGCATTAATATGAACCTTTTTATTCCCCCTTCCTAAGCGGATTTCCTGAATAGCATGACCTAATACACTTTCGCCAATTGTATTTATTTTTATAAAAGGATAATTGGCTTGTAGCTTATTGATATCTTCCTGTAATGTTCGATAATCATATTGTTTTTTTCCGTTCACCAATTTTGCAATAATTCTTGTTGGCACCAATATATGATCACCGATTTTTAATTGATTCGGATTTATTTGCTGATTTAATAATAAAATACTATCTACTGAAATATTTCTTGCACCAGCTATCTTCCATAAAGTATCCCCTTTTTTAAGGACAATTCTTTGTGTCGTAAAACCAGGAATATTAACTTTTTGCCCATTTGTTATGTTATTGGGATTTATTGACGGATTGCTGTCAACCATTATGTTTAATGGTATCATAAAGAGCCGGCTATAATACCAAAAGGTGTCGCCAAGTCTAGCTTTTATTTCCAACATATCCACTCCTTCCATCCCTTCATATTTATGATTTTAAAGCGAAAAAAATACATAAATAAAGTGAAACTTCATCCGTGGAGATTTTCCTCATCCTCCCTCTGATAAGTTTCACTTTATTATTATTGTTCGTTAATTTCTTCCATCAGAAGTTTTCCATCTTTTATCTTGTAAAATCGAAGCAAATCTCCATAAATAATGGAATCAGAAAAGCCTAACTCCTCATTTGCCATATTTATATACGCTTCACAAGCATTTCTTTCCACAGGCTCTCCTGTTTTTTTCTGATAACATGTATCTTTTGTATAAACATAATCTTTCGTGATGAAGCTTCCATCTCGTAGTACGGTAAATTCCTTTTTATCTTTTGAGAATAAATCTTTTCCAAACTGTATTTCATTTTTGCTTTCTATGCCTAGAAGATGCAGTATCGTAGGCTTGATATCGACCTGACCAGATACGGTAGAAATTGTTTTACCTGCTTCTCCCGGTATATGAATAACGAGGGGCACCCTTTGCAGTTGTGTACTGACAAGTGGAGTAACTTCTTCACCTAATAATTCTTCCATAGCTTTATTATGGTTTTCAGAAATTCCGTTATGATCTCCGTACAAAATAATGATGCTATTTTCATATAAATTCTCTTGTTTTAATAATTCAATAAACCGCTTTAACGCTTCATCTTGATAGCGGACAGTTGGAATATAATTATTAAGGGTTTTGCTTCCCGTTGTTAGTGGCTCTATTAATTTATCCTCTTCCTCTAATACAAATGGGAAATGGTTTGTTAATGTAATGAACTTACTATAAAACGGCTGAGGCATTTCTTTCAAATGATGAATAGACTGTTCAAAAAATTCTACATCCTTCAAACCCCATCCTACAGAATTTTCTTCGTTTACATCATAATCTCCAATTTCGTAAAAACGTTGATAACCTAAGCTTTGGTACATGATATCTCTGTTCCAAAAGCTTTTATTATTAGCATGCAAGCTTGCTGTATAATAGCCATTTTCATTTAATACTTCAGGTGTTGCACGATAATCGTTTCCAGAATGGGTAAAGAAAACGGCTCCTCTGCTTAACGGATATAAGGAATTCTCCACAATAAATTCAGAATCGGATGTTTTCCCTTGTCCCGTTTGATGATAAAAATTATCAAAATAATAACTCTCCTTAATAAAATCATTTAAAAAGGGAGTTATTTCTTCTCCATTCACTTCTCGATTTACTAGAAAACTCTGTGTTGACTCAAGGCTGACCAATATAATATTTTTCCCCTTCGCTGCACCATACATGTCTGGATTAGGGGCGGCATAATTGGCACTATTATAATTAGTAATATCTGTTAATTGACTACCATCAGCTAATGCTCTTTGTGCAGTTGACTTTGTTTGTAAGAATAAATCATAGAGCTGATAATTATAAGCTCCAATGTTTTTCACTAGTATTTCTCTATCAAATGTTCTTGTCAACAGCTGGGTTCTTTGTGTTTCAGCCAAACTCAAATTAAAAAAGGCAAAGCTTGCTGCCAGTAAATAAAATAAGCGTCTGCCATTTTTCGTATAAGTTGGATACTTAATAAAGCTTGGCTTTTTTCTCATTAGAAAAGCTAATAATAGCAGATCAATAAAGTAGAGAAAATCAGTCGGATGAATAAGCTCTTTTACACTGCTTCCTAAGTCACTCATATTACTTGTTTGAAAAAGTAAAGGCAGTGTTAAAAAGTCTGTGAATATACGATAAAAGACTATATTTGCATATAAAATAAGTGATAATAGCAAACTTGCCATCCATATATACTTTTTTTGATTTTTTACGGTTAAAAACATGCTGATACCAAAAACAAATAATAACGAACTTAATGGATTGATCCATAAAATAAACTGCTGTGTCCAATTTTCTATTTTAATGTCAAAACTTGTTAGATAAACAATGTTTGTTTTTATCCAAAGTAAAATTACTGCGATTGTTAAAAAAGAAAATTTGGACCATTCTAATTTTCTGCTAAACAAATGGTATACCCTCCTCTGCCTCCATATTATGACATTTATTTTCCACACAAAAATAAATGATAAAAGCAATTTTTTTCATATTTTTTATTATTTTTTCATCTGTTTTTCATTTTTATACGATATGATATTTTGTTACTAGTATATAGACGGATTTGAATCGAAAAAGTTTCAAAGAAATAGCAGGAAATTTCACCCTGTTTAAACGAAAAAAAATAAGAGGTGATTTTTTTTGAGGCTAAGCAATAACTTGCCAAGTTCAGTACGTCCATTGGCAATGCGGCCACTACCACTGATACGAACTGACCTGTGCGTAAAAGCCCGAAACTCATCTGGCTTCTAAAATAATATACATTCTTATCTAAAAAAGGATGCCATTCAAAAATTCAGCTGCACTTTTCTTTAAAAGTATTCGCAACTAAACTTTCTAAATGGCATCCTGTTTCTTTAACGAGATGATTATCTTTTTTATAAAACGGATGAATTTAACTTTTTGCTTTTAGCCAACCAAGCAGCCCCAATTACTCCTGCTGCATTTCCAAGCGTTGCAACATCAATCACAGTCGATTCAGCTACACTTTTAAAAGAGTATTTTTGGAAGTCTTCTTTTACAGGTGTTAATAAAACATCCCCAGCCTTGGATACTCCTCCTCCTAAAACGATCTTTTGCGGATTAAGTGTATTGGCAATATTAGCTAATACTAAACCTAAATGAGATGCTACAAATGCAATAACATCTTGTGCTACTTTGTCATTGTTTTTCGCTGCATCAAATACATCTTTTGCTGTAAACGTTCCTTCTTTTTTTAATAAAATTTGGAGTTCACTATCGATCATTTCTTCTATAAGCATTTCCTTGGCCAATCTTACAATGCCAGTAGCAGAAGCTATCGTTTCTAAACAACCGGTTTTTCCACAATTACAAAGTGCACCATTTTCCACAACTGCAGTTAAATGACCGATTTCTCCAGCTGCTCCTTTAGCGCCTTGAACAATTTGGCCATTTACAATAACGCCTCCTCCTACACCGGTACCTAATGTTACGCACACTAAATCTTTACATCCTGCTCCTGCACCTTTCCACATTTCCCCTAATGCAGCACAATTTGCATCATTATCAATAGATACTGGCAAACCGAGTTCCGTTTCCAATCGTTCTTTTAATGGAAAATTATCTGGCCATCCCAGATTTACCGTGTTATAAATAATACCAGTTTCGTAATCAAAAGGACCTGGAGCACCCATTCCCACTCCCAAAACATCTGATTTAGCATGATTCCATTTTTCTAAATGCTCATCAACTGATTTGGCTATATCTTTGGTAATATTTTTTCCTTCATCACTGTTATCTGTAGGAATTTCCCAATTTTCGATTATTTCTCCATTTAATGTTAATAAAGCAATTTTTACCGTGGTACCACCTAAATCGACACCAACAACCCAGTTTTCTGTCATTCTTATTCTCTCCCCTTACTTCTCTCTTTCTTCTTTTAAATCTTGAATTTTTTGATTTAATATAAAGACCGCAGACTCTAAGTCTTTCTTTTCAATCAGTTGAGATTGATATATTTCTTGCAGCTCTGATTTCATTAATTCTAAATCACCGATTCGATCACCGGTATAAATAATCGTTCCATACGTTTTCAAATATTGTTGAACATCATAAATACTTTTCATTTTAACCCTCTGTTTTTATTCGATTTTTTAATAATTCGTTATAAAATTCAATTTTAAATCGTTTTCATTTTAAGTATAATGTACTTTTTTATATTCCTCAAGAATGTTTTATTATATTTTAACGAACTTTTCTACTCTTTTAAACCTTTTATTTTTAACAATATTCGGACATGTTTTAAGCTTTTCCACCATATAATGTGTAATGTATATTTCACAAGAAAAGCCCAGGGCACTTGTACATCCTGTACGGCGTAGCTCATACTCCTTTTCCTTTTCTATACTAAAAAATAGTGGTGAAAAAAATGAAACGAGATTTTCTCTTACTAAGTTTCTCCCTTGCATTAATTATTTCTATTTTTTATATTTTTCAACAAAATCAAATTGCGAAAGAGAGTATTACCTACTTCCCTATTGATCCAAATGTCTCCTTTCCTAAAGCAGAAACCTCTATTACTTTGGCGAAACAAAAAAATGATGCTTACAGTATTCAATGGGAAACAACATCCAATTTAAATAAAGTAGCTTATTTAAGGCAAAATATGAGCTTATTATATGCAAATGGGAAACTTGTAAGCACAATGGGGGAGTGGAAACAGAATACAATGGAATTAACAGAACAAAAAACGCTTGTCGAAAAAGAGAGCAGGTTATTCCAATCGATATCCTTCCATTATGCTGAAATCCATGATGTTAATGATCGGATTTTTAGTTCTCAAAAAATAACAGATGCTTTTCTTTACGTAATTAATTCTCGTTTTGATTCTACAGCAAAAGCATTCAAAATTCCTCAAACAATGGAAGAAAAACAATGGAAAAGAGTACTGGATTCTGAAACAAAACATTATGTAGACTACTATTTTAATGAAAGTTTTAAGAAAAATGGTCTGTCGCTGGATCAATATCCAATTCATCTTCTATTAACTGATTTAAGTACCTATCATCATACTCCATTTAAAGGATTTACGAAGGAAAAAACTGCTCAAATCATTGGTCAATTAACGGAAGGCTTATATAAAAATTATTTCCTGGGAATTAGGAAACAAGATGGAACCATCACTGATCCAATTGGAAGCACCATTCCTTCTATTTTAATAAATAAGGATCATCTTCTTATTTTATTTACAACAAAAGACGGAGAATCCATTATTCTGCGTCAACAAATTCCTATTTAATAACTTATCCTTGTACATGAAAGCTGGACTCAACTCAAACCACTAACTTATCCACAAATCTAGTTCTTTTATTATTTGTAGAAGATAATAAAACCAAAGCACCCTTTGTCAGCCCCGAAGAATGTTCTCTTGACTTAAATTTTTAATAGCCAGAAGTATTACTTTTGGGGCTGGGCACTGACACTATTGAGTATCTGAGTATGAACGTCCTTCTTCTTGCTTACAAGCGTTTCGAAGTGTTGAAGAAAGAAGTTTTGTTGGCACTCTGTCTTCTAATAGCTTCTTGATCCGGAAAAAACAGACCCTATCATTTTATTGCGAAGTCCTGGCAAGTTCATAACAAACTTAATTAAATATTGTCTTATTACTCTATTACTAAGAATAACATTCAGAATACGGTATCTTTTTTTCAAAAGAAAATAACCACTTAAACCTATTAATAAAACGGACAAAATCTTCGGCATTTTTTATCCCTCCTACTAAGTAGTTTGAGAAATTAATTTGTTTTTTATCCACTTTTTTTCCTTTCGTTTATTCCTTCTGTGGCGTTACCTTGTGATTATTGTAGCGAATCGACTATATAACCATCTGTAATAATTTTACAGACAGGCTGATCATGTAGTTCTATTGGGAGCTGCTTTGCTATTTGTTTTTGAAAAGCTAATGCTATCGTTTGCCCTTTGTATAGAGATAAATAGCGATCATAATATCCTCCGCCAAACCCTATTCGATAGCCGTTTTTCGTAAATGCCAGGCCAGGAACAATTAGCAAATCCATCTCATTGCTCTTCGTTTCTTCTGTTAGTTTCTCTATTGGCTCATAAAGATCGCTATATACTTTTTCTAATTGCTCAAATGTGTGCAATTCTCGAAATATCATTTCTTTTGTTTTCGGCAAACATTTTGGAACGCTTACTTTTTTCCCTAGTTTCCAACATGTTCGGATAATGGCCGATGTATCTACTTCCGGATAATTTGAAATAGTGATGCCTATGCTTTTCGCCTGTTTAAAACTTATATCATGATATAAATTTGCTGCGATTTGCTGGGAAAGCTGTTTATGTGTTTTTTCATCGATGGTATATAATTCTTTTTTTAATTGTTTGCGAAGTTCCATTTTCTCCGATTTCAAATAAAATCCTCCTGTTTTGTTATTATCTACCTTGAAAAATGGCTTTGGCTCTTTCGATGGGGTCCGCAGCCGGAATACTCTTCGCTTTTCATGGGGCTACGCTTGATCCTCCTCGGAGATTTGCTTCTGCGGCGGGATTCTCAGGCTGTCCTGCAGCCTCTTCTTTTCGTTTATACAGGCTGTCTCCATCTAGAGCATGAAAAAAAGCAGAAGGGATATCCCCTCTGCTTATTTTGTTTCGCGATGAGTTGTAGTACGTTTTTCTCTTGAACAATATTTTTTTAGCTCAAGACGATCTGGATTATTACGTTTATTTTTTTTAGAAATGTAGTTACGATCTCCACATTCAGTGCAAGCTAGTGTAATGTTTACACGCATGTTATTTCCCTCCAAACTATTGCTATACTAGTTCGTGCATACGACTTATATATAATAACACTTTTTATTAGGAAATGCTAGTATGATTTTTTAATTAAGAGTTGATTCAAATCCATCAAGTCTTTTTTTTCTTTGCCATGAATCGTCCATGTTTTACAATTGGTTGATGTTTGTGGCTGTACTTCTACATTTAAAGAAAATATACTAACAGACGCTCCTTTTCCCATTGGCTGATATTTTAGAATTCCATTGTCATTGTTGCTCCAAATTAATTCTGTATGGACATTCCAAATGGGCTGCACCGTTCTCTGTTCTATCCTGCTGCCATTGCTTTCTCCATTCACTAAAAATAATTCTTCGTTTACAGAATGAAAAATGACATTATCTGTTGGAGAAACAAAGGTTAAATGCTCTTTGAAAGGTTTTGAATAATAATTAAGCATTAGCACTTTCATCTGTTTAACGATAAAGGAGTGATTTCTTACATATATCTCACTATATTGAATTTTCGAGTGTTTAGGAACATGTTTTATATGCACGGAAATAGCTTGTTCAGGAATCAACTTCTCGTATCCATTCTGAATCCAATATGTTTTTCCCTCTATCCAAAGACCAATGGTGCTAACCAACCTTCCACTAACGGCTTCTTTTTGAATACTTTGATAATCTGATTGCAAATAAGCCTCTGTTTTCATCCTCATTTCACCTTTTTATATTTATTTTTATTTCATCGAGCATATTATTACCGGAATTTTAGAATATCCTGTCTTCTTATATATTTTCCTGCATTTTGTTTTTCATCACAACTTCATCAAATACTCTTTTCGTTTCATCTGCAACTCGATTCCAACTGAACAATTGTTCTACGAGTTTCCTGCCATTCTTGCCAATTTCTTTTGCTTCTATTTCATGATCTAATAAATACTGAATTTCATGAACAAGATTTTCTACATTGCCTGGTTCGGTCAGCATGCCTGTTTTTTTATGATCAACCAATCCAGTTAATCCTCCTGTTTTTGAAACAATCGTTGGTTTAGCAAAAACAAGCGATTCTAATGCTACGATGCCAAATGGCTCATAATGACTCGGTATTACTACAATTTCAGCCCTTTGATAAAGCGCTCTTTTTTTCTCTTCCTGTAAATAGCCTGTTAAAAAAACAGAAGAATTCAAATCATTTTTTTCAATATAATTTTTATATTCATCAAACATCGGTCCAACTCCAGCTAGTACAAAAAACAAATTTGAATTTTTTTGCTTAAACGTTTTGACTGCTTCTAGCAATGTACCAAACCCTTTTTCTTTTACGAGTCTGCCGATAGCAAAAACTACTCTCTTTTCCTTATTAATCGGGAAGTCTTCCAAACAAGTATAAGAAATTTCTTTTTTGTCTTGTACCTCAATTCCATTAGGAATGATGTTCAATTTATTACGTTCTGTTTGAAAAACATTCATCACTTCTTCTTTCATAAATTCACTGCATACAATAATAGATTGAGAGGATGCAATAAGTTGTTTTTCCTTTTCATAAATAAACTTTTGCATTTCCGTAAAGATTCCGCCGTTTCTTCCATACTCTGTTGCATGTATGGTTGAAATTAGTGGAATCTGCAGCGTTTCTTGTAAAGAGATTGCGGCAGCTCCAACAAGCCAATCATGGGCCTGAATTAAATCAAATGGATAATAAGCAGCCAACTCCATCGCTTTATCCCACATACTCATGTTTAATCCGCCAATCCAATGGATGAAATTTGCTTCCACACTGTATATTGGTTTTACTCTATAAACAAATAATCCGACTTTTTCTTCCCGATCCTTTATTTCTTCGTTCCTATTCTGTGTAGTGATTAAATGAACTTCATAACCTTTTTTTATTAGACTTTCACATAATCCCGCAACATGTGTGCCAAGGCCGCCAACTACATGAGGTGGATATTCCCAAGATAATAGCAGAACTCTTTTTTTTGCAGTATGTTCTACTACTATATCGCTTTTGTTCCTTTTTTCAAACGAATTATTTAATACAGGAAACTGCATTTCTCTCGCTTGCAACCACTTTTTATCATATTGCTGATAAAAAAAGGCAGATAGTTGAGCGGCAGCCTCGAGATGATTTTCGATTTTATGAATGTTATTTTCCTTAACGGAGGAAAGTAGTCCTGTAAGAAAAATCCATTCTTTTTCAAGCTGTTTTATTATCCGGTTTGCTTCTGATGGAAGCTGTAATTTTTCCCACTGCTGCAATTCTTTTTCGAGAAAAGAGCTTGCAGTAAAATATGTTCCAAACTTATCTAAATCAGCAGCATTTACCTTTTCTAAAAAGCTTGCACTTAAATGAACCTTATCTAGGCCTTCACTGAATTGCTTCCTATACATGCTAGGAGATATATTTACAACAAATCCTTCATCCATTAAATACGTTAGGCGTTTATCTAATTCTTTTTTTCGATGATTAAATTCGGCTAATTCCATTGTGAGGGTAATAACCGATTGATGCCGATAATGATTATATTGATCTAATAAGGTCAATATTTCCTTTTCTATATTTACTAGTTGATTTTTTGAATCATTTAACAATTGAAACAGATTTTCCTGAATCGGAAAAAATATTATATCGTGTGGGGATACAACTCCTGTTCCTTCTTCTATCGGTGCAGGATCACTGAAATTAATCGTTTCATTTCCAATAAAGCTGAATTCAATTCCTGCTCTTTTCAGATATAAATCTAAACCAGGAGCATAACGGCCTTTTGGAAACCAAAAGCCTTTCGCTTCATAGGAAAACAGATTTTGCAAAATAGATAACCCTGTTTTAATTTGCAAGTAAAATCCTATTTGAGTAGATATATTCGGCAATGTGCTAAAGGTTACCGGGCTTGCTAGAAGTTCTAGTTTATTATGGCTAATTAATTCTTTTATCGTTAAATTTAATTGTTTATGCTGCTGTAGCCAATATTTGTATTCCCCTTCATAGTCAAGTTTGTTTTTTTCTAAAAATTCAGTCATTTCCTCTTGAAAAACAGGTTGCTCTACTATCTCATAATAAATGGGAGCAATTGCTAATTGCACGGTATAATATTGATTTTGTTGTTCTAAAGATTGTAAAAAACGAATAAAATGAATGGATGCTAAATACAATTCGTTTCTTTCCTCTTTGTTAGGGGAAAACATTTGGATAAATGGAATATCAGCATATACAACTGTTTGAAAATAGGAATAATTCATTTCTTTTTAACATCCTCTCTATCATCCATTTCATAGTAGCTGTAGGTACTGACATGTTCAATCCAATTTGGAGCTGTTACTGCTCCTTTTACCCATCTCTCCATCTCTTTAGTCAATGCTCCACTTTGATCTTTTGAAGTTCTTGGTAATTGGATAGGATTTGATTGTAGAACCGGCAAAAAGGTTCGGTAGTAATCATATACTCCTATTTCAAAACAATAACTACAATTAGGGGCTAGATCATTTACAACACAATATTCAAGACCATTGCTTAATTCCATCTGTCTAGAAGCATGGGCATTACTTCCATTGTATATAATACTTGTTATGTCATTTATTTTTAGGACAAGCATACATTCCTGACTATTTATTCCATAATAGGAAGACAGCAGCTTCCATTTTCCTTGTGGAATTTTCCAAAACACAAAAGCACTGGCTGCTGATGTTAGCCAAGCTTCCATTCCGTTATTCCGCTGCATGGTCTGAATGCTTGTCCAAGCAATGGAGGGAATATATAGCTGCTTTTGTTCACTGTATATAGAGGAGTGTTTTAATTCCTCCGGTTCTTCTGTTTTGTTCTTCATGTATTTATTCCATTGATATTGAACTTTACCGACAGTTGATTCTAATTCATTAGCAATCTTCCGAAAAGAAAGTCCTTTTCTTCTTAACTTTATGATTTGATCCAACACTTGAAGTAGCACCTCTTTCCTCTAAAGTTTCGTTTTCCTGTATGAATAAGCTTTGTTGTTTGCCAAAGAAATAAAAATGTATTCCGTTACTTCTTGTTAATTGACTATTTATTTATACATTAATGTTATCACCGATTGGTAGATGTAACAATGAACAGATTTTGTCGTAACTTGCTAGTGTTATTAACCATTAGACTGAACCGATAGAAAAAATTTTTTCCACCTCTTTTTATTCATTTAAACGGCTTTCTTTCGACAATAGAAAGCGAAAAATATAGGTTTTAAACGACATTTTTTTGCTTCTGCGGCAATTTTCGCTTATATCACGAAAATTGCCGCAGAAACGTTGCTTAAATGGTAAAATAAAAGTATATGCCTATATACATAGCCGTATTTTTTAGTAATTGTAAAGAGGTGACTATATGTTTATATTAATGATTTGTTTATTATGTTTTTCACTTATTCTTTTTGTTCTGTCTTTTTTTGCTAAAGATCCTTATAAAACATTACAGGATGATTTAGATCAACTGTCTATCCAGCAATATCAAGAATTTTATAAAGTGAAGAAAAAATTAAAACTACTAGAAGAGGAGTTATTAATAGAGGAAATGGATCTTGATTTATCTCCTAAACAAGGAAGCAAGATAAAAACTTCTCCAGACAATAAAAATATTCATGCAATTATCAAAAACCAAGTCTGGGCTTTAGCCGCTCAAGGTGTATCCGTTCATAGAATCGCTGCTCAATCCTCTTTATCTATTCATGATGTACAGGATATTATAAAGGAAGGCAAACAACAGGGTGCTATTTATGAATAAGCGAAGCATACGCTCTTTTGCATTAGGTGTTTTCTTTTCAGTAAGCTTAATCGGCTCCTATTATAGCTTCATTGAAAAGAATCATACAGCAGTTCCAGATACAAAGGAAGCAGAAAAACAATTATCCAATAATGGATATACTATTATAAAAAAAGAAGAGTTTGAACAGCTGCAAACACAACTAAAACAGGCGGAAGAACAATTAAAGGAAAAGAAAAAAGAAACAGCACAAGAAAAGAAAACAACACAAGAAGAAACCAACTTCTATGAACTTTATATTGTAAAAGGGATGACAATCTCACAAATTGCCGAACAGCTTGCTAACAAAAACATCATCGATAATAAAGAAGGCTTTGAAAATTATTTAATAAAAAATAATTACCATACAAAAGTACAAATCGGCAAATTTGCTTTAACAAATAAAATGAACTATAAAGAAATAGCCGAAATTATGACAAAATAAGAAAACCTATATTAAAAACAACTGTATTGCTAAAAAACTCTCTTGGTTCAATAGATTGGCCTTTTTATCCAACTATTTAACAAGAGAGTTTTCTGATTGAATGATGAAGTTTTATTTGTACCGACCAAGCTCACTATTCACCTAGCACATGCTT
>JBDNRM010000001.1:0-9563 GCA_047718615.1 Bacillus sp. (in: firmicutes) | reverse complement strand
TGAGTCAAAAGAACATTTTTCTTCGGGGCTGTTCAAGGCGTTTCCGCTTTTCGTTTGTCTAGCTCCTACGCCTATCCCCTGTGAAAGATAACCTTTTGTCTCTAAAAGTATAGGGCACTTTTTGAGTCAAAAGAACATTTTTCTTCGGGGCTGTTCAAGGCGTTTCCGCTTTTCGTTACCAATCGTAGTGTCTTCCTTTTACTAGGTAAAACACGCTTTCAGCAATATTGGTAGTGTGATCTGCTGCTCGTTCTAGATAACGGCAAACAAATGTAAGATGAGAAACTTGTTGCATGTACTCAGGCTTTTGTCTGCTAATTTCTATCAACTCGCTGATGGTATGACCATTTAAATGATCGACTTCATCATCCATTTCTGCTATCTTTTTTGCTAGTTTTGCATCTTCTTCATTAAATGCTTTAATGGCAAGATTAAGCATATGGCTCGTAATTTCCAACATCTTTTTCACATGAACAATTGGCTTTACCAACTCTTGGTCGCCGATTCTTATGGTTGCTTTTGCAATATTTACGGCAAAATCAGCAATTCGTTCGATATCTGTTGCAATCTTAATCCCCACAATGATTCTTCTTAAATCAATGGCAACTGGCTGCTGTTTGGCAATTAACAGTATCGCAAAATCATTAATCTCTTCATACATCATGTCTGCCTTTGAATCATCATCAATAATCTCTAGTGCTAGCTCAATATTTTTTGTTTCTAATGCTTCTAGTGATCGGTGAAGTGCCTCTATCGAAAACTCGCCAATTTCTGTTAATTTAAGTTGCAACTCTTTTAAACCTAGTTCAAAATTTTCTCTAACTGGCATAAATTGTCTCTCCTTCTACCATCATTTATTATCCAAAACGTCCTGTAATATAATCTTCTGTACGCTGATCTTTCGGATTAGAGAAAATTTTATCAGTATGATCAAACTCTATTACTTCTCCACTTAAGAAAAAGGCTGTTTTATCTGAAATACGCGCCGCTTGCTGCATATTATGTGTCACAATAATAATACTGTACTTCTCTTTAATTTCTTGAACCAGCTCTTCTACTTTTAATGTCGAGATAGGATCAAGCGCTGATGTTGGTTCATCCATTAAAATAACATCCGGTTCAATTGCTAGACATCTTGCTATACAAAGACGCTGCTGTTGACCGCCAGATAATCCAAACGCATTTTGGTTTAAACGGTCTTTTACTTCATCCCAAATTGCAGCACCGCGCAAACTTTTTTCCACAATTTCATTCAATATTTTTTTATCTCGTATTCCATGAATTTTTGGTCCATATGCCACATTTTCATAGATAGACTTTGGAAATGGATTTGGTTTTTGGAATACCATGCCAACCTTTGTACGAAGCTCTTCCACCCCATACTCTTTATCAAAAATATTACGTCCGCGATAATTTATTTCTCCAGAAGTTTTCACACCTGGAACAAGTTCGATCATTCGATTTAATGTTTTAATATAGGTAGATTTCCCACAACCAGATGGCCCAATAATAGATGTCACTTCATTTTCCATAATGTCCAAATCAATGTTTTTCAGCGCATGATTATCTCCATACCATAAATTTAACTGATTTGTTTTATACACGATGCTTTTTTGTTCCATATTGGCTATCTTTCCTTCTCTAACCTGCTTTTCAATAATTGTACTATTCATTTTGAATCCCCCTTTTATCCATATGAAAGACTAATAACGTTTCTGAAATTTATTACGAATAAGAACAGCAACTGAATTCATGATAATTAATAATGCTAATAAAACAATAATTCCTGCTGCAGCTAAATCTTGAAAAGCTTCTTGTGGTCTTCCTGTCCAATTGTAAATTTGCATTGGCAAAACGGTAAACATATCAAAAACAGTTTTTGGAAGGAATGCTAAAAATAATGGTAAACCCAATACAACTAGTGGCGCTGTTTCTCCAATTGCACGGGAAAGGGCCAATATTCCTCCTGTTAAAATCCCAGGTATGGCAGCTGGCATTACAACGCGTACAATTGTCTGCCATTTTGTTGCCCCCATTCCGAGGGAAGCTTCTCTCAATTCATTTGGCACCGATCTAATCGCTTCTTGTGATGCAACAATAATTACGGGAAGCACTAATAAACTCATTGTTAATCCTGCTGCAAGTACACTAGTGCCTAAAGACATCGCCCGAACAAATAGAGTTAAACCTAATAGTCCGAAGACAATGGATGGTACTCCTGCAAGATTTGATATATTCAATTTAATAAAGGCTGTAAATTTATTTTTACTTGCATATTCTTCTAAATAAATGGCAGTTCCAACACCAATCAATAATGACACAGGTGCAACGACAGCCATTAGCCAAACGGTTCCTATAAGAGCCGTGTAGACACCTGCCTGCTCCGGTTTACGTGATGGCAAACTTTGCAGGAACTGTAAATCCAAATAACCAATTCCTTGAGTCAATACCCGATAAAAAAGTATTCCTAGTACAACTAAACCAACCATTGTGGCACAAAAAAACATTGCTCGTAAAATGATATTTTTTGTTCTTCTTGGTTTCATTCTTTTGAGAACTTTTGAATGATCTATTAGTTTCATCAGTATTCCTCCCTAAACCGACGAGAGATAAACTGTGCAAGTAAATTCATCAGCAATGTAAATAAGAACAACGTAAATCCTACAGCATAAATACTGTAATAGATAGTTGTACCATATCCAGCATCTCCCTGACTTACTTGTACAATATAAGCAGTCATCGTCTGAATTGATCCTGTTACGTTTAAGCTTAAGTTTGGCGTACTGCCCCCTGCTACAGCAACAATCATTGTTTCACCAATTGCTCTTGATAAAGCCAAAACAATCGATGCAACAATTCCTGATACAGCGGCTGGCAATACTACTTTAATTGCGACTTCCAGTTTGGTAGAACCTAATGCTAATGCTCCTTCACGCATAGAACGGGGAACAGAACTCATAGCATCTTCTGAAAGAGAGGCGATCATCGGCGTAATCATGATGCCAATAACAATCCCTGGACTTAAAGCATTAAACATTTCAAGGGAAGGAATAAATCCTCGTAATAGAGGTGTTACAAATGTCAAGGCAAAAAATCCATAAACAATGGTTGGAATTCCTGCAAGAACTTCTAATATCGGTTTAATAATTCTTCTTGTTCTGTCAGAAGCGTATTCACTTAAGAAAATGGCAGACGCTAAGCCGATAGGAACAGCTACAACTGCAGCGATGCCTGTTACCTTTAACGTCCCAGAAATTAATGGCATAATTCCAAATAATCCTGGATTTGAGAATGGATACCATTTTTTTGCTGTTAAATATTCTACTACAGACACTCGTTCAAAAAACGTAAAGGTCTCAACCAATAATGTAAATAAAATGCCTAATGTAGTTAATACTGAAAGAACTGCTGTTATTAATAAAACTTTTGGCATTGCTTTTTCCATCATTTTATTTACACTGACCTTTTTTTTCCTTTCTTCAATCATCTGCTGTACGGATAATGAATGTTGTGAAGTTTTTTGTACACTCATAATGAAAGACCCCCTTTATCCACATGCCAAGATGGAAAGCTTAAGTACAAAGCTTTCCATCAAACTTTTTTTACTTAACTGCTTTAAGTATTTCTAAATCTTTTTGATACTCTTCATCTGGAAGTCTAACGTAGCCAACTTCTTCAGATAAATCGCCTGCATTGTCGACGATGAATTCAACAAAGTTTTTCACTTCTTCTTTTTTCAAGGAATCATTTTTCACATAAGTGAATAATGGTCTTGATAATGGTGCATATTCTCCACTTTTAACTGTTTCATTGGTTGGCTCAACTGGCCCATTTCCACCATCTATCGGAACTACTTTCAATTTATCTTTATTTTCCGCATAGTAAGCATAACCAAAGTAGCCAATAGAATTTTTATCACCAGTTACGCCTTGTACTAATATGTTATCGTCTTCCGATAAAGTAGCTTTTTCAACAAGCGGTTTTCCTTCTAAAATCACTTCATCAAAGTAGTCAAATGTACCAGAATCTGTTCCAGGAGAATATAATTTAATTTCTTCTTCCGGCCAACCTTTACGTATATCTGACCATTTTTTCGTTTTTCCATCTTCTAACCAAATTTTCTTTAATTCATCTAATGTTAAATGATCTACCCATGTATTTTCTTTATTCACAACAACGGATAATCCGTCATATGCTAATCTTAATTCTGTATAATCGATACTTTTATCTTGTAATTGTGTTTTTTCTTCATCCTTAATTGGACGTGAAGCATTACTTAAGTCTGTTTCCCCAGCAATAAATGATTTAAATCCGCCACCTGTACCAGATGAAGCTACAGATACTTTTACATTCGGCTGTTCCGCTTGATATTCTTCCACAACAGCCTCCATAATAGGATAAACAGTAGAAGAACCGTCTATTTTAATTTGACCTTGAAGTTGCTTTGAGTCACCATTATCGGCATTATTTGTGTTGTTAGATGCTCCTCCGCTACCACAAGCAGTCAGTGTGAGCACAGCTCCTAATAGTGCAGTAAATCCTAATCGTTTAAAGCTCTTCATTTCTTTATTCCCCCTAAGGATGGTTGTTTTGTTTACAAATTAACTATAAGTCTTTTGTATTAATACTGTTTTAACGTAATGTAAAGGTTATGTAAATTTACTAGAATAAATGGTATAAATATCATACAACCGGTAATACTGTTTAACCCTTTCCCTAATCAAAAAGAGGCAAAACTATTTGTGTATAGTTTTGCCTCTTTTTTCTTGCTTATTCTTTTTCTATGCTTTTTTGCTGACGTTCCTTTTTTAGATCAAAATAAGCATCGAATACTCTTTCTCCAATTTTTTTATTGGCGCCATTATCAACACTGCCTTGATATGCCCATGGAACCATTACAGCCATAGCCACTTCTGGATTTTCGGAAGGAGCATAACTGATTAAGCTTAAATTATATACTTCTGGCGGCTCATCATATTCACTTCTAGACGGACCATCATAAAAAGCCTGGGCTGTTCCTGTTTTTGCTGCAGGAGAATATGATTTTCCTCCAAATGAAGAATAAGCTGTCCCTTTTGGTGTTTGTGCTACCATTTTAAATCCTTGCTGTACTCTTTTAATCCATTCAGCTTTCGCATCTACCGTATTTAATACTTTCGGTTTAATGGTTTCGATCACTGGTCCAAGTTCATCCTGATCTGAAACAGGCTCCCGAATCTCTTTGACAATATGCGGCTCCATTCGATTACCGCCATTGGCGATTGTTGAAATATATTGAGCAAGCTGCATGGTAGAATACGTATCATATTGTCCTATAGATAAATCAAGTAAAAACCCTGGCAACGCTGTATTGGAGCCTTTAAATCCACTTTGTTCATTTGGAAGATCAATTCCTGTCCGTACGCCCAATCCAAATTGAGCATAATAATTTCGCATCGTAGAAAACGCAGCTGGATCCACACTTAGTGGTTGATTATATACATAATTTCCTCCGCCTATTTTTATAGCCGTTCTAAACATATATACATTTGAGGATCTTTGCAGTGCCGTTAAATCATTTATGTCCCCCATATATGTCCAAGATTTTTTCAAAGGCGTTCCTGCTATTTTAATCCCGGTATCACTTTGAACGGTACCTGGTGAAATGGCCCCTGTTTTATATCCTGCTAAAACAGTAGCACCCTTTACAACAGAGCCGACATTATAGGTTGTTGTAATATTGCCAAGAGCATCATCTTGCAATTCTGTTTTACCCGTTTTGTCATTTTTTACTAATCGTTTGCCTGCCATGGATAAAACTTCGCCCGTATTAGGATCCATTAACACAACATAGGCACGATCTAATAGCTTTGTGCCTGCTGATTGCTTTGCTCTTTTTAATTCTTCTTCAATTATTTTTTCTACTTTTAGCTGTAATTCCATATCAACAGATAGAATTAGATCATTTCCTCTTTTTCCTTCTGTAATCACTTCTGTACTCGTAATATTTCCGCTTTTATCTGTGTTTTTACGAACCTTTTCCTTTTGCCCTTTTAGTACATCTTCATATTCCATTTCAATATAGCTTGTACCAACTCGATCGTTGCGGCTGTATCCTCTTGCTTCATAATAAGCAAGTTTATCTTCAGGCAATCCCCTTTCAGACGAGCTTACATTGCCCAATACTGATTTTAATGTATCTTTAAATTCGTACATTCTATCCCAGTCTGTTTTTGTGTCAACGCCAGGAAACATTTCTAAGTTTTCACTGACCGTTGCCAGTTCTTTATCTGTTACATCTTCATTTTTTACAATTTGCGGGGTTAATTTATAGCCGCTTGTAAATTCCCGATAAATAGCAATAACTTCTAAATCATTTTTTGTTAATGTTTGAAGCTCTTTTTCCGTTATTCTTTCCAGCTGTAATTTATATACTTGTTTATTATACTCATCTTTATCTGTATATTTTTCCTGCAGCTTCTTTTTTTCTTCACTTGATACTTTTTTTGCCGCTTCTTCTGGATTCTGCATAATCCAATAATCTTTTTGGTCACGCTCCGTTACCTTTTTTGTGTCTTTTTTTATATACTGAGCCAATAATTTAGCAGTTTTAATCATTTCTTCCTGTTTAGCCCCGGTATTCGTATAGGTAATGGCATTTTTAGGAATATTATCAACAATTGTTTTTCCCGTTGTATCATAAATTTTTCCACGTGGCACGGATGTATTTACCGTTATTTCTTCTGTCTTTTCTAATTCCCTTTTATAATCTTCGCCATATACAATTTGAACAAACCCTAAACGGAGTATTAGAGCAGAGAACAATAAAAATACTCCAAAGAAAATAATATTAAGACGAATAGGGAGCGATTTCTTTTTCTTTTTTCCCACCGTTAAACCACACTTTCTTTTATCAATTCTTTGTCTATTGTAATCGAAAACATGACATAATTCTATTAAAAACCTTTTTGAATAATATACCATTTCGACAATTTAAGAGTTAGTTTTTCTTTGGTATCTATAGTATAAGTCGTACTGCACAGATGATTCGTTTCAATTTTATGCAAAAAAAAACAACAACTCCTTCTAATAGATGGAGTTGTCGATTATAAACTATTTATTTTCTTCTTTTTTTAACTCAAAATATTTGTCCAAGACTCTTTTACCAATCGTCATATTTGGAGAAGGGCCATTATTCGTGGTATATACCCAAGGAACCAGTACCGCCATCGCTACTTCCGGATTGTCGTATGGTGCATAGGTAACTAGACTTACGTTCATGACTTGCGGAGGCTCATTATAATTACTGCGTAAAGGACCATCATAAAAAGCCTGCGCAGTTCCTGTTTTTCCAGCTGGCTGGTAAGAAGCATTACCAAAATATCTAGCACCTGTTCCATTTGACGTACTCATTACCATTCGAAATCCTCTTTGTACTTGTGAAAGCCAACTAGGCTGTAAATCTAATTTATTTAAAACTTTCGGCTGAATTTCCTGAACCATGGAACCTAGTCCCTCTTCGCCTTTTGACGAAGTTCTTATTTCCTTTACCATGTGGGGCTGAATGCGGTAGCCCCCATTGGCAATCGTAGATACATATTGTGCTAGCTGCATATTTGTATATGTATCATATTGTCCAATGGATAAAGCCATTAATTGGTAAGGTGTTAATTCCGTTCCTCTGAACCCCGCCATTTCATTTGGCAAATCAATCCCTGTTCTTACACCTAAACCAAATTCACTAAAAGAGTTGCGAATTTTTGAAAATGCTGCAGGATCAATGTCTAATGGATTATTATACACATAATGTCCTTTACCAATCATAATAGCTGTTTTAGCCATATATACATTGGAAGATTGCTGTAATGCTGTCAAATCATTAATAGTTCCCATTACCTTCCAAGATTTAAATGGACGAGAACCTGGTATTTGCATAATTTCATCCTTAATAGGCGTATAAGGATGAATAACTCCTTCTTTATATCCGGCTAAAACCATCGCTCCTTTAACAGCAGAACCAACATTATAAGATGTCGTAATATTCCCTAAAGCAAAATCCTGCATTTCCGTATTGCCATTTTCGTCTTTGCCAAGCATTTTTCCGGACATGGTTAATACTTCTCCGGTTTTTGGCTTCATTAAGACAACAAAGGCACGATCTAGTAAATGGGTGCCAACATAACTTCTTTTCGTTGCTCTTAATTCTTCTTCTATAATCTTATCCACTTCTTGCTGTAATTTCATATCAATGGTCAGAACAAGATCTTTACCTGGTTCTCCATTAGATATAGTTGTGGAATCAACGATTTCCCCGCTTTTATCTTTTATGTATTTTACTTTCTTTTTTTGCCCTTTCAAAACATCTTCGTATTGGTTTTCCAAGTAACTAAGACCAACACGATCATTCATGCTGTATCCTTTTGCGAGATATTGATCCTTTTGTTCAGCTGGAACCCCTCTTTGTGACGTACTGATTTTGCCAAGCACGGTTTTTAGTGTGCCATCATATGCATAAGTGCGGTCCCAGTCTTTTATCGTGTCTACCCCAGGCAGTTCGGATAAATTTTCACTAACTTTAGCAAACTCTTTATCTGTCACTCCAGTATTTTTCACCATTTGTGGTGTGTAATAATAGCCACTATTAAAAACACGATAAATTGCTAATGTCTCAAGCTCAAATTTTGAAAAGCTATTTAATTCTTTTTTTGTAATTTTAGAACGCAGCAATTCATTATAGGCTCTTTGGTATTTCTTTTTGTCATTTGAATACTTTTCTTGCAGTGCAGCATCTTCTTCTTTAGAAATTTTCTTTTTGGCAGCTTCATCATTCAGCAAAGCCCAATAATCTTTTTTATCAGTTTCTGTTATTTTTTTCAGGTCATCTTTTGTATCCATCGTAATAAGACCTGCCAGCTTTTCTGCCGTTTCCCGCATTACTTCCGGTTTCACGCCCCAGTTCGTATACGTAATCGCATTTTTGGCGGCATTCCCTACTATAGTATTTCCGTTTCTATCATACATTTGTCCACGCGGAACTTGTGTACTTATAATAATATCTTCCTTTTTTTCTAACTCACGCTTATATTCATCTCCGTAAACAATTTGTACGAAGCCTAAACGCATAATTAAAGCGGAAAATAAAAGAAACACAGTAAAAAATAATAGATTTAATCGAAGTGGAAATTGACTTTTTTTCTTTTTTTTCTTATTCCCCATTTTAAAACACCACTCTTTCCCCACATTCTTTATTCTAAAGGATACTTTTGGTTATATCTAGGTTAAATCGTCATTTTATACCAATTTCTTCTCTAAAATAAAAAGAAACAAAAAAAAGCGGTGCGGAAAAAGTTAAAAACTCAAACTTCGCACCTTCAAATTCGTCTGCAAATCTTGATATTACTCGGTTTAAGAACAATAAAATGGGAGGCTTGTTTTTTAAAAGGTGAAAAAGTATATACTTTTTGAAATGTGAAGGCTGTCTAGCTCCAGCGCCTAGCCCCTGTGAAAGATAACCTCCAGCCTCTAAAAGAAAAAAACACTTTTTGAGTCTGGAGAACATTTTTCTTCGGGGCTAAACAAGGCGC